>JBFJJO010000087.1:0-8960 GCA_041612215.1 Methylophaga sp.
AGGCCATGTTCAGATCTTTGACATTGTCTTTGTTGATTTGCGTCAAAGTGCTGTAACGTTGGTTTGCGTAGTTTTGGGCAGGCATCACCCAGTTGTCATGGTTTTGTTGCATTGTGACGAGTTCATCAGCAGCGACCATACCTGGTGCGACTAAACCCATCATTGCGATTGATAAAGTTTTCAGCTTCATGGAAGTTATCCTCTATATTATTTTCTATTCATGATGATCAGCGACAGCTGCACATTCATGAGTTATGGACTTTATTCCGGTTTTGCCCCGAAATCATTAGGAACCAATCCCTAAGTAATTAGGATTTTTTCCCGAGCAGAGCTGAAAGCATTGATAATATTGACTTCTCACCCAAAAATAAATCGGGAAAAATATCCCGATTAATCATTGTTGATAACGTTGTATTTGATAGCTAAACGTACCAATTCCACTGATGAATTAAATCCCAATTTATGCTTTAGCACCGTCTGATAGTTGGCGACGGTTTTGTGCCCAAGATTAAGTCTGGAAGCAATTTCTTCCAGCATCAGTCCCTCAGCCAATAATCGGAATACTTCAAACTCTCTTACCGTCAAGCGCCGGGTGGGATTATCACTGCCAGAAACACTTTGCAAGGCGATACGCTGTGCCATATCGGCGCTGAGAAAACTTTTACCGGTTGATATCACTTGGCGAATGGCATCCAGTAAATCGTTGGCGTCTCCTGATTTAGAGACATAACCCATAGCGCCGGCGCTCATTGCCTGAACAGCTAATGTCGCGTTTTCATGCATCGAAAACATAATAACTTTGGCTTGGGAATAACGTACCCGAATACGGCGCAATGCTTCAAGCCCACCAATCCCTGGCATGGTGATATCCATAATCAGTACATCTGGATCCAGCTCGGTAAATAACTGGTAGGCCTGTTCACCACTGGCCGCTTCTCCCACCACCTGCATGTCCTGGTGGCGCTCTAACATTCTGGCCAGTCCGGATCGCACAACCTCGTGATCATCAGCCAGTAATATGCGTATCGCTTGCATTATCAAAATCCATCACAAAGGAATGCGAACAGTCACAGTCAATCCGGTTCCTAGCGATGACAATACATTAAATTCGCCAGCCAGCGCTTCTATCCGCTCACGCATTGCAAGCAGGCCAAAACCGGAGGTTGTTTTTTGAAAATCGCAGCCACGTCCATTGTCTTTAATACTGAACAGCAGCAGCTGAGACTTTAGTTGTATATGTATATCAACGAACACCGCGTCACCGGCATGCCGGACAATATTGGTCAGCGCTTCCTGGATAACGCGGTAAACGGTCAGTTTTAGTTGATCTTGCAATAGGTCCAGATCCCCGTCAATTTGTAGATTTAAATGATGTTCGGGATGCCGTTGCTGCCAGTCATCAATCAGCTCCCGTAAACTGGCTGCCAGACCAACGCTGTCCAATGATGGCGGCCGCAATCGGTGCAACATCGAGCGGATAATATCGGTGAGTTGCCGGTTGATATTCTCGATAGACTTGCCCGCCTGCTTGGCCTCTGCCAAATCAACTGTTGAGGCAATCGTTGCCGTATCAAAACGAATTGCCGTTAAATGTTGGCCAATTTCATCGTGCAATTCCGCTGATAATCGCTTACGCTCAGATTCATGCATGTTCAGCATCTGATCATTGAGATCACGCAATTGTTGGTTATAGTATTGCAGTTGCCGTCCAATATCATCGAGCTGATGACCGGCCTTGAATAAGCCTGAAAAACCCAGAAAGGTTCGGCGTTTAGTCGGTGATGTCTCAGCCAGTTTGCGATTGATAAGCAATAATTTTTCTGCCGGGTTGACGATTAATGAAACCAACAAGGTTATCAAGATAGTGCCCGCCAAAAACACCAACAACAATGGCAATATCATCTCTTGACTGGTGCGCCATATCTCATTAATTTCATTAGTGATATTGTTGGTGATATTGATGTCACCAATGTTTTGGCCAGCCATATTGACTGGTTTGATAACAGTTTGTTGCTGAAAAAAATTTGACAGAAAATCAAATAACCAATTGGGCATGGTCACCGGCGCTTCAGCATTCGTCGCTTTATTAGTGTCAAGTATCTGTCCAGTTGGGCTGATAAATTGTATATTCAAATACTTTAAATACTTCAACCGTTCCAACTGGAATAGCCTATTCAGGGCTTTTTCCGTTGGCATCAAGCCGTAATACTGAAAATCGACCCACAAACGCATTGTTTGTGATTCTATTAAATAATCTGCTAATGCCGTGGCCATAGCCATATCGACATCGACCCGCTCACGCATATCGCGTAGCGCTATATATTGGGCAATTGCCAACCCAATCAGAAAAACCACCGTAGCAATCAGATTAAAACGTAACAACAAACCCATTTTTACCAAATCCTGAAAGTCTGAAGTCATATAACTTTAATATACTGAGCAGCGCAGCGTTTTGTAAATTTAGTGCGTTATCGACAAATATCAGACAAAAAAAAGCCCCGAACGGGTCGGGGCTTCTTTGGATGCGTTATCTGCGTATTAACGGTTGCAGATGTACATGGTTACTTCAAAACCGAAACGCATGTCTGAATATTCTGGTTTAGTCCACATGGTAATCACCTCCATTGTTATTTCGGACAATTCCGAAAGATACGATTCATAGGATACGTAATTAATGAAAAAAGCTATAGAGCATTTTGCGCGATAATACTAAGGATTTTCCTTAGGCATCCAGCAAACCACTACGGATGGCGAGACGTGCTAACTCTGCGGAGTTCGATACATTGAGTTTCTGTTTAATATTGGTGTGATGGGTACCCACTGTTTTTGGACTCAAGCTCAAAATATCGGCAATTTCATTAACTGTTTGACCTTCAGCCAATAAGCGAAATACTTCAAACTCTCGCTGGCTGAGCACATCCAGCGGATTCTCAGAGCCAGTCAGCTTTTGCATTGCGATCTGCTGAGCAATTTCCGGCGCAATACAGGTGCGCCCCTGCGCGACCATTTCGACGGCTTTAAGCATTTCTTCAGGGGCGCTGCGTTTGGGAATAAAACCCAAGGCACCGGCCTGCATGGCACGGGTAGTAAAAACACTGTCTTCGTGAACACTCAAAACCAAAATTTTGGCACGGGGCTCGCGGGCGATAATGCGTTCTATGGCACCGACACCACCGATACCCGGCATAGAAATATCCATGACGACGACATCGGGGTGATGCTTATTAAAATCCTGTACCGCCTGTTCACCACTACCAGATTCGCAAACCACCTCGAATTTATCACCATCTTCGAGCAAGCGCCGGAAACCAGCACGAACCAGCTCATGGTCATCGACGAGCAATATTTTGGTTTTGGTGATACTCATGTCAGTTTTGTGCTCCAAGGGGAATAGTCACCGTGAGGTTTACACCTTCACCAAGATGGCTGTCCAGTATAAATGTGCCGCCAAGACTCTGCGCCCGTTCGCGCATCCCCAAGAGGCCAAAGTCGACATCTGAATGAAAATCATGGACTTCCATACCTTTGCCATTATCACGAATATTGATTTCCAGTTGCTCGCCGCTGGCCACCGTTTCACGGTGTACCGCAACACTAATGCGACTGGCGGCGGCATGGCGCACAGCATTGGTCACCGCTTCCTGAACGACCCGGAAAACTGTCATGTTAATCGACTCATTAAGACCGGTCACATCACCCTGCACATCAAGGCTAAAAGTTATTTCTGATTGCCGATCCTGCCAGTTTTTTATGGCTTCTTCGAGCGTTGCCAGCAACCCCAAATCATCCAACGGGCTCGGCCGCAGACGGGTAATCATGTTATGAACAACATCATATATATGGCTGGCTGTATCAATGATGGCCTGTGAGCTCTGATATAGCTTGGGCTCGCTATCTTGAGTTCGATTACGGATCAGCACCGCATCGGTTTTGATCGCGGTCAGACATTGACCCAGCTCATCATGTAATTCCCGCGCCAAATGCCGGCGTTCTGCTTCCTGAGCCTCGTCCATATGCTTGGTGAGCATTCGGGTTTCGTGCAGTTGTGCACGGGCTTTTTCTGCCTGTTGATGTTCCGTAATATCACGGAATGTACAAATGACGCCAATGACACAGCCATCCGTTTCCAGCAATGGCACGGTAGACATCAGCAGCGAGACTTTTTCTCCGTCTGGCTGCAATAAACTGGTTTCCAGATTTTCTACCGCCTTGCAACCTTCGATGACACTGATGATTTGATTACGGTTTTCATGTAAACCAAGTGTTGTTAAAGACTCACCAATAAGTGCCGTTGTTTGCCGTGCAAATAAACGCTCGGCAGTCGCATTACAAAAGGTAATATAACCTGCATGATCCAAAGATAAAATAGCATCGCCGGATTGTTTGACCAGGGTTGCCAGCCGACGGTTTTCAGCACTGCTGAGCTCCAGCGCTTCCCCCATACGGTTAAAGGTTTGGCTGATCTGATCCATTTCTGACAGTGCAAAGCGCGGCAGCCGCAAATGCAGGTCGCCGCGTTCAAAGCCCGACAATGCATCGAGCAGTCGCTGCAACGGCCGCATGACCCAGCCCACACCCCAATACAAGAACACTGCCAACACCATAAAAATCACAAGACCCAGCGTCATGATGTCGCGGATGTCGCGCCAGCGTTCTGCAATTTCCAGCATTGGCGCGGCATAAATAACCATATGGCCTTCACCAAAACGCCGTGATAACGGCTTGATTTCCGGAAATAAATATTTCACAAACCAGTCGGGCGGCTTGTCCTGCATGTTTTTATCCGGCTGGCCTTCAAACATCAGCCCCTGCTGATCAAACATCAGAATGTGTAGACTGCGCATTTCGCTGAGCGCCATGACCAGTTCTTTCATATGCTCACTGACCGCGCGATCACGATTCAGCCGGGTGCCGGCAAGGGTCACGGTGATAATGTGCGCTGTCGTATCCATGGTGTTTTGCACTTCAGCCTTGACTGACTGCTTGGCATTGGACATCAGTACCCAGCTACTTGCCAGCACTGACAGTACCAGAATCATTGCGAAAAACAGATTGACCTTGAGCTTTAAACTCATTGGACTTCGGTTTCCGCCCGGCCCTTAGCACCGGTATTGTCAACCCAGCGCAGGGTGATAACATCGCCCCTGACACCACCTTTCAGCTGAAAAGCAAAAAACGGATTGCGTGATGTTGCTGTTCCGCACTTAATGGTCAGCACTTCCTTATCGTTCCGCCAACAGCGGATATCCTGAATAAATTCTGCAGCAATCAACTTGCCCTGCGCATCTTCACCCCTGCCAGTGTGCATCGGATGCGCCAGTAAAATGCGCACCAATGTATCGCCATCCTGCAATTTAGCGCGGATCCGATCTTTACCTCTTACCGCCATCAGGCGCAGCCTCCAATATCAATTTCCACATAGCGCCGGGTTACGTAGAGTTTGCCCTCAGCGCGAATCACCGCCAGCATATCCGAGTCTTCAGCAACTTTAAGCATGGTTTTAAAGGGCAACATGACATCATCGTTGGGCACAAAACTCATTGCTAACGGTGACGGGTTTTTTTCCACCAGTAGTGCGATATGCTCAATATTTTTTAATGTGCTGTTAATTTCCACCGGCACCGTTGCACCATTGACCGCATAAGTCGGTGGTGAACCAACGCTGAAATATATCGCTTCATCATCAATCAAATCCGCTTCGCCCAATAAAGCCCGCAAGGCATCCTCAACGGTTTTAGCACTGTAAGCATCACGCGGCCAATGAGCCAATAACTGTTGAGGTAACAGTAAACCACTGGTCGCAACCATTGCCAGCGTTGTAGCTGAAACGCCGCGCTTCAGCCAATAACGTCGCGCCGCATCAAATTGTTCATTCATCGATTCTTTTCCATGACCGTCAGTTGGGTTTCGACCTCACGTAAACGCGAGCTGATTTTCGCCCGCTGATATTCATCACCACGGGCAAAATCCGCTGCAATGCGTAATTGATCTGCCGCTGCCGCCAGCCGACCACTGTGATAGTAGGCTTCTGCCAGCCACATATGTGACTGACTTTTATTACCCATTTGTTCATGGGCTTTGCCGAGTAGCCGGTATAAATCTTTGGAGCTTTCACCAACATCCAGCTGCCGCTGCAAAATATTAACGGCTTTGCGAGACTCACCAACACGCAATAAGGCTTCAACCTGCTTCATCGACAAAGCCCGATCATCTGGGTACAACCCCTGATAGTCTTCATAAATGGCCAACGCTGCTGCAGTATTTCCAACTGCCATTTCAATATCCGCCAGTGCCAATTGATAGGTTAACCGATCCTCATCTTTTTCAACCAGCGGTATCAAGGCTTTACGTGCAGCTACAGGATTATTCGCCTTAATGAGCGCCTGCACATACCCATAACGCGTTATATCAGCATCGTTGGCGCCATCATCAGTTACTTTTTCGCGATATTGGCTAGTAAGCTCATCCAGATTACCGGTCGTCATCACCCGCAGTTTTTCACGCATCAAATAAAATTGTTTTTTATCAAGCGCTTTGGCAACGGTGGGATAGTTTTCTGCACGGGCACGTGTTTCGGCTATCCTGGAACTCGTTATCGGATGCGTCCGCAAAAACTCCGGGACATGGCCGCCGCCATAAAAACGACTGGCCACCTGCAATTTTTCAAAAAATGTGGGCATGGCATGAGGGTCAAAACCCGCATTTACCAATGTTTGCATACCCAGACTATCGGCTTCTGATTCATGGGCGCGGGAATAATCAAGCTGCATTTGGATTGCGCCGCCCTGCACCGCCATGATCGCTGCACTACCCGCACTGGGATCGGCAATCCCCAATAAAGCTGCAGCAATCATCGCTGCCGTCAGCGGGATACTCATCCGCTCACCTCGTTCATAGCTGCGCAAAATATGCCGCTGCGTAACGTGAGCAATCTCATGCGCCATAACGGAAGCAATTTCATCTTCACTATCGGCAGTCAACATCAAGCCACTATGCACACCGATAAACCCGCCGGGTGCCGCAAACGCATTAATGGATGGATCCGGCACCATAAAAAAAGTAAAGGGCAAACTCGGTGCATCACTGCTGGCAACTAAACGATTACCCAAGCCTTTAAGGTAATCATTGATTTCCGGATCCTGAACCAGATCAACCTGCTGCTGCAATTGCCAGAAAAAACTCTGACCAACCTGATACTCTTCAAGCGGTGATACCAATGCACCAGCACTATCACCCATTTCTGGCAACTGAATATTTGGATTGGCATGGCTGAACATTGTTGTCAGCGCCAACATCGACATCAAAATAACTTTTTTCATAGTCCCTTTAGACTCTGGCGATTTTGCCCGGTTCCAATATCAGTGCCATGCGAAAATACCGCAATGTGTTTATCATGGCAGGTTGAAACTCAATTTTTTTGGGGAGTTAAGTATGTCAGATTTTGCTGCAGAAATTGACACTTCCGGGCTCAATTGTCCGCTACCCGTGCTTAAGGCACGCAAAGCTCTATCTTCGCTGGCTTCTGGTCAAAGATTACACCTTATTGCCACCGATCGCGGCGCCAACAAAGATATACCCGCTTTTTGCAAAATGACTGGGAATGCGCTGGTGGCCTCGCATGAGAGCGACGAGAAACTACATTTTATAATTGAGAAGGGTTAAATTATGGCTAAAAAACTTGCCATTATTGCTAGTAAAGGTACTTTAGACGGTGGATATCCACCGTTTTTACTGGCCTCAACTGCCGCGGCACTGGGCTTTGAAGCGAAGATTTTTTTCACGTTTTACGGCCTGCAACTCCTAAAAAAGGACCTGTC
Source organism: Methylophaga sp. (assembly GCA_041612215.1). Lineage (GTDB taxonomy): Bacteria > Pseudomonadota > Gammaproteobacteria > Nitrosococcales > Methylophagaceae > Methylophaga. The sequence continues at coordinate 7,818 of JBFJJO010000087.1, forward strand.
ACTACAAGTCTCGCCATTAGGCAATCCGGCCATGCCGATGCCGATCCCCGTCCCCAATCTATTGCAAATTATTCCCGGCATGGAAGCATTTGCGACTTGGATGATGCGCCGTAAGCTGAAACAAAAAGGAGTCGCCAGCATCGCCGAGCTTCGTGAAGCTTGCCTAGAAACAGATGTTGAACTGATTGCCTGCCAGATGACCGTTGATTTATTTGATTTTCAAGATAGTGACTTCATTGATGGCATCAGTCAGGGCGGTGCTGCAACTTTCCTGGAGTTCGCCAGTGAAGCTGATATAACACTGTATATATAGCGCCTTACCGGTAGGAGATCTGCAATGGACTTTATCTGGAAAACCTTTCTGAAAGGTCTGGCAACCCTGTTACCAGTTGGACTCACGTTATATCTAATTTATTGGCTGGCGGTGACTGCTGAAAAAGGCTTAAGCCCGATTTTAAAGACGGTGATGCCAGAGCATTTATACTGGCCGGGAATGGGACTTTTGGCGGCTATCGCGTTGATTTTTGCTATGGGTATTGCTGTGAATGCCTGGCTGGTACAACGCTTATTTGCACTGGGTGAATCTATGTTGGATCGCATCCCACTGGTAAAATCCATTCACGGTGCGCTTCGCGATTTTATGCATTTTCTCTCGCGTGATCGTCAACGAGATAATCTCAATAATGCCGTTGCTGTAAGCATTGGTGGCGTTCAGCTCATTGGCTTCCAGGTTCGGGATGATCTGCATAATTTTTTGGACAGCAACGAAACCGATCCCAGTGATAAAGTCGCTGTTTATCTGCCAATGAGCTATCAGATTGGTGGCTATACCATGCTGCTACATCGCAGTCAGGTACAGCCTCTTAAAATGGGCAATGAAGATGCCATGCGCTGGATTTTAACCGCCGGGTTATCCACCAATGATAAAGACGCTGATAATCAAATTATTGTTGATAAAAATACACGGTAACGTCGATTTTCAAGCTTGGTAACAATTGTCCCGGCGCAATACCGAACGGCGAAACCGTTATCGAATCCAACAATTTTTCATCACAACTAATAAAGCAACCTAGACGGCCTTGCCGCCCGTTCACAATGCATCAAGTTAAGCATATCCTGTTTCTCAGGTTTGTTGTTTGCTCA
>JBFJJO010000088.1:0-8894 GCA_041612215.1 Methylophaga sp.
AAATGCCTTGAAAGGCGTTGGCTTTTTTATTGGCGCGGCTTTGCTTTACTGGCTGGGGTTCCGCGGCGCTATTCTGGTATTGGCCGGTGTATTAGCCATCGTATTGGTGTGGAGCACCAGCCTACTAAAACGGGATCTGGGCCGCAGCAGTTTCAAACCCAAATTTCGTGATGTGCTGTCCAAAAGTCCTGCTATAAACCGACTGTCAGCAGCGCGATTTTTTCTGTTTGGCTCACGGGATGTCTGGTTTGTTGTAGCCTTACCGGTGTTTTTACATGCCCAATTACAATGGCCAACCATTTATATCGGGGCACTGCTGGCGATCTGGGTCATTGGCTACGGTATTGTCCAGGCGCTTGCGCCTAGGCTGACTGGTTTCTCCAAACAGCATGCGCCGGATGGTTATCAGGTCTGGTTGTGGTCATTGCCATTGATGCTGCTACCATTGCTGATCGCGGTGGCCGTTTACTGGCAAGTCGGTGTGGTGTGGGCACTGACGGCCGGGTTGCTGATTTACGGCGTGTTATTTGCGATTAACTCAGCAGTGCATTCTTACCTGATTGTGGCATACGCCGACCAGGATGGTGTGTCACTGGATGTCGGGTTTTATTACATGGCCAATGCCGGCGGTCGTTTGGCCGGCACGGTGTTGTCCGGCTGGATTTACCAAACAGCGGGGCTTGCTGCCTGTTTGCTGGTGTCAACGATGATGATTGCTGCGGCTAGTATTATTTCAAGATTGTTACCGCGGCATTCGCCGGCCTCATAGCTCTACCGAACTGTTATCATTTTGTCACATTTGGCGGGTAAGCTTTCGCAGATATTTAACTAGGAATCGAGTTATGGCAACCACGATATTGTTGGTCGAGGATGACGCGGCGATTCGCGATATGCTGAGTTTCAGTCTTAAGCAGGCCGGATTTGTTTGCGAACCGGCAAAGCATGCTGAGCAGGGACTGGAATGGCTGAAAAATCAACAGCCGGATATGATTCTATTAGACTGGATGTTGCCCGGAATTGATGGCATAGAGTTTATTCGACGCTTGCGTGCTAATGAATTTCTGGCATCGATTCCGGTGATTATGCTGACTGCCAAGGGTGAAAGCGAGGACATGGTCAAAGGCCTCAGTGTCGGTGCAGATGACTATATGAATAAGCCTTTTTCGCCGCCTGAACTGATTGCTAGAATAAAAGCCGTGCTGCGCCGTTGTAGGCCGCTGGGTGATGAAGATGGCCAGAAGTTGCAATTCGGTGAGTTGGTGTTAGATACCAAGAGTCACCGTGTGATCGTCGATGGTAAGCGGATCGAATTAGGACCCACCGAATTTCGCTTGCTGCATTTCTTTATGAAAAATCCTGAACGTGCCTATAACCGTTCGCAGTTGCTGGATTTTGTCTGGGGTGACACCGTTTACATAGAAGAACGTACCGTTGATGTACATATTCGCCGGCTGCGTAAAGCCCTGGAGCCAACCGGTCATGATCCATTGGTGCAAACCGTGCGGGGTGTTGGCTACCGCTTTTCTGTCGAATAGCGGGTTGCATTCATGTCCTGGGATTACTGGCGTCTGATCACACTGATAAGTTTGGCTGGTTTTGTTGGCCTGCTGCTTGGTGAAATGATGACCTTTTTGTTTGTTGGCACATTCATTTATTTGTTGTGGTTACAAAGACAATGGTTTTTGCTGCACGAATGGCTGAGTAATCCGAAAAAAAACAGAGCACCGGAAGGCGAGGGTGTGATTGATGATGTTTGTGGGCAAATAGAGCGCATGCGCGCCCAGAACAGTAATCGCAAAAAAAAGCTGACCGGCTATTTGAAACGTTTTAAAACTGCTACCGCAGCACTACCTGATGGTATTGTCGTGATCGGTGAGTTTGGTGAAGTTGAATGGGCTAATGTGTCGGCCAGAGAGCTATTAGGCATTCACTGGCCGCGTGATGCGAAATTGCGGGTCAATAATTTATTGCGGGCGCCGGCATTTCATCGATTATTGGTGGCGCCGGTCACTGAAAACCATACGGCTTTGATTGAATCTCCAGTGAATCCAGCGATTCAACTCGAACTGAAAATGGTCGAGTACGCCAATAAAGATCGCATGCTGATAGGTCGAGATGTCACGCAAACCATTAAGCTACAACGCATGCGCCGGGACTTTGTCGCCAATGTGTCGCATGAGCTGCGCACGCCACTTACGGTCCTGAAGGGGTATCTGGAAAGTTTTGACCAGGATTCCGATCCGGCAATGTGGCAACATGCTTTGCCAGTGATGCAGCAACAAACACATCGTATGCATATGATGATTAAGGATTTATTGGCACTGTCACAATTAGAATCCGGTGAAAAGCCGCTGCAACACCGGCCAACAGATGTTTGCAAATTACTGCAAAGTGTCATTGACGATGCAAAAAGACTGGAAACGTTTCGCGATCACCAACTGGTTTTAAAGTGCTTAAGCGATAAATGGCTGCTGGCCGATGCCGATGAATTACGCAGTGCCATTTCGAACCTGATTTTTAATGCCGTTAAATACACACCGGCCGGATCAGAAATCACCGCTAGTTGGTCTGTGCAAGACTCGACCTGTGAGATTGTTGTGGAAGACAATGGCGAAGGCATCGCCAGTCATCACCTGGACCGGTTAACGGAACGGTTTTACCGGGTTGATAACGGCCGCGATCGGGAAAACGGTGGCACCGGACTCGGACTGGCTATTGTCAAACACATTATCAGTCGTCATAAAGGACGTTTGCAAGTCAGCAGTGAGCTTGGTGAAGGTGCGACATTCAGCTGTGTTTTTCCGTTGGTGAAATCAATTGACAAGCCCAGTGTCTGATATTAAAGCTGATAGGTGATTTGGTGATGCCTGACAGGGTTGTTACGATTATCGTTAAGCAAAAAATGGTAGTGCAACATTCATTGGCGGTGCTATCGTTAATTTTATTCGGATGAGTATTTGTTATTCATCAATGGCATTTATACAAGGACAACTTTTTTCATGGCCATCAATCAACATATTTCTCAGAAATTTGAAAAACAATTAGAGGATATTCGTTCCCAGTTGTTGGCGATGGGCGGTTTGGTTGAACAGCAAGTCAGCGATGCGATGACAGCCTTATTGACCGGCGATGCTGAACTGGCGCGCAAAGTCATGAGTGGCGATGATGAAGTGAATCGCTACGATATTAAAGCTGATGAAGATTGTTTTAATATTATTGCCATGCGTCAGCCCACGGCGGGTGATTTGCGGTTGGTAACAGTCGTTTCCAAAGCCATTTCAGATTTAGAGCGTATTGGTGATGAAGCGGTGCGTATCGCTCGTATGGCGCTCAATTTGTCGGAAAAAGATCGGCCTAAAAAGAACTATCGTGAATTAAAGGCCTTGGGTAAACATGTCGAAGAAATGCTTCACAATGCGTTGGATGCATTTGTCAGACAAGATGTGAAAATGGCACTGGAAGTGGCGCGTGAAGACCATAGTGTCGATGAAGAATATGAAAGCTTATTGCGTCAGTTGATGACGTACATGATGGAAGATCCCCGTAAAATCAGCCGTGCCATTGATATGATGTGGTCAGCCCGGGCGCTGGAACGCATTGGCGATCACTCACGCAATATTGCTGAATACACTATTTATATGGTCGAAGGTAAGGATGTTCGTCACTTAAGTGTAGACAGAATGGAACAAGTGGTTAAAGGCGAATAAAAGTTTCTCTCGGAACTGACGCCCGGCCTGCATTTCGGTGCAGGTTTTTTTATCTGCTGATTTAGCAATGAAAGCGCTTTTAAGCGTGGCATCTGACCACTGAGTCAGGCAGAATGCAGGCATCATTCATGAGTTGTTATCTATGGAACCTGCCAACGAAACCGAAGAAGTTCTGGCCGCTGTTGATCTGGGCTCGAACAGTTTTCATATGATCATCGCGCGTTTGCGTGATGGACAATTTCAGGTCATGGACCGGCTGCGGGAAATGGTGCAGTTGCGTGCCGGCCTTGATGAAGACAATTATTTGTCAGAAGAGGCTCAGGATCGCGCTATTTTGTGTCTGGAACGGTTTGGTGAGCGGGTCCGTGATTTACCGTACGGTAAAGTACGGGTGGTTGGTACCAATACCTTGCGGGTTGCCGAAAACAGCCGTGAATTTTTGCGTAAAGCGCGTCGTGCATTAGGCCATCCGATTGAAATTGTGACCGGTGAAGAAGAAGCCCGTTTAATTTATTTGGGTGTCGCCCGGTCACTGGCCTTTGATAATGCCCGCCGTTTGGTGATGGATATCGGCGGTGGCAGTACCGAATTTATTATCGGCGAAGGCATGCAGGGGCTGCAGCGTGAAAGTCTGGAAATGGGCTGCATCAGTTTTACCCAGCGCTTTTTTGACGATGGCAAAATCACTCAGATACAAATGCAGTCAGCCTGGCTGGCCGCCGCCATTCGGCTGCGTTCGATCCAGCGGCCTTATATTCAGATGGGCTGGGTAGAAGCCATTGGCGCATCCGGAACCATTAAAACGGTTGCAGATATTGTTACCGCTCAGGGCTGGTCCGAAAGTGGCGTTATTACTGGCCCAGCATTAGACAAGTTAGTTGAACATCTGGTCGCAGCCGGGCATTACGATAAGATTGATTTACAAGGGCTGGGCAGTGATCGCAAGCCGGTCATTGCGGCAGGTGTGGCGGTACTAAAGGCTGCCTTTGATAGACTGAATATTGCCAAAATGATTGTCTCTGACGGTGCCTTGCGTGAAGGTTTATTGTATGACCTGCAAGGCCGTATTCAGCATGATGATGAACGTGGACGCACCGTGCTTGCCTTAGCAAAGCGCTACCATGTCGACGAAGCACATGCCGGGCGGGTCAGTGAGTTAGCGTGTCAATTATATGAACAAGTGGCCTCGGACTGGCAGATCGACAGCGAAGACCAGCTTTTGCATTTGCAGTGGGCAGCGCAGTTACATGAAGTGGGACTTGAGATTTCTCATTATCAGTACCATAAGCATGCTGCCTATCTGGTGGCGAATTCGGATATGCCGGGTTTTTCCCGTGAAGAACAACATGCGCTGGCCGCGATGATGCGTGGTCAGCGTCGTTCGATTCCGAAAAAACATTTGAACCAACTCTCTGAAGATTTGCAGCTACCGACGTTGCGATTAACGATTTTACTGCGTTTGGCGCTGGTATTTAATCGTGGCCGCAGTGAGCAGACGGATACCTATTTCAAATTATCAGTGACCAAAAAAGGCTTGCATCTGACGCTGCCCGACGGTTGGCTCAGTGAGCATCCGTTGACCGAGGCCGATTTAATGCAGGAAAAACATTACTTGAAGAGCATCGATATCCGCTTAAAAATCAGCTGATAGCAACCTTTTTCGCAGTCATAAGTCTGCTATTTAAAGGGGGATGATGATGCGAGCATTGTTTTTAAGTCTGTTATTTATTGCGCCGATGTCACTGGCTGACCCGCTTGTCTGGCAGGCAGATAATGGCGATATGCTGCAATTAAGCCGTTTGGACAATGGTGCGTTTTGGGCAAGCCTGACTTTGACTGATTCGCACACCGCCAACTTCGCCGATAACGAGCTGATTTTGCTGCAACTGGATACCGATCAGCCCGTGTCATTAGTGCACGGCCTGCGTAGTTGTGGATCGCCGGCAAGAGCGCCTCAGCAGTTTGATTATCAATTTAACCAACAAGATGACAATTGGTTGTTGACTGCCCGGCGCCCGCCCGCGCCATTGCCTGAAGGTTTTGTGATTAAAGACAGCAGCTATCCAACAATACAATCTGATCGCCGGGCATTTGTCGTTGATTTTCCGCTACAAACTGATGCCGTGCCGCTCTGGCCGCAATGGCAAGCGGCCAAAACCATCACGGTTCGCTACAGTCTTGATAATGGCACACCAGTTACTGCGTTGTTTGATCTCAGCCAACAGCATCGCGACGTGGTGCCATAACTGACTTCCAGTGATGATTCACCGCTAAATAAGCGGCTGTATATGTGCTCACTGTGGGCAAATAAAATACCCATAAGCAGTGCAGGAATATCGGTTGCGCTAATGTTTTGATGCTCAATGTTAAAGCCTGCCAATTAGCCATCATTATTTTTAATAAACGCATCGTTAAATCCGTCCTGATGCATTATTTTAGTAATCACAAATTTTGTGTTTTAGGTGATTTGCGTCAGGCTCAGGGCATATGCCACAAACAATGCCGAGTCAGCATGTTAATCTGCTACAAACTGTTTATCAGGTCAGATCATGGAAACCATTACCACGTCGCTACTCAGTGCCTTTTTGCTTGGCTTGTTCAGCACTGCGCATTGTATTGCCATGTGCGGCTCAGTTATCGGCGCGCTGACGCTGAGTTTACCGGTTGCTGTCCGTCAATCGCCCAAAGCCATGCTGCCATATGTATTTAATTACAACTTCGGCCGCATTATCAGTTACACCCTAGCGGGGGTATTGGTGGCGGCCCTGGTGTCACCGCTGAATAATATTGGTGGGCTGCAATGGCTGCGTTATGTGTCGGTCGTTTTCATGATTGCAATGGGCTTATATTTAGCTGGGTGGTTGCCGCGTTTTGCCAAAATCGAAAAAATCGGCACACCGGTCTGGCGGTTTTTGCAGCCGCTGGGGCAAAAATTATTACCGGTGACATCTCTGAAACAGGCGTTTGCCTTTGGCGCGATCTGGGGCTGGTTGCCTTGTGGTCTGGTCTATGCGGCACTGGTGATGGCAGCGACCAGTGGTGATGCGGTGACTGGCGGATTAACGATGCTGGCATTTGGTATGGGCACCTTGCCGGCAGTGATGGGAGCTGGTTTATTTATCGGCTTTTTAGGCCGTGTGGCCCGTAATATCTGGTTTCGCCGCGCGGCCGGAATATTGATTATTTTGATGGCAGTAGCGTTGTTATTTGCGCCAACCATACTGGGTCATGAACATGCCGGCCATCAATATAGTAGTGAGATGCCTTAATCATGGCTTTGCCTGAATTTATCGGACAATCGCCAGCTATCACCCATATCCAGCGGCTATTGCCAATGATTGAACTCAGTGATGCCAGCGTACTGATTAGCGGTGAAACCGGCACAGGTAAAGAGCTGATTGCTCTGACGTTGCATCAATTAAGTCGTCGTCAGGATCAGGCTTTGATCACCATCAACTGCGCCGCGCTGCCGCTGCAGGATGCAGAAGTGGACTTGTTTGGCAGAGCCAATGCAGCCGGTGAAATTATCGAAACCGGCCGCTTGCTGGCGGCTGAAAAAGGCACGGTATTTCTAGACGAAGTGGATGCTTTGCCACTGGCGTTGCAAGCCAAGGTACTGCGTTTTCTGGAAGCCGGTGAGTGTCAGCTGCCGGGCAGTCATAAGTTGCATATTATCGATGCGCGCATTATCGCAGCGACAAGTGCTGATTTACCATCACTGGTAAAAGCCGGCCAGTTCCGTGCTGATTTATATTATCGCTTGCAGGTGGTGCCCATTGAATTGCCACCGCTACGCGATCGCAAAGATGATATTGGCTTGTTGGTCACCTATTTTGCCCGACAGTTTGTCAGAGGTAATGCGCCGCTGCGTTTTGATAAAACATTGTTGCAACAACTGCAAAAATACAACTGGCCCGGTAATGTCCGGGAATTAGCCAATTTGTGTCAGCGACTGAGCTTGCTGCAGCCTGGGAAACTCTTGCGGATTGACGATCTGCCCGTTGAAATGCAGGAGCCGGCACCGGCCAACGCCATTTTTATATTGCCGGAAGCAGGCATCGATCTGGCAAAACTGGAGCTGGATTTGATTGAACAGGCACTTGAGAAATCATCTGGTAATCGTTCAAAAGCAGCCAGATTACTGGGTATCAGTCGCGATACCTTGTTATACAGAATGCAGAAATATGGTTTGTCGGAATAGTCTCGCTGACGGGTGCGCTATCAGCTATGAGTGAGTACACTAGCGACATTTAATTGAGAGAAAAGCGTTTATGAAACAGTATCTGGAACTGCTGCAAGATGTCATGACAAATGGTGTCGATAAAGGTGACCGTACCGGCACCGGTACCCGCAGTGTGTTTGGCCGGCAAGTACGTTATGACCTTGCACAAGGCTTTCCGCTGCTGACTACCAAAAAACTGCATATCCGCAGTATTTTGCATGAATTACTGTGGTTTTTAAGTGGTGAAACCAATATCCGCTATCTGAAAGAAAATGGCGTATCCATTTGGGATGACTGGGCAACACCCGAGGGTGAGTTGGGTCCGGTTTACGGCGCACAATGGCGAAAATGGCAAGGCGCTGATGGCCAGATCCATGATCAAGTTTCAGCGTTAGTGGCCGGTTTAAAAAATAATCCTGACAGTCGGCGGCATATTATCAATGGCTGGAATGTGGCCTTATTGCCCGATGAAAAACAAAAACCCTGGGAAAATGCTGCCGCCGGCAAAATGGCATTGCCACCTTGCCATGTGCTGTATCAGTTTTATGTCGCCAACAATAAACTCAGTGCTTCTTTATATATCCGCAGTAATGATTTGTTTCTCGGTAACCCTTACAACACAGCATCATTGGCGTTTTTAACGCATATGCTGGCCCAGCAATGTGATCTCGGTGTCGGTGAGATTGTCCTGAGCATTGGTGATGCACACATTTACAGCAATCACTTTGACCAGGTCGAAACGCAATTACAGCGCACGCCGGGGCCATTGCCACAACTTAAAATTCACCGAAAACCAGCATCGATTTTTGATTACCGGTTTGAGGATTTTGAAATTGTGAACTACGAGGCACAACCACATATTAAAGCGCCGATTGCCGTTTAAGTTTAATTTAAGCCTGACACATTAAACTGACTAAACCATCTGCTTTTAGGGGAACCGTATGAGTCATAAACCGATGCATGCC
>JBFJJO010000089.1:0-8867 GCA_041612215.1 Methylophaga sp.
AGTGGCATGCTCCAATGGCGGGAAACGGATCTCTGCAGTGGGTGCCAGCCAGCTGATCGCCATGGTCAGTCTTTGATTTGCAGGTTCAGTTCTTTAGCCCAATAAATGGCGTCAAGATAGGCACGAACCAGCACCTCAACCGGTAATGGTGAATTCTCGATAGCCTGCCAATCTCCACGTTCATAACGCAGAACATCTTCCAGGGCCTGACCAGCCGCACCTTGTTTATCAAGCAAAGCGCTGCGCAGCTCATCAGATAGCGGCAAACTGTCGAGCAAATTGGCCAGCGGTTTATCAAGCAGCGCATCCAGCGTTGAAAATAAACCGGCAGCAAAAAACACATCGGCATGGCCTTGATAGAATTTGGCCAGTAATTCACACATCCGTGCACGGATCATGGCGATACTGCGTAACTCATTGGGCTTATGTTCCAATCCCGATAAGCATAGCAAACTGGCCCAGGTTTTAATTTTATTGTGGCCAAGCATAACCACAGCCTCGCGGGTCGTACTGACTTGTCTGGGCAGCCCGAAAAATGCTGAGTTAATCAGCCGCAGAAGCTTGTAACTGAGGGTCACATCCTGATTAATGATTTGCGCCAGTTCATCAGCCTCTACTTCGGGATCCTGTAATTTGACCAGTAATTCCATCAATGTTTGGGCTGATGGTGGCGTTTTATGACTGTTATGAGTGGCCGGGAGGGTATAAAAATTGCCCTGTAATAAATCCACGGCAAAGCTTTTACAAAAACTCAATTGATCCAGTGCATTCACATTGGTGGCGCACAGCAGCTCATGGCGACGGCGCCAATGGGGCAAATTTTCCGTGAGGCTTGACGGATCAAAGCGATTTAAATCAATCAGTAGCAGCTCGGTATGTACATCATGATCGATGCCATTGGCGTGGCCGGCAAAAGCAAATGGCCGGTTACGGGTGTCGGGCAATGGATTGCCATAAATATCCAACGTGATTTCAATACCGTCCATATCAACATCAAATAAAGCTGCGCGCCAGGATTCCGGCATGGTTAGCAAAGCTTTATGATGATTACTGATGGCTGGCAAAATAGTGGTCATTTGTTCCAGAAATACCGGTACTTCAATATCATCATTGAGTGCCTCGCCATTTTTATCGAGAAAGGTCAGATGATAGCTGTCAACATCCAGTCGATTATTGATAAACAGGGGTTGCCGGTGGATCAATCCATTGAAAGTTTTAAGCGCCTCATATGGAGCAGTGTAATCGACCATGATGTTGCCCTAACTGAAATCTAACGCTGGGATCAAACGGATCCCCGACCCGAAAATGCATGAGATAGTGTACCACTGTCAACATATTCCAATTCTCCGCCAAGCGGTATACCGTGGGCCAGCCGTGTGACATGGATCTGGCGTGCGCGGGCCAGTTCACTGATGTAATGCGCGGTGGCTTCACCCTCAACGGTCGGGTTGGTGGCGAGGATCAACTCCTGCACATTTCCGGCATCCATCCAGCCAATTAAATCAGCAATGCCTAGCGCTTCGGGGCCGATACCATCCAGCGGTGATAAATGGCCGGTCAGGACAAAATATTGTCCCTGATAATGCGTGGCTTGTTCAATCGCCAGTACATCACTGGGCATTTCGACCACACATAATTGATCATCACGACGGCTGGTATCACTGCAACGGCTGCACAGTGCGGTTTCACTGAGAATTCGGCAGCGCTGACAATGGCGGACATTATGTAATGCCCCTTGTAGGGCTTGCATTAATTGCGCCGCGCCATCACGATCCCGTTCCAGTAAATGAAAGGTCATGCGCTGTGCCGACTTAGGACCAACGCCGGGCAGGCAACGTAATGCCTCAATCAGCTGGTCAATATTGGGACCGAGTCTTGCCATAACTGACGATTAAAAAGGCATTTTCATGCCGGGCGGCAGCATGCCTGACATGCGTTCCTGTGTGGTTTTCTCGACCTGACGAACAGCATCATTAATTGCTGCTGCGATCAGATCTTCGAGCATCTCTTTATCATCTTCAAACAGGCTGTCTTCGATTTGTACACGTTTGACATCATGTTTACCCGTCATGGTGATTTTGACCATACCGGCGCCGGACTGGCCGGTAACTTCGGTATTAGCCAATTCTTCCTGGGCTTTTTGCATATTGGCCTGCATTTGCTGGGCCTGCTTCATCATATTGCCAAGTCCGCCTTTCATGGGCTGATTCCTCTTAATTCAAAGGTTTGATTGTGCTATCGATTATACGGGCATTAAATGTATTTTTGATAACTTCCACTACCGGATCATTGTGAATGGCAGCTTCTGCCTGCTGTTGATGTTCAGCTTGTTGTTGGGCTCTTTCACCAGCCAGTGTTGCGGGCGTAGTGTCATGGTTTCTTTCAGTAGTTTCAAATTGCAGTTTAACGTCATAACCAAGACTTTTACTGACAGCTGCCTGCAGGCGTGATTTGGCATTTTCAGTGGCAAGATGTGACAAATCTTTAGCTAATAACAGGGTGATGCGACCTTCATGCGCCTCAACGAAAGCACAATGATCTGCCAACTGCCGGGTAATAGCCGATAACTTAAGTTTGGCAACCAGTTGTGTCCAGTTGGCCAGTGATAAATCCATTACAGCGGTGGCGTCTGTTGTTGCCGATGTTGCTGCTGATTTGGGTTCGGAAATCGTATTTTTATCAGCTTTGCCGGGCTGGATGGATTCGACATTGAAAGGCGCATAGCTGGACTTGTCAGCAGTTGCCAATGACGCTGTGTTCTGGTGATCAGCAGTCGGCGTAGCAATTGGCGACTTAGCCTTTGTGGCTAGCGACTTTTGTACGGGTGTTTCCTGAGAAGTCGTATCGTGGCCATATGGTTGAAAATGTAGCATCCGCAGCAAAGTCATCTCGAAGCCACTTTGCGGATCAGCCGCGTAGGGCAGATCGCGTTTACCATGCAAGGCAATTTGATACAGTAACTGTACTGTTTCGGCTGATAATGTCTTGGCCAGTGGTTGCAGTGCTTTATCCATACTGCTATCGGGGTTTTCTGACCCGGTTACCAGTTGCAAAGTTGCAATACGCTGTAAGGCATTCATCAAGGCGTCAAGCACTACATTGACATCACGGCCCAGCGCGTTCAGTTCAGTGGCTTGCTGTAATAGAGTTTGCCCATCATGGGCCGTTAATGCCTGCAATATAGCCAGAAGCTGATGATTTGACACATTACCGAGCATTTGATGCACGCTGTCGTCGCCGACTTTGCCATCGCCAAAGCCAATAGCCTGATCCAGCAAACTCAAGGCATCTCGCATACTGCCATCGGCAGCATGGGCGAGTTGTTGTAATGCTTCCATTTCAAAGTCGATAGCTTCTTTACCGAGAATATCGGCAAGATGATCAGCAATTTGTTTGACGGTTAAACGGCGCAAATTAAATTGCAGACAGCGCGACAATATCGTCACTGGTAATTTTTGCGGATCGGTGGTGGCAAACAGAAATTTAACGTGTGGTGGCGGTTCTTCGAGGGTTTTCAGCAGCGCATTAAAACTGCTGGTCGACAGCATATGCACTTCGTCGATCAGATAGACCTTGTAACGACCGCGACTTGGCGCATATTGCACATTATCAAGTAGCTCACGGGTGTCATCGACTTTGGTGCGCGAAGCAGCATCAACTTCAATCAAATCAACGAAGCGGCCGGCATCAACTTCCTGGCAACTATCGCATTCACCACATGGGGTGGCACTGACGCCTTGTTCACAATTCAGCGATTTGGCAAGGATACGTGCCAGCGTAGTTTTGCCTACACCGCGGGTACCAGCAAATAAAAAAGCATGATGCAGTCGATTTTGATTGAGGCCATTAATCAGCGCCTGCAACACATGCTGCTGACCGATGACTTCGGAAAACAATTTGGGTCGCCATTTGCGGGCCAGCACCAGATAACTCATATCAGTCCGTCAAATACCCATTGCTATCTAAAATTAGGGTGGTGAACCCGTACCAGCCTGATCTCGGCGCCCGAGTCCGAAGGCTTCGCTGCTCCCTTCCGGGCCTGACGGGGTAACCTACATATCGTCGCGAGGAGACCAGCACGAGCCACCATTGAAGCGGCCATTCTAAGGGTTTTTGGCCGGTTTTACCATGATTAATGGATTTGCCATCAGCACTGCGCAAGCTGTACCGACAAATGCTAATATCAACACAATTCTCTGGCTGGGATCGTCATGCATATTCAATCTGCTGCCAGCCAAAGCCATAATGGAGGTCTCGTATTTGAATCTGAAGGTATTTAAACGCGGATTGTTGATTAATCTGGTTATTGCCGTTGCGTACTTTGTAAGTGGTCAATTGAGTCTCATTTTCACCGCCGCCGAGCATTATGCTTCAGTCGCTTTTTTACCTGCCGGTATTGCCATTATGGCAGTCCTCACCTATGGCTGGCGAATGGCCTTGCCGGGTGTATTTATTGGTGCGTTGACACTCAACACCGCAATTCCCTGGGATGATGCCGGGCTAAATCTTCTGGCTATAAAGATAGGTTTGCTGGTGGCATTTAGCAGCAGTATTCAGGCTTTGTTAGCCGGGGTGCTGATTCGACGATTTTGTCAGACGCCACTGGAACTTGAAACTGACCGGCAAATCCTGCAGTTTTTGGCATTGGTACCGGTATTAACGTTGATAAGCGCCAGCATCAGTGTGCCGTTTTTATTATTCATAGGTGTCGAAAATAGCCTGACGCCTGCTGGCTTGTGGGCATCATGGTGGCTGGGTGATGCGCTGGGCTTATTGATTGCTGGCCCTATCACGCTGAGTTTTATTGGTCAGCCATCAGCCTTGTGGCGACCCAGACGCAACATGCTGGGTCTGCCGACAGCGATCGCGTTTATTGCGGTGATATTAGTCAGTCAGAGTGTTGCCAGTTTTGAGAAACGCGAACTGGAAGATCGTTTCAGTATTCGTACCCAGGAAGCCGGTACTTTATTTCAAATTGCTTTAACATCTCAGGAGTTGGTGCAAGACAGCATTGCACAGCTGTTTGTCAGTTCTGAAAAGGTGACCCGTGACGAGTTTCAGGATTTTGTGAAATGGGCGACCAAAAAAAACAAAAATATTCAGGTCATAGAATGGTTGCCAAAGATTACCCGTGAACAGCGCGCCGCTTATGAAGCCGAGCAACAGCTGTATTTTGGCCCGGATTTCACCATTACTGATATCAAACCGGGTAATAAATTAGTTCCGGCTGGCGATCGCGATGAATATTTTCCAATCACTTACCTGGAGCCTGAGGAAGGTAATAAACGGGCACAGGGCTTTGATCCAACATCGTCGGTGATTTCCAATGCGGCAGTGCAGACATCACTAGCCACCGGTACCAGTTATGCGAGACCGCCACTGATGATGGTTCGTGAAGATTTTACAAAGCGGATATTAATGCTATATCGGCCGGTCTATCGTGACGTTGGCGGCAAGCTGACCCTGGATCTTAATAACGCGGAAGTGGCGGGATTGGTAAATGTTGCGATTCGCACTGAGGATTTTGTTGAAAATGTACTCGGCAGACGCGAATTCACTGAGTTTGACATTCAGTGGCAGGATTCACTGAGCGGCGATTATTACTATGACGTGCCAGTCAGCGAAACGCCGCCGTTCCAGCGGATGGTTGACATTCAGTCAGCAGGACGGCAGATGCAACTGATTTTTACCCCCACTGAATTGTTCCTTGAGCAAAACCAGCGGCATCAGACCTTATTTGTCATGGTAGGCGGCTTTTTGCTGACCGGCTTATTATGTGCACTTGTGTTAAGCATCACTGGTCGTACCCACCGGATTGCCAGTGAGGTGACTCGCCGCACGGAACAGCTATCTGTGGTCACTGACCGGGCTGTCGAATCGGAGCGGCGAATTCGCGACGTACTTGCCGATATGCAGCGGGCGCAGGCGGACTTGCATTTATCAGATGTGGCATTTAATGCGGCCAGTGAAGGTTTTTTGATTACGGATGCACAAAAAAATGTCATCGCCATTAATTCTGCATACAGTGCGATCTCGGGATTTACACAAGCTGAAGTGCTGGGTCATTTTCCAAAAATATTAGATCGTAGTCTTAATGACGAACTGTTTTTTACCAAACTCTGGGCAGAATTGAATTTACATGGCTTATGGCGGGGAGAAACCCTCAGTCGGCGCAAAGACGGCGAGATATTTTCGGCGTATTTGTCGATGTCAAAAGTACATGATGAAAGCGATATGCTGACCAATTATGTTGCGGTATTCACTGATATCAGTGAAACCAAACAAGCGCAACTGACGATTGAGCATCAGGCTAACTATGACATGCTGACCGGCTTGCCCAATCGGCGCTTATTTAATGACCGTCTGGAGCAGGAGCTTCGTCATTGCCTGCGGGATCAGAGCAAGCTATGTCTGATGTTTCTGGATTTGGATCGTTTCAAAGATATTAACGATACACTGGGTCATGATGTCGGTGATGAATTGCTGCGTCATATGGCTGACCGGATCCAGAATTGTCTGCGAGATGTCGACACAGTTGCCCGTTTAGGCGGCGATGAATTTACCATCATTATGACCGGGCTTGAACAGCATCAGGATGCGGTTTCAGTCGCGCAAAAACTAATTGAAATTATCGAACAACCGCTGCTTATCAAAGACCAGACTATTCGGGTCAGTACCAGTATCGGCCTGACTTTTTATCCGAATGACGGTGAAAACTCGGGTTTATTGATGCAAAACGCTGATCGGGCAATGTATGGCGCAAAAGATGCGGGTGGCAGTGCTTATATGTTGTATTCCTCTGAGCTGGAATCCACTTGGCGCTCGCGGACATTTATTATTAATGAGTTGGAGCAGGCACTTTATAACAACCAAATTTGCATTTATTATCAACCAGTTATTCATGCAAAGAGTGGCAGTGTCTGCGCCGAGGCACTGGTTCGCTGGCAACATCCAGATCGTGGCTTAATCTCGCCGATGGATTTTTTACCGGTCGCCGAGAGAATGGGGCTGATTGGCAGAATTGATGACCATGTATTTGCCGGGGTTTGTCAGCAAATCCGTCGATGGCAACAACAGGGCCTTGGCGATATTGCGGTGTCAATTAACCGTTCGGCACAAGGCTTTGGTACACAGGAAGGGCGTCTTGACTGGATCACTCATTTACAACAATTGGATTTGGACAGCAATCTGATAACCCTGGAGATTACCGAAGGCGTGTTGCTACAGCGCAGTGCAGAAAGTCGTGATTTATTACGAAATTTGCGTAACTACGGGGTGAAAATTTCAATTGATGATTTTGGCACTGGCTACTCGTCACTCGCTTATTTGAAGCAGCTGGAAGTCGACTTACTGAAAATCGATAAATCCTTTGTTCGGGATCTGGAAACCGATGAAGATGATCGCGCCATCATTGAAGCTATTGTCGTAATGGCTAAACGGTTGGATATCGATGTTGTTGCAGAGGGGGTGGAAACAGCCAGTCAAAAGGTAATATTGACTGAGATGGGCTGTGAATGGCTTCAGGGCTTTTATTATGCGAAACCATTACCCAGTGATGATTTTACCCGCTATATTATTGAAAATAGCCAAAAGGGCTGAGATGACGGTTTATTAAATTTGGCGGTCAACCTTCTCCTTCTCCGCCATGTTAAGGACTCTATACAACTCTATCGTACTGATTAGCCTAGAAATTTATCTAAAGGTTGATGAGGTGGTAGACAAAAGGCAAGTGCTTTTATTGGGCGCAACTAATTCACCTTGCTAACAATATATTTTCGACCTTCTGTTATATTGAAATTAGAAATTATTTAGTACCCGATGCTTTAGTATTGTCAGATATATGCTTGGCTTTATGATTAAATAAATTTAAGGGTCAGTAATTGATTGAATCGCTAATCAACCGCAATATCCCTTTGCTAAAGCTGACGGTATTTCTGATGTCAGCGGCTTCTACGCTGCTAGGGCTGATGGTAGTTGTCGGCTGGCTTACTCACAACGAAAGCTTGATTCAAATCAACAGCTCATTTGTTGCCATGCAATTCAACACTGCTATTTGTTTTATTCTTGGCGGAATGGCTCTCGGGCTTTACGAGGCAGGCTTTGAAAAAGTAGTAGTTTTTATTAGCAGCGCACTATTATTGCTGGGGTTCGTGACATTATCGCAATACCTTACAGGCTATAGTTATGGCTTGGATGAGTTTTTTATCAAGCATTACATAACAACGCAAGCTTCCCACCCAGGCAGGATGGCCCCAAATACAGCATTTTGCTTTAGTATTTCAGGGGCTTCTTTGCTACTAATGAGTATCAATAGGCGGTTCCATGCTTGGAGTATGCTTGGGATTATTGTTGCTGGCCTAGGTGCGATTGCGGCCAGTGGATACATTACGGGCATAGAAACTTCTTATGGATGGGGCAAGTACACTCGAATGGCTATCCACACAGCCATGGGCTTTTTTGTTTTGGGGGTGGGGTTAATTCTGGCGGGGGTGGAGCGCTCAGATTTGAGCCTTAATGAGAATCAAAAAAGAATACAGCTCATAATGCTGGTGTCCCTTTTAGTCTTGGTCACAACTCTTTGGCAATCATTATCCGCATGGAAGTCAGTGCAAATAAAGGATGAAACTCAATCTGTGATGAGGTCATTTGAGCGCTCTTTACAAGTGAAGCTTTCTCTGCAAAATCAGGCTTTGGCAAGGCTGCTAGATAG
The DNA here is from genome assembly GCA_041612215.1 of Methylophaga sp. GTDB lineage: Bacteria > Pseudomonadota > Gammaproteobacteria > Nitrosococcales > Methylophagaceae > Methylophaga. The sequence goes on from JBFJJO010000089.1 coordinate 8,711, forward strand.
GCAGCTTATGCAAATTGGCACATCAGAGCTTGAATGGAGTAGAGATGCCCTTAATTACATAAATGACTTTAAGGGCGTTGAAGCGCTTGCCATATACACAAAATCATCAGGAGTTCAAAAAGCCATGCCACTAGCGTTGAGTGGTTTAATGAATGAG
>JBFJJO010000090.1:0-8853 GCA_041612215.1 Methylophaga sp.
GCTCAGTATACTGGCGCGTGGTAGGTCATAAGCCGTTGGGGTGGCAAAATCAATGGCACCGCCCAAAGTGCTGGCACCATATTTCATGGCATTGGCACCTCGGGCTACAACAGCATATTGGGCACTCAAGGGATCAATAATTCGGTTGTGATTATTCCCATCCGCACTGGTTACCGGCAGGCCGTCTTGCAACAATTTGATGCCGTTCATATCAAAATCGGTCGCATCAAGATTACTGCCACGACTGGATAAAAACAGTTCGTCGTTGCCACTGTCACTGGCCGCCCAAACACCCGGCACATAACGCAGCATATCGGCAAGACCAGCGACATGGCCTTCTTTAACCAAATCCATATCCACCAGCGACACGCCGCCCGGTGTCAGGCGTAATTCTGCCTGTGCATCACTGCGATTGGATCCAGCTGGCGCCATTTGTTGCGCAGTCACTTCCAGCTGTTCCAAATCCAGCGCTGGTCCATGTTCGGCAAATGTTGATTGGTTAAACATCATACCAGTCAATGCCATAGAGATGATTAGCGGTGTTTTGCGAAATGGTTTAATCATAAAAAAAGCCCAATTTCATAATTGAGCTTAGTTTAGTGGTCAAATGCCAGAAGAAATTCAGTGATTTGCCCAAAATCGTGGCAAATGCCACAAAATTAATGGTGATGTTTGCCCTGACCATCAATCACGGTGACTAGCGGTGCTGGGTATTCGAGTTTTGATCGGCCGCCATGACCGTTATGGGCGTCTTTATCTTCGGCTTTGCCATGTCCGGCATGATCACCATGACCCGCATGAGGATCAGCCGCTTTTTGAGCCGTTTCCGGCGTTTGATCCCAGTTCAACTCGCCAACCACACATTCCTGTCTGACCGGAAAGTACAGTTTGCTGCTATTACCGACAGCGATTTGGCCTCTGAAACCAAACTCATCGTAGTGGGCATGTTCCAGCGTATTGCCATACCAGATAATTTTGCGGACATCCTCGACCACGGTTTTGCCGTGCGATTCATAAGGTTTTGCCAACTGCTCTTTGATAATATCCAGTTGCCAGCCGGCTTTGGGTATTGGCTTAACGCCGCGCACGCCATCGGGGATTTCGATGGTGACTTTGGTGGTCGCCGAGCCATCACAACCATGACTGATGCCGACCACACCTTTGTAATAGCTGCCGCTTTCGGCTTCGGTTTTTTCCAGTGTGGCGTGGGCATTTACAAGCCCCGGCAACAGTAAAGCAGTCATCAAAACAGTTAGTTTCATAGCTTAATCCTTAGGGCTTGTTTTATTTAAGCATATCGCGAATATTGGAAAGATGCGCCTTGCCACGCACTTTGCGCTCTTCCGGATCGACCTGCGTTTTTTCGGTCATCCAAATCAAATCTTCTGCCGGTAACTCTCGTAGAAACCGACTTTCTTCACAATCCAATTTTTCACCAAACCGCTTGCGGGTATTGGCCAGCGTCATCACCAGACTACGTTGGGCGCGGGTGATGCCAACATAGGTCAGCCGACGCTCTTCTTCAATGGTATCGGATTCGATACTATTACGGTGCGGCAAAATATCTTCCTCCATACCGACCATAAACACATGCGGGAATTCCAGTCCCTTGGCAGCGTGCAATGTCATTAAATGCACGGCATCGTTCTGATTTTCGTCTTCCTGTCGATCCAGGATATCCATCAAGGTCAGTCTGGCGGCAATATCACCGATGTTTTTTTCTTCGGTATCCTGATCTATCAGCCGTTCAATCCAGCCAATCAGCTCAGTGACATTTTCCATGCGCCGTTCGGCTTTGATTGGATCGCCACTGGTTTCTTCAAGCCAGCCACGATATTCAATTTCTTCCACTAAATCTTTGATGGCATCCAACAAATTACCACGGGCAGCGCGATCGGCAATATCAACCAGCCATTTACAAAAGACTTCCAAATGCTGCACTGATTTGGCCGGCAGATTTTCAGCCAGGCCCATTTCAAAACAGGCACCAAACAAGCTGGTGTGGCGTTTGCCGGCATATTCACCGAGTGCCTGCAATGTTGACGAACCAATGCCACGGCGCGGCGTGTTGATGACCCTTAAAAAGGCATTGTCATCGTCCTGATTAGCCAGCAGACGCAGATAGGCCATGATGTCTTTGACTTCGACGCGGGAAAAAAACGAGGTACCACCGGTCAAAAAATAAGGCACATTATGCTCACGCAAAACTTTTTCAATAGGTCGAGACTGGTGATTGCTGCGATACAAAATCGCATAATCCTTGAAATCCGCCTGATTTTTCAGCTTGTGATAAAGCAGCTCAGAGACCACTTTTTCCGATTCATGCTGATCATCCCGACAACCAATCACACGAATCGGATCGCCCTCACCCATCGCACTCCATAGCGCTTTTTCAAAAACATGCGGGTTATTACTGATGAGTTTATTGGCCACCCGAAGAATGCGGCTCATTGACCGATAATTCTGTTCCAGCTTAATCAATTTCAAACGGGGAAAATCAGTCTGTAACTGCGCCAGATTTTCCGGCCGGGCACCCCGCCATGAATACACCGACTGATCGTCATCGCCGACCACAGTGAGTTTTTCCCGAATACCGACCAGTTGTTTGACCAATTCATACTGGCAGCCGTTGGTATCCTGATATTCGTCAACCAGCAGATAATGAATTTTGCCCTGCCATTTTTGCAGCACGTCGCGATGCTCACGAAACAGCAACACCGGCTGCAAAATGAGATCATCAAAATCAACGGCATTGTAGGCTTTCAAAGCTTGTACATAGCGCGGATACACTTGTGCAGCGAATTGCTGTTGGGCACCATCGGCAACTTGCGCCGCCTCGTCAGGCAGGATCAACTGGTTTTTCCATTCTGATATCTGATTTTGCACCTGCTGGGCATGATCACTGTCTGCGGCAAAGTCGCGACCCATCAAATCGCGTAACACAGCGAGACTATCCAAAGCATCAAAAATAGAAAAACCGGGACGGTATCCCAGCACCCTGCCATCTTTACGCAAAATGGTCAGGCCCAACGTATGAAAAGTCGATACCATCAAGCCGCGGGTTGACACATTTTTATGTTTCATCAACTCAGCTACCCGGCTTTTCATCTCGCGCGCTGCTTTATTGGTAAAAGTTACCGCTGCGATATTGCTGGCTTTCAAGCCACATTGCTCAATCAGATAGCCGATTTTGCGGGTGATCACCCGGGTTTTGCCACTGCCGGCACCGGCCAATACCAATAACGGTCCATCGATGTAACGCACAGCTTCCCGCTGTTGCGGATTTAAATCATTCACAGAGTACTAATGTGCAGTATCGAGTCGACGATAGCCAATCGCCTCGGATAAATGGCTGGTTTGGATCTGTTCACTGCCGGTCAGGTCGGCAATGGTACGAGCCACTTTTAATATACGGTGATACGCACGGGCTGATAAACCCAAACGGCTGATGGCCTGTTCGACGAGTTGAAAATCCTGATCACGCAAGGGGCAAAATACCTCAAGTTGTTTATGCTGCAATGCTGCATTGGCTTTGCCGGCGCGTTGCAGTTGAATTTGTCGGGCTTTAATCACCCGCTCTCGAACGGTTTTACTGCTTTCTGGCTGCGTTTCACCGGCTTGTGGCCGCAATAGTTTTTTATCGACCGCCGGCACTTCCAAAAGCATATCAATCCGATCCAATAATGGGCCGGAGATCTTAGCACGGTATCGCTGTACCTGCTCTTGTGTGCATCGACACCGCGCCTGCCCCAAATAACCGCAGGGGCATGGGTTCATCGCCGCAACCAATTGAAATCGTGACGGAAATTCCGCCTGATTGGCGGCGCGGGACACGGTGATTTTGCCGGACTCAATCGGCTCACGCAGTACTTCCAGCACTTTGCGATCAAATTCCGGTAATTCATCTAAAAATAAAACACCATGATGGGCCAGCGAAATTTCACCGGGTTTGGGCTGACTGCCACCACCCACCAGCGCCACCGCTGAAGCCGTATGATGCGGTGCCCTAAACGGCCGCTGCCGCCAGTTTTCCAACTGAAAACCATTGGCAGCAATGGAGTGAATGGTCGCAGTTTCAATCGCCTCTTGTTCGGTCATCGGTGGCAAAATACCGGGCAAACGACTGGCCAGCATAGTTTTTCCGGTGCCAGGCGGGCCAGCAAATAGAATACTGTGATTTCCGGCAGCAGCAATTTCGAGTGCCCGGCGTGCTGAAGCCTGACCACGTACATCGCTTAGATCTGCATAATCCGGTGGTTTACTGCCTTGCTGTCGCTGATTGGATGGTAATACCGTTTGCTGATGCAAATGCCCGCAAACTGCCAGTAATGTCGGCGCAGCAAAACTTTCACCCTTTTCGGTTAAAGCCGCTTCCTGAGCATTATCAGACGGCACCAGTAGTTGCCTGCCAGCTTTGGCAGTGGCTAATGCTGTTGGCAAAACACCCCGCACCGGCCGTAATTCGCCAGTCAGGCCGAGTTCACCGATAAATTCCATATCAGCCAATGATGACAGTGGAATTTGCTGTGATGCCGCCAAAATACCCAAGGCAATCGGCAAATCAAAACGGCCGCCCTCTTTGGGTAAATCTGCCGGGGCCAGATTGATGGTGATGCGTTGTTGCGGGAAATTAAATTGTGAATTAATGATCGCTGAACGAACCCGATCTTTGCTTTCTTTAACCGCCGTTTCCGGCATACCGACTATCGACAAACTGGGCAGGCCGTTGGATAAATGCACTTCGATAGTAACCTGCTGGGCGTGGATGCCGGTTAGCGCCCGGCTTAAAACGGTGGCAATACTCATAACCTATCCCTGGTCGTGAAATTTTAGTTTAAGTCTAACCGAATTTATTGTCCTCTGCCGACTCGACATTCACTGGCTGTCTTGACGCAATTTTCACGAATATTGCTGAAAAATAACGATAATATATATGAAGTTATGCAAAATTTAGCAACATTCCATGACCCATTTCGGGTTGACTTGAAAACATAATATGTTAGTTTAGTTGCCAACAACCAATCTGTTTTAAATACCGGAGATATCATGATCAAGCGCCGCTTGAGCACGCTTTTTATTCTTATTTCAGGGGCTTTAAGCACCACCGCCATCGCCGATGAAGTCATTTTAAATGACGGCAGTATCCTCAAAGGCAGCATCAAACAAATCGCAAATAACGAGTTAGTAATGGATACCGCCTTCGCGGACGAGGTCACGATTGATTTTAGTAAAGTCAGTGAGCTCAGCACCGATCAAAAGTATATGATACAACTGGATAGCAGCGACCGTTTGGTCGGGCAGATTGTCCGTGATAAAAACGGACAACATCAATTAACCCAAACTGCTTTTGGTGATGTGCCGCTTGATCCTGCCAAAATCCAATCACTTTGGGCGACCGACACAGCCAAACCACAAGTTGCCGAGTTGGAACAGCAATATGAACAGAAACTCACTGAAGTTGAAACTGCCAAGCAACAGGAAGTTGAACAGGTGCAAGCAGCATACGAGTCACAGCTTCAACAGATACGTGCTGAAAATGACGCGCTCAAAGATCCATGGAGTGGTAATCTGGGCATTGGTTTAGAGGGTGCCAAGGGTAATACTGACCGCTTAACAGCATCTGGTCGTGGTGAATTGTATCGGGAAACCGAAACCGAACGAATGGCCATGTACATGGAAATTAACTACGCCAAAGAAAACGATGAACAAACTGTCAATGAGAAATTGGCCGGTATTTCTCTCGAAAGAGATATCAGTGAAAACTACTTTGTTCGCGGCAGTGCTGATTTTGAAATCGATGATTTTGAAGAATTGGATTTGCGGGCTATTACTACCGCCAGTATTGGTCGCTTCTTCATTCGTGAAGATGATTTGGTGTTTAAAGGCTTCGCCGGTCTTGGTTATCGGTTTGAAAGCTACAGCGATGGCACCACAGAAAAAGATCCAACTGGTGTGCTCGGCTATGACGTTGATTACAAACTCAACAGTCGTCTGAGTCTTTTTCACGATCTAACTTACTATCCATCATTCAGCAGCCCCAGCAAAAACTATCTGCTGGTCACTAATTTCGGTGGTGAAATGCCTATTACCAATGACGAAGCCTGGAAATTACGCGCCGGCTTACGCAGCCAGTACAACAGCCAGCCAGCATTGGGTGCCGATACAACTGATACCAGCTACCGGTTAAATCTGGTTTACGACTGGGATTAAGCCAATTTCCTCAGATATAAAAAAACCGCTCGGTGAAAACAGAGCGGTTTTTTTGTGTCCGTTTATCGCTTAGTCTAAATAACTGCAGCAATAATCAACCAGCTCACTGATTTCAATATCGAAAAACGCATTAGCGGGCACATTAAACGATTGACCAGCGACGATTTGGATCCAGTCGCTGTCGCCTTTTAAACGATATTGCAGGTTACCGGCCATGATTTCCATCAGCTCGGCTTTTTCGGTACCAAAGGTATAATCACCGGGCATCATAATACCGAGTGTTTTATAGCTGCCATCGGCAAACGTTACTTTGCGACTGGTAACTTTTCCGTCGAAATAAATATTGGCTTCACGGGTCACCGTGACATTTTCAAATGTAGACATACAGACCTTTTACTCAGGTTGATGGGATTGTTCCAGCTCCGAAACCCGGCGCTCCAGCGCTTCGAGTTTTTCGCGGGTACGTAATAATACCTGAGACTGTACTTCAAATTCTTCACGGGTGACCAAATCCATCTTATTAAAGGTGGCAGTCAGACCAGCGCGAATATTTTTTTCTGCATCATCGCGCATTTGCACGATACCGGGTGGCAGGGCTTTATTGATGCTATCGATAATTTCATCAAACTTTTTCGGGTCTATCATGGCGATTCCTTAATTAAGCGTTTTTATGACTATTGTACGGTATTGCATTATTGACACCATAATGGCGCTTTTGTTTGCCGATAATCGCATTGCCCGCTATGCTGTAACTATGTTTTATATCAGGAAATCTAATGTCTTTAATTGAAATGATTGCTATTTTGATAATTGCCGTAATCATCGCGGCCGTAATTGGTTTTATGATCGGCCGGCGGATGAATATCGATAACCAGGAAGCGATTCGCCAGTTAAATGCCGAGCATGAGCTGCAAATGCAGTCAAAACAGGCTGAAATCGATTCCTACCATGACAAGGTGCATGAACACTTTGACAAAACTGCCAGCTTGTTCGTCAATATGGCAGGCTCTTATAAAGACCTGTTTGATCATCTGTCAGCCGGTTATGACCAGCTCGGTGAACTGGGCATGGATAAAAAACTGCCGGAACGCGCCGGTGCTTTACTGGATGGCCCGGAAGCCAATGAACGGCCGGGTGAAGATGATCCGTTTATGCCGGATTACAGCAAGATCAATTCCACGGCCGGCGGTGGCAAAGATTACTGATTATTTGCTGCCCATCAGCGAACCTAAAATACCGCGCACTAACCGTCGGCCAATCTGACTACCGACCGAGCGCATAGCACTTTTGGCAAAGGCCTCGAGCGGTGTTTCACGACTACTGGTGGGTTTGCGTTTGACCGTTTCCTGAATTGCTTCCGATTGCTCAGCCAGCGCTTTTTTCTGCATTTCCTCAGCGCGCTTTGCCAGCATTTCATGTGCAGACTCGCGATCCACGACTTTGTCATAAACACCAGCTACGAGTGAGTGTTGTATCAACTGTCTACGCTGATTATCGGTAATAGGCCCAATCTGGCTTTTTGGCGGCTTGATCAAAGTGCGTTGCACCATCTGCGGCCGGCCTTTTTCATCAAGCATCGATACCAGCGCTTCGCCTACCCCAAGCTGCGTTAATACCTCAATCGATGAAAATGCCGGATTGGCAAAAAAAGTATCGGCGGCGGCCTTAATGGCTTTTTGATCTTTGGCAGTATAGGCACGCAAAGCATGCTGTATACGATTTCCCAACTGCCCCAAAACAGTGTCAGGAATATCGGTCGGGTTTTGGGTAACAAAAAACACGCCGACGCCTTTGGAGCGGATCAGCCGCACTACTTGCTCGATCTTATCGAGCAAGGCTTTGGGCGCATCATCAAAAATCAAATGCGCTTCATCAAAAAACAGCACCAGTTTAGGCTTATCGGGGTCGCCCACTTCGGGCAATTGTTCGAATAATTCCGCCAGCAACCACAATAAAAATGTACTGTACAACTGTGGCGAATGCATCAGCTTGTCGGCTGACAACAGATTAATAATGCCGCGGCCTTTTTCATCGGTCTGCATCAAATCATCAAGATTCAGCACTGGCTCGGCAAATAACTTATCCGCACCCTGTTCTTCCAGCACCAGCAATCGACGTTGAATCGAACCAACACTGGCCGCCGAAATATTGCCGTACAAGGTCTGAAACTCTGCCGCATTCTCAGCAACATATTGCAGCATGGCCCGCAGGTCTTTAAGATCCAATACCAACCAGCCATTGTCATCGGCAACGCGGAAGACTAACGTCAACACGCCCTGCTGCGTATCATTGAGCTGCATCAAACGGGATAACAGCAACGGCCCCATATCGGAAATGGTGGTTCGGACCGGATGTCCCTGCTCACCAAACACATCCCAGAAAGTGGTGCTGAAACCGGTAAATTGAAAATCTTCGAGCTGCATGATTTCTACACGCTCACTGATTTTTGGGTGCGGTTTACCGGGCTGGCTGATACCCGATAAATCGCCTTTAATATCCGCCGCAAACACCGGCACACCAATCTCACTGAATCCCTCGGCCAATCCTTGCAAGGTCACTGTTTTACCGGTCCCGGTCGCCCCTGCCACCAGGCCATGCCGGTTCGCCATATTCGACAGCAAATACACAGGCTCATTGGCCTGA
>JBFJJO010000091.1:0-8824 GCA_041612215.1 Methylophaga sp.
GCATCCGGCCGCTCGACTTCTATAACCTTGCTGACTGCCTGCCAGGTGACCGGCTCGATATAGGTAGCGTCAGCCATATTCGGATCGGTCATGATGGTCGCGGGATTGGAGTTGACCAGAATGACTCGGTAGCCTTCCTCACGCAGCGCTTTACAAGCCTGCGCGCCCGAGTAATCGAATTCACAGGCCTGGCCGATAACAATCGGACCGGCGCCAAGAATCAGAATGCTTTTAATATCTGTACGTTTAGCCATCGTGGGTTATTTACCTGTCGCTTGTTCGAGTAGGTCGATAAAGTGATCGAATAAAGGCGCAGCATCCTGCGGGCCGGGACTCGCCTCAGGATGACCCTGGAAACTGAATGCCGGTTTGGTTTTGTGATGAATACCTTGCAAAGAACCATCAAACAATGACCGGTGGGTGGTTTCCACATCATCGGGCAAGGTACTTTCATTCACTGAAAAGCTGTGATTCTGACTGGTAATCATAACCAGACCCGCCAGCATTTCCTGAACGGGATGATTGGCACCATGATGACCAAATTTCATTTTTTCGGTTTTCGCGCCGCAGGCCAATGCCAGCAATTGATGCCCCAGACAAATACCAAAAACCGGTATATTTTTGTCCAGGAAATGCTGGATCGCTTTAATAGCGTAATCGCAAGGCTCTGGATCGCCGGGACCGTTTGATAAGAAAATACCGTCTGGATTCAGTTTTTCGACTTCTTCTGGTGACATTTGTGCTGGTACGACAGTCAGTTTGCAGCCACGCTCAACCAATATGCGCATGATGTTTTTCTTAATGCCGTAATCGTAAGCAACGACATGAAACCGTTGCTCAGCCTTGCGTGGTTGACCATCCAACTGCCAGGTCGACTCAGTCCACTCATAAGGTGTTTTGGTGCTGACTTCCTTGGCTAAATCCATGCCTTTCAAACCAGCAAAACCACGCGCAGCTTCGATCGCCGCATTAACGTCAATATTGTCACCGGCAACGATACAGCCTTTTTGGGCACCTTTTTCGCGCAAGAGCCGGGTCAATTTACGGGTATCAATGCCTGCCAAACCAACAACATTATGTTGCTCAAGATATTTATCCAGCGCTGTTTCACTGCGCCAGCTGGACACCACAGGTGACAATTCGCGAATAATCAATCCGCTGCAATAGATGCTGTCGGATTCTTCGTCGTCTTTATTGACGCCAACATTGCCGATATGCGGATAAGTCAGCGTAACTATTTGCCGACAATAGGACGGGTCGGTCAGGATCTCCTGATAGCCGGTCATGGCCGTGTTAAACACTACTTCACCGACAGATTGCCCCACTGCCCCAATTGATTCGCCGTGAAAGACTGTGCCATCTTCAAGAGCTAATAGCGCCGCTGTACGCAAGGGGAACCTCCACCAGGTAAAAATACAGGGGGCGAACGTGACGCTCTCCCCGGACAAAATCTTTGCAATTTTAGCGCATATGCCATTGGTGCGTCCACGGCAAAAACGATGACAACCGCCGCAGCCAGCGGTAGTATGAAGCGCAGCTTAACCAAATGGCGAAACTTATGACCCGGCAGTTTTTTGATTTAGCAGCCTATCCACGGCAACGACCAAGGCGCATGCGCAAAGATGATTTTTCCAGACGCCTGATGCGCGAACATCAGCTCACTGTGGATGATCTGATTTATCCGCTGTTTGTCGTAGAAGGTGAAAACGAGCGTCAGTCAGTGCCATCTATGCCCGGTGTCGAAAGGCTGAGTATTGATTTATTGCTTAAAGAAGCTGAAATCGCTGTGAAACTTGGTATTCCGATGTTGGCATTGTTTCCGGTAACACCGCTCGATAAAAAATCTCTGGATGCAGCAGAGGCGTTTAATCCTGACGGGCTGGCACAACGTGCAGTGCTCACACTGAAAAAAGAATTCCCGCAGTTAGGTCTTATGACCGATGTGGCATTGGACCCTTTTACGACTCACGGTCAAGACGGTCTTATTGATGACAGTGGTTACATTATCAATGACCAAACCGTTGAGGTTTTGGTCAAACAAGCGCTTTCTCATGCCCAGGCAGGCGCGGATGTAGTCGCACCATCGGATATGATGGATGGCCGCATTGGCGCGATTCGTGGCGCCCTTGAGCAAGCAGGTTTTATCCATACCCGGATCATGGCCTATTCCGCTAAATATGCATCAAGTTTTTACGGTCCATTTCGCGATGCGGTGGGTAGTGCCGGCAATCTTGGTGGCGGCAATAAATTCAGTTATCAGATGGACCCGGCCAATAGTGATGAAGCCTTGCATGAAGTAGCGCTGGATATTCAGGAAGGTGCCGATATGGTGATGGTGAAACCCGGTATGCCATATCTGGATGTGTTGTACCGGGTCAAACAAACTTTCCAAAAACCTACCTTTGTTTATCAGGTCAGCGGGGAATATGCGATGTTGCAGGCAGCGATTGAAAATGCCTGGCTGGGTACTGATGTGATTAACGAGAGTTTATTAGCCTTCAAACGCGCTGGCGCTGACGGCATTCTGACTTATTTTGCCAAACACGTGGCACAGACGCTGCGAGATGATTATGACCGATAAATATGCCGTGATTGGCCACCCGATTAGTCATAGTAAATCACCGAAAATTCACCAGGCATTTGCCAAGCAAACCGGCCAGTCCATCGAATACCGGGCGATTGATATTTATCCTGATGATGTGGCCGGTCAGATTCAAAAACTGCACGATGCCATGAAATTAAAAGGCCTGAATGTCACGGTTCCCTACAAGGAAACCATGTGGTCATTAATTGATGATCTCAGTGAGCGGGCACAGCGGGCGGGTGCAGTAAATACGGTGGTGATTAATCAAAATGGTCATTTATTTGGTGATAATACCGATGGCATTGGCTTGTGCCGGGATTTATTGGATAACCATCAACTGCAAGTCAGTGGCAAACGGATATTGTTGCTTGGTGCCGGCGGCGCCTCTCGGGGTGTGATCGAACCATTATTGGCACTCAAGCCCGACCGTTTATTTATTGCCAATCGCACCGCCCAAAAAGCTGCGGATTTGGCCGATGATTTTCGTGATCTGGGCACGATTAACGGCGGCGGCTGGCAAGATATCAATGGCGAGTTTGATTTGTTAATCAATGCCTCGGCAGCAAGTTTACATGGCGAGGTGCCGCCTATTTCACCGGACATCATCGCCGATGGCGCGGCCTGTTATGACTTGATGTATGGCGATAAAGATACTGCTTTTGTTCATTGGGCCAAACGGCACCATGTGCAACAGGCATTTGACGGTCTGGGTATGTTGGTAGAACAAGCAGCTGAAGCGTTTTATATCTGGCGTAATGTCAGGCCCGACAGTCAGGCTGTCATCGACATGCTCAGGCAGAAATCTGCCAAATAACAAAGCCATCCCGGAAGATGGCTTTTCTGGTGTTAGTTAAAGATTAATTGCTTCTTTTACTATCAGATTTTGCCTGATATTCGGCTATTTTGTCTTCACAAACTGGTGCTGGACCTGGCATAACGCAATTGCATCATTTTTTTCGTGATTGCCAGCTAGCTTTCATCGCATCACGATTTTCCTACCCGTAGACTTTTTTTCAGATCTTTAATTTGCGTTTATTGTGCATTGGTCAAATTCAGATCATCCAGCATCTTTTGGTGATAACCTGAATTTTTATAATGCTTTTATGTTCACACGCTGTTTTTTTTCGCAAGCTTTGACATAGTCATTCGCCAGTAAAGCGTTGGAGATAGCCAGTAAGGATAACAGCGCCAGGAGCATTAAAATTTTATGCATTGCAGTTATCCTTTTTGACAAATTATCAGTCCGCTATCGTTATGCAGGATTGCAGTCCGACTTGGCAAACAGTATTCAATGATTCTCTGTAAACGCGCGTTTTATCGTGTAAATTCAGGTAAATAAGGCCGATCTCAATTGGGCTTTAAACGACTTAACTTTATTATTGATTAAAATTTTTGCTGAGATCCTGCAATGAACCATGTATTGATTATTGATGATGATGAAGTGCTCGCCGGTCTGTTTGAAGACTATCTTCGCGAAGAAAAATTTACCGTAACCACCTGCTTTACTGGTCAAACTGGTTTAGATCTGGCGTTGACCGGTCAATTTGATATTGTCATTCTTGATGTCATGTTGCCCGATATCAGCGGCACACAAGTGCTGAGTGCGCTAAGAGCAGAAAGCAATGTCCCGGTACTGATGTTTACCGCCAAAGGCGATGATGTTGATCGCATCCTTGGTCTTGAAAATGGTGCCGATGATTATGTCGCCAAGCCTTGCACCCCACGTGAACTGATCGCCCGTATTAAGGCAATCTTGCGGCGTAGTGAAAAGAGTGCTCAGCCGCTAGAAGCAAAGAGTCTGCAAAATGGCCCGCTGCAACTGTGGCCACAACAGCGTAAAGCCACCTGGTTTGATAAGCCGTTGGAATTAACCAGCACCGAATTCAGCCTGCTGGAAACCCTGGCCCGTCATGCCGGCTTGGTGGTAGACAAAAACACCTTGTCAGAAATTGCACTGGGCCGACCCCTCGCCCGTTTTGATCGCAGTATTGATGTGCATATGAGCAGCATTCGCCACAAATTGGGGGCCCAGCAAGATGGTCATACCTATATTCAGACAGTACGCGGTAAGGGCTACCAGCTGATAAAGTAAAGGATTATTATGGGACGCTTATTCTGGAAATTCTTTTTTGCCTTTTTACTCGCCTTACTGGTAGCCAGTTTAGCAGTCGGCAGCGTAATGTGGCTGCGGCAAAAACAGTTTAACCAGCAGGTTGCCAATGCGCCGGTACAACTTGGTCGGGAAGCAGCGTGGCTCGTATCTGATGCCGCTGATATCGCACGATATGGTGGTCGCCAGTCATTAATTGATTTTCTCAATGATCAGACGGCTATGGGTAACCCTGCAGTCTATGCGCTGGACAATGACGATAAGGAACTGCTTGAGCGTGCGCTACCCGTTGAGCAACGCCGTGCCATTAGGCAGTTATTTGATGATATTCCACAACTACGCTCTATCCGACTAATTGATCTGTCTGACGGTGGTCAGGTTTTGCTATTTATTCCCCATCACGTGGTACAACCCGTTAAAGCTGCCAAGATAAAAAATCCGAAACCACAGCCGATATTGCTTTTACTATCTGCTGGCATCCTCAGTGGTTTACTGTTCAGCGCCCTGTTGGCCTGGTGGTTTACCCAGCCAATACGACATTTACGGCGTGGCTTTGCCGCCGTTGCAGCTGGTGATTTATCTACCCGGGTGAGCTCAGCCATGGGCCGTCGTAGAGATGAACTGGCAGAGCTTGGCCATAATTTTGATGCGATGACCACCAAGCTTGAACAACTGGTAAGTGCCCAGCGCAATTTATTACACGATGTTTCCCATGAATTACGCTCGCCTTTGGCCCGGATGCAGGCGGCAATCGGCATTTGCCAACAACAACCCGATAAAACAGCCGAAGTGCTGGCGCGCATCGAGCGCGAATCACAACGCATTGATTTGCTGATTGGTGACTTATTGAATTTATCGCGTCTGGATACCTTGGCAGCGGACAACACCTTGATGCAACACTTTGATTTATCACCGTTACTGGAAGATTTAATAGAAGATGGTCGTTATGAAGCCACCGATAAGCGCATCACCATCCATGCTGAAATTGATCCGCAATTACCGATGATCGGTAAGCCCGAACTGGTACTGCGCGCCGTAGAAAATGTGCTGCGAAATGCCATTAAATTTGTCCCCGAACAGGGAAATATAAATTTAACAGCGCATCGTATTGGCCAGCTGATTGAAATTAGCGTCAGTGATAACGGTCCGGGAGTGACTGAAAGTGAATTAACCAAGTTATTCCAGCCGTTTTTTAAAGGTGAACATGCCAGACAACAAAACAGCAGCGGCCTTGGATTAACCATCGCCAAACGAGCTGTTCTAGCCCATCAGGGAGATATCGAAGCAAAACGCAATGAATTGGGCGGTCTGCAAATCCTTTTAAGTCTGCCAGTCAATAAAAATGCCGCAGCGGCAAAAGCCAATGCGGCATTCTGAATCGCTGATTTATTGGAAATAATCAGTAGAACACACCACATGCAACCCGTGCACCACCGCCACCGAGCGGCGCCGGATGATCGCTGTGGTTGTCACCACCGGCATGGATCATTAACGCACGGCCCGGTAAATCGCCGTTTCTAAGACGAGGCGCAAGCACTGGATTATTGGCATTGCCGTTTTCATCAACATATAAAGCCGGTAAATCACCAGCATGTCCTTCGCCCCAAGGCGTGCCATGCTTACCAGCATTGCGAGGATCATAATGACCACCAGCCGCTAAGGCCGGTACCATTTGACCATCTTTTTCTGCTGGCGAGCAGTCATTATTTTGATGTAAGTGAAAGCCATGCAAGCCTGGCGTTAAGCCTTTTAAATCCGGTGAAAAAACCAAACCATAAGCTGACTCAGTCACCGTCACCGTACCAATGGCTTTGACGATACCTTGGTCATTGACTTCATTCACCGTTATGACTGTCGCCATTACCGGCGCACAGCTCAGTAATAACATCAGGGCAGCAAGTTTTTTCATTTTTCTCTCCTTTGATTTGCCAAAAATATAACCTTCGGACTCTGCAGTTAGCAGTGAGTTTCCCCCACAAACTGTAATCAGGATTTGTCGAGCAGGCTTTTTAAATCAGCAAAGGGACTAAACGTGGTTTTTTCAGCAGGTTTATCAGCAAAACCTGTAAAACCACGCACTTTATCAATATTTTTCTGATGCTCGTGATCGTGGCAATACAGGCACAGATTTTCCCAATTACTGCCGTCTGGCGGATTGTTATCATGATTGTGATCAATATGATGAACGGTCAGTTCATGCAAATTGACACGGGTAAATTCGCGGCCACAACGTCCGCAAATCCAAGGATGCAATCGCAACGATTGTTCGCGGTAACCGGCCAGCCGATCTTTGGCGCTACGCCGAGCATCGGCCACCACTTTATCGAGCTTTTGCCTGTCAATTTCTTTGCCGGATTGTGATCTTTGCTGCGCCATCTTTACACCCTTTTATATAAGCTTAGCAGTCGATCAATGCTGCTGACCAGCCTGAAGACGGTGCTCGTAGCGACTGGCAAACCAGCGGCAGACCACATAAAACACCGGTGTGAACAATAATCCAAATAAGGTTACCCCAATCATGCCAAAAAACACTGCAGTACCCAAAGCCTGACGCATTTCAGCACCGGCACCACTGGCCAGTACTAATGGCACCACACCGAGGATAAACGCCATGGAGGTCATCAAAATTGGCCGCAGACGTGTGCGCGCCGCCTCGACGGCGGCATCCAGCCGATTAAGGCCACGCTCTTCAGCCTGTCTGGCAAATTCAACAATCAGAATGGCATTTTTCGATGCCAGACCAATCAGCACTATAAAGCCAATCTGCACCAGAATATTATTATCCATACCGCGCATCGCTACGCCACTAATGGCTGCCAGCAAACACATCGGCACGATCAGAATCACCGCCAGTGGCAATAACCAGCTTTCGTAAAGGGCCGCCAGCAACAAAAATACAAAGACCACTGCCAGCGCAAACGCCATAAATGCTGTATTGCCGGCCAGCTTTTCCTGCAATGCCAGCTCTGTCCACTCATAGCTGATGCCATCTGGCAGCGTTTCTGCCAGCAACTTTTCCATAATGGCGATGGACTCACCGCTGGAATAACCAGCTGCAGTACTGCCCTGCACTTCAATCGCCGGATACAGGTTGTAATGCGGCACGCGGATAGGACCGGTGGTTTCCTCAAATGTGGCAATTGAACCTAACGGCACCATAGCGCCGTTTTCAGAGCGGGTACGCAGCTTGGCAATATCTTCCGGTTCATCACGAAATTGTCCATCCGCCTGCGCCACCACCCGGTAAGTCCGGTTCAGGAAATTAAAGTCATTGATGTAACGTGAGCCCAAATAAATTTCCATGGTATCAATGACATTTTGCACCGGCACTTCCAGCATTTCGGCGCGGGTTCGGTCGACATCTGCATAAATCCGCGGCGTACCCGAATTATAAAAGGTAAATACCGACGATAAACCGTCAGTCTGGTTAGCGGCAGCAATAACCTGCTGCGTCACTTCCTGCAGTCGTTCCCTGCCAAGTCCCGTACGGTCCTGGATATACAGTTTCCAACCGCCGGCATTCCCCATGCCACGCACCGGAGGAGGTTTGATAGCAAAGGCAACAGCCCCGTCAAGCTGCGATAAGGCCTTCTGTGAAGCGCCCTGAATATCGTCAATGGTTAAACCGGCGGCAATACGATCGTCGAACGAATCAAACGGCGTGAAAATAACAGCCGAATTAGAAGCATTGGTAAAGGTCGGGCCATCCAAGCCGACAAACTGCACAGCATGTGCGATACCCGGCACGTCGCGAAGTTTTTGCGCTGCTTCCCGAACCACAGCATCAGTACGATCTAATGATGCTCCGGGGGGTAACTGCAGAACGTTAATCAGATAGCCCTGGTCCTGCTCCGGAATAAAGCCAGTTGGCACGTGTTTGAAGCTGACACCAGTCAATACTATCAAGCCCAGATAAACAATTAACATCAATGCCGTGATCCGCAATAATCGACGCGTCAATGCTGAATAACGATCGCCCAGCCACTCAAAGCTGCGGTTAAACCCCCGGCCGAAAGATTTAAACGGGTGTGTCACCACACCCAGAAAGCCTTTACTCGGCGGCGGTTCATTCTCATGCGGTTTTAATAGCAAAGCCGCCATAGCCGGCGACAAAGTCAGCGATACAATCA
>JBFJJO010000092.1:0-8814 GCA_041612215.1 Methylophaga sp.
CTGGGTGATAATGCCGCAGCTAAAGAAGTTGCAACATTGGCTTTCGACAATTTGGCAGTATCGTTTGGTTTGAAAATTCTCGACATTATTCCGGGCCGAGTCTCAACTGAAGTTGATGCCCGTTTGTCTTATGATACTGAAGCAACTATTGCTAAAGGTCGTGAAATTATTCGGCAATATGAGGCTGCATCGGTTCCGAAAGACCGCATCCTGATTAAGATTGCTTCTACATGGGAAGGTATTCAGGCTGCCGCAGTTTTGGAAAAAGAAGGTATTCACTGTAACCTGACATTGCTGTTTGGCCTGCATCAAGCGATTGCTTGTGCTGAAAACGGTATTACCCTGATTTCACCATTTGTTGGTCGTATCCTTGACTGGTACAAAAAAGACACCGGTCGTGATTCTTATGAATCTCATGAAGATCCAGGTGTATTGTCTGTAACTGAAATCTACAGCTACTACAAGAAATTCGGTTACAACACCGAAGTTATGGGCGCAAGCTTCCGTAATGTTGGTGAAATTACTGAACTGGCCGGTGTAGATTTACTGACCATTTCGCCAAAACTGTTAGACGAACTGCAAAAAACTGAAGGTACGCTGGAACGCAAATTGTCACCTGAAGTTTCAGCAAAAGCTGATATCCAGAAAATCAATATGGATAAAG
The DNA here is from genome assembly GCA_041612215.1 of Methylophaga sp. Taxonomy (GTDB): domain Bacteria; phylum Pseudomonadota; class Gammaproteobacteria; order Nitrosococcales; family Methylophagaceae; genus Methylophaga. The sequence continues at coordinate 665 of JBFJJO010000092.1, forward strand.
CCACCTTTGAAAAAATGCATCAACAAAACCGCATGGCTGCTGAGAAGTTGTCAGAAGGTATTGATGGATTTGCCAAAGCATTGGAAGAACTTGAAGACCTGCTGGCGAAACGTCTGGCAGAACTGGAAGGCTAATCGCAGTTTATTAGCACCCGTCCAGCCGGTCATTTTACCGGCTGGACAACACAGTCTCTTAGAACAGAATGCTGTTCTGATTGCTGATTAGAAAGTCCCACAATAGATACGGGATTATTTTTAAATTAATAGGAGAAAAAACATGGCTGAAATTCAAATGGCTCTGGATTCATTGGATTTTGACGCAACTATGGCGCTGGCTGAACAAGTCGCTCCTTACGTCGACATTCTGGAAATTGGTACACCTTGCATCAAGTACAACGGTCTGAAACTGGTTAAAGCCCTTAAAGCGGCTCACCCAGATAAGAAAATCCTGGTTGACCTGAAAACTATGGATGCTGGTGAATACGAAGCAACTCCTTTCTTTGAAGCTGGTGGTGATATCACTACTGTTTTGGGCGCTTCTGACATGGCTACCATGAAAGGCGTTATCAAAGCAGCAAACGCAAACAATGCTGAAGCTCAAGTTGACTTGATCGGTGTTGAAGATAAAGCTGCTGTTGCTAAAGAAGCAGCTGCTAATGGCGCGCACATCATCGGTGTTCACACTGGTCTGGACGCCCAAGCTGCAGGTCAAACACCATTCGAAGATCTGAAAACCATCACTGGTTTGGGTCTGAATGTTAAAGTTTCTGTTGCCGGTGGTATCAACAAAGACACTATCCAAAGCTGCGTTAAAGCAGGTGCGGCTATCGTTGTTGTTGGTGCAGCTATCTACGGCGCGCCTTCTCCAGCAGAATCAGCTAAAGAACTGCGTGCTTTGGTTGACGCAGCATAAGGATTAGTAAAATGACAATGCATCGTGATCTAGTTATAAACAAAATCACTGATATCCTGAAAGCGACTGACAGTTCACTTGAAGCTGAGTTTGTTGCCATGTGTGATGATGCCAAGCGCATCTTTATCACAGGCGCAGGTCGCTCAAGACTGGTAGGCAACTTCCTGGGTATGAGGTTGATGCATAGTGGTTATACTGTTTATGTTCAAGGTGAAATCAGCACACCAAGCATTCGCGAAGGCGATTTGTTAATCGTTATTTCCGGTTCAGGTGAAACGACGCAGCTGGTTTCATTTGCAAACAAAGCTAAATCAGAGAACGCAAAAGTGGTTTTGATTTGTTCAAAATCCAGTTCAACGATTGGTGACCTTGCAGATAAAACAATTCAAATTGGTACCGATCAAAGCTTTGCCCCAACTAAGGGCATGCCGATGGGTACGATGTTTGAACTGTCTACCTTAATTTTCTTGGAAGCGATCGTTTCTCATCTAATTCATGAGAAAGGTATTCCGGAAGAGGAAATGAAATATAGACACGCTAATATGGAATAACCACTTTCCTTATAAGCAATCGAAAAAAGGCAGCCCCCGGGCTGCCTTTTTTTTTGCTGAAACATAGCTCGTTAATCAAGCGATTGAAGTGCGGATAGAGCGTCCCCATTTATCGCTGTATAATGATTTGTTTACTCAAATTTGTAGCCCAAAATCATGACCGCCAAAACACTTTATGACAAATTGTGGGATCAGCACGTCGTCCGGAGCGAGAGTGACGGTACTGCATTGCTTTATATTGATCGCCACTTGGTCCACGAAGTCACCTCACCCCAGGCTTTTGAAGGCCTGCGTTTGGCCGGTCGACTGCCCTATCGGCTGAATTCGATTCTGGCAACCCCGGATCATAATGTACCGACCAGTCACCGTGAACAGGGTATTGCTGATCCGATTTCGCGTTTGCAGGTGGAAACGTTGGGTCAAAACTGCGCGCAGTTTGGTATTACCGAGTTTGGTTTAAACGATATGCGCCAGGGTATTGTTCATGTGGTCGGTCCGGAACAAGGTGCCACTTTGCCGGGTATGACAGTGGTGTGTGGTGATTCGCATACGTCCACCCATGGTGCATTCGGAGCGCTGGCTTTTGGTATAGGTACCTCTGAAGTTGAGCATGTCATGGCTACGCAGTGTTTGATTCAGCGTAAGTCCAAAAACATGCAGGTACGCGTTGAAGGTCATGTCAATCCGGGCATTACTGCCAAAGATATTGTGCTGGCGATTATTGGTAAAATCGGCACCGCGGGTGGTAACGGTTATGCAATTGAATTTGCCGGCGAAGCTATTCAGGCTTTATCAATGGAAGGCCGTATGACAGTCTGCAATATGACTATTGAAGCGGGCGCACGCGCAGGTATGGTCGCAGTTGACGACACCACGATTAATTATTTAAAGGATCGGCCGTTTGCCCCCAAAGGTGACAACTGGATTAAAGCTGTCGCTGCCTGGCAGGATCTGCATTCCGATGATGGCGCGCATTTTGACAAAGTTGTGGTGTTAAAAGCTGCCGACATCAAACCGCAGGTCACCTGGGGCACATCGCCAGAAATGGTGGTGCCCGTCGATGCTAGTATCCCCGATCCGGCTGCTGAACAAGATGCTGTCAAACGTAACGGTATGCAAAAGGCTCTCAACTATATGGGTTTATCTGCAAGTCTGCCGATCACCCATATCAAATTAGATCGAGTGTTTATCGGTTCTTGCACCAATTCACGTATCGAGGATTTACGCGAAGCTGCGGCCGCCATTAAAGGTGGTAAAGTTGCCAGCAGCGTCAAACAAGCCATGGTGGTACCCGGTTCCGGTTTGGTTAAACAACAAGCCGAAAAAGAAGGTTTGGATAAAGTATTTATCGAGGCCGGTTTTGAGTGGCGCGATCCGGGCTGCTCGATGTGCTTAGCCATGAATGCCGATCGTCTCGAAGCCGGTGAACACTGCGCCTCAACCTCAAACCGTAACTTTGAAGGTCGTCAGGGACAGGGTGGCCGTACCCATTTGGTCAGCCCGGCGATGGCAGCAGCGGCGGCAATTGCTGGCCATTTTGTTGATATTACAGCGCATTAATGGCTGCTGATTATCAGGCTGCAGCGGAACAACTTGTAACGCTGCGCGACTTTTTACGCTGGACGACTTCACGCTTTCATGAAGCGCGATTGTTCTATGGTCATGGAAATGATGATGCGTTTAATGATGCGAGCCAACTGATACTGCACAGTTTGCACTTGCCGATCAGTGACTTGCCGGACCTATTTCTTGATGCACGTTTAACAGCTGATGAAAAAAGCAACCTGCTTGGCTTGATCAAGCGGCGTATTGATGAACGTCTACCGGTGCCTTATTTAATCAATGAAGCCTGGTTTGCCGGTTTGCCGTTTTTCGTCGATGAGCGCGTATTGATTCCACGCTCACCATTTGCCGAGCTGATTGCCAACGATTTTGCCCCGTGGTTGACCGAACCGGAAAATGTTAGCCACATTCTTGATATGTGCACTGGCAGCGCTTGTATTGCTATTGCGCTGGCTTATGCTTTCCCAGATGCAGCTGTTGATGCCGTGGATATCAGCAGTAATGCGTTAGACGTCGCCAAAATCAATCAAACTAAGCACCAACTCACGGATCGACTGCAATTAATTGAATCTGATTTATGGGAAAATCTGGAAAAAACACAGCGATATGATTTGATTGTCAGCAACCCCCCTTATGTAGGCGAAGCCGAAATGGCCACCCTACCAGAAGAATATCGTCATGAACCGGCAGTCGCATTGTGGGCCGACGACAATGGTCTGGCGTTAGTCGAGCAGATTATTATTGGCGCTGCAGAATTTTTAACGCCCGATGGGCTTTTATTTGTCGAGGTGGGTAATAGTGATGAAGCTTTATCGGAAAAATGGCCTATGATCGACTTTATGTGGCTGGATTTTGAACTGGGCGGACACGGTGTATTTATGCTGACCCAACCACAATGTCAGGCTTTTATTGACAGACAGTAAATTGTTTTAAGTCGCTTCCGGCTGGTATTGTCTGACGCAGCTACGTCCAGCCATTTTCGCCTGATACATGGCTCGATCGGCCATTTCAAACAAACTATTTAGATTGTCTTGCTGATCATGGCGTAATTCAGCCACACCAACGCTAAGAGAAATATCAAGATTTGCCGGCTTAAAGCGTGATAATCGTTTTTGCATCCGTTCCATCAGCACTGCAGCACCTTTCGCATCACAGCCCGGTAATAACATAACAAATTCTTCGCCAGCCCAGCGCGCTACCATATCGACATCTCGCACATGCCGTTTTAACCAATTTCCGAGTTCCGCCAGCACCTGATCGCCTTTGATATGGCCGTGTTCATCATTGAGTACCCGAAAGTTATCAAGATCCAGTACTGCCATAGCCAGATCTCGTTTAAAGCGATAGGCTTCACTGAAATATTTGCCGGCAAATTCGCGAAGTGCATGCCGATTAAATAATTGGGTCAACTGATCTAACATCGCCAGACTGTATAACGAATTTTGCTGGGCACGCAGTTCGCGGACATTCTGGTAGCTGGTGATATGGTTAAACACTCGTTGTCGCAACTCTTCACGGACAATGGGCTTCGACACAAAGTCATTCACGCCAAGATGAAATAACTCAATCTTGCGGGAAATATTGTCAAATCCTGAGGTGGCGATAATCGGCACATTGCCGTATTCCTCTCGTAGCCGGCGAATTTTGCGCACCAGCGTAATACCACTCATGCTGCCTTCGAGCATGATATCGGTGATCACCAAATCATAATCACCACTGTTAAATGCTCCCCAGGCTTCTTCGGCAAAAGTGTAGGCATCAACATCGAGGCCCATATCCGTCAATAAATCAATGATGATGGTTTGCAACACCCGTGAGTCTTCGATAAACAACACGCGGCCTGATAAATGACGCGTTTCACGTTCGGCAAGCCGCTGTATATAGGTTTCCAGCTCTTTGCCATCATGTTTGCTGAAGATGTCGGTCGCACCGGCCAGCAGCGCTTGTTTCAGTGTGCGGGCCGTATCATTTTCGGTCAGTACCAAAACGGCCACAAAGTCATAGCCATTGATAGACCGCAGTTGGCCACAAAATTCACTGCCTGCAATATCGGGCAAATCATCGCTGCAACAAACTAAACGAAACCGAGAGGCATTTGCCGCTACCAATCCCTGTTGGCCGTTTTCTGCCAACTCAACACTGAAGCCAGCAGACTCCAGAATGTTTTTTGCTTTATCGCGAAACTCGGCGGACGCATCCACCACTAACGCATTGAGTTTTTGCACAGGCGATTCCTTATCCATTGCTAATCCATTGCTAAGGCTTATTTATCTGCCATATTCACCACTGCTGTGGGCTATTTTTTGTCCGGCAAAGCGGAAATTGCGCAGTGTCGTCATTATACATTAGCGATTGACAACACAGCCGGACACAAAAATATTCCCAGCCAATTGGGTTGTGACTGAAAAAAAGGGCTTAAACAAGCCCAAGCCATTCTGCCTTTTCAAACGGTTAATCGGCAAGCCTTATTGGCCTGTAAAATTTGAGCGGTGAATTCACTACGCAGATAAAAGCCACGTGGATTTTGCTGGATAAAGCTGCCATCGTCGGCAATTGCCTGTGCCAGAACCCGACTATTGGCGGCTTTGGGTCGAATTTGCAACACTTGACCCTGACGCGCAGATAAGCCGGCTTGACCGCTGAGTACCAGTGCATCCATAAGCTCTTCCCAGTCCTGTTTTAACAACGCTATCTGCTCAGGATCCGGCTGCCATAAAAAACCTTCACCAACGTAGCGTTCAGCAAGTGGAATAGTATTATCTGCTTCTATCGGCAACCATAATACTTTGGCCAGTTTGCGACGGAGCCAGCAATCTTGCCAGCGCAACTCACCGGTTTCAGTCAGACTTACCGTACAAACATAGGTCGATTCTTTAGGCGAACCATTGGCTGCCAGAGGTAGGGTTTTCAACTCAATACCCAGCCCAGTGAAATCAGGTTCGGCATGACTGCCAGCATCGGCACCGAGTATTTTTTCCAACAAACTGCCGACCCAGCCTTTGTGACGACGTAAATCTGCTGGCACAACAATATTCAGCTGAGCTGCCAGTTGCCCCAATGTCTGCCCAGCAATAACCTGGCATCGTTGCAATAATTCAGCTTCTGATTGTGGCGGAACTTGGTTAAGGTAAATTTCATCTGACATACGGGCATGATAATCTAGCCCATCGTTTTATGCTCGGGACCCAACATTTTGACCGCACTGACCATCAATCACCTTAACAAAACCTATGGCAATGGATTGCAGGCGCTGAACGACATTAATCTCAGCGTTGAACAAGGCGATTTTTTTGCCCTGCTTGGCCCCAATGGGGCCGGCAAATCGACAACGATTGGTGTTATCACCTCACTGGTGACCAAAACAGCCGGCCGGGTGCAAGTGTTTGATGCTGATTTAGACGACAATACTGAACTGGCCAAAAGCTATATTGGCCTGGTGCCGCAGGAATTTAACTTCAATGGTTTTGAGCAGGTCAAACATATTCTGTTGACGCAGGCCGGCTATTACGGCTTAGCGGAAAAAAAGGCCGAACCACGTGCTGATGCCCTGCTTAAACAACTGGGTTTATGGGAAAAACGCCACACACCGTCACGTGCTTTATCTGGCGGTATGAAGCGCCGGCTGATGATTGCCCGGGCGCTGGTACACGATCCGAAACTCCTCATCCTTGATGAACCAACCGCCGGTGTCGATATCGAACTGCGTCGCTCAATGTGGACATTTTTACGTGATATTAACCGTCAGGGCACGACCATTATTCTGACCACACATTATTTGGAAGAAGCTGAAAACCTTTGCCGCAATATCGCCATTATTGATAAAGGTCGGATCGTCGAGAATACTGATATGAAATCGCTGCTCAACCGTCTGGATAAAGAAACTTTTGTCCTCGATTTGCAACAGCCCCTGACTGATAGCAGCTTATTGCAGGACATCGTCCATCATCAGGTAGATAGCACCACTATCGAAGTTGAGCTCAATCGCAGCGATAGTCTCAACGGCCTGTTCAGCTTGCTCAGTGAGCGTGGCATTCACGTTGCCAGCATGAAAAACAAGGTCAACCGGCTGGAAGAGCTATTTCTGAAATTGGTTGAACCGTCGGAGAAACATTGATGTCAGCAAGCCGTCATCCACAACACTGGATCGCATTTAAAACCATTGTTACCCGCGAGATCCGCCGTTTTTTAAGGATCTGGGCACAGACCCTGCTACCGCCGGCCATTACCATGACGCTTTATTTCATCATATTTGGCAACCTGATTGGTAGTCGGATTGGTGAAATGGAAGGCTTCACTTACATGCAATACATCGCACCAGGCGTGATTATGATGGCGATTATCAACAATGCCTACGCCAATGTGGCGTCTTCGTTTTTTAGTGCCAAGTTTCAAAGCCATATTGAAGAACTGATTGTCGCACCGGTGCCCAATTATCTGATTTTGGCCGGCTATGTGGCCGGCGGCACCACGCGTGGTCTGCTTATTGGTGTGATTGTGTCAATCGTAGCTTTGTTTTTTACCGATTTAACCATCCAGCATTATTGGATTACTTTTGCCATTGTATTGCTGAGCGCCGTGCTATTTGCGCTGGGCGGTTTTATCAACGCTGTTTATGCACGCAGTTTTGATGAAATTTCGATTATTCCAACCTTTATTCTGACGCCACTGACTTATCTGGGCGGTGTGTTTTATTCAATTAATTTATTGCCTGAATTTTGGCAGAACGTATCGCTACTCAACCCGGTTTTGTACATGGTTAATGCGTTTCGTTATGGCCTGCTGGGCATTTCCGATGTCTCTGTGTATTGGGCATTTGCCATTATTGTGCTTTTTATAGCGACGCTTACCTGGTATGCCCTGCACCTGCTGGATAAAGGCACTGGCCTGCGAAAATAAAATTACTTAAACACAGAGACACGGAGAATTTGGAGAGTCATTACTGTCAGGCGGCTTTCTCGCCGTGGCGGTCAATCCAGGCTGGTTTGAGCTTGCGAAACCCAATCTTCATCGCTCAAAACAAAAAACTGTGTTTATCTACATAGTCTGCGGATATTTATTTTTTAATTCTCTGTGTCTCTGTGGTTATTTTTTATCAACCGATCAGTTTTAAAGCATGGCGGATGA
>JBFJJO010000093.1:0-8751 GCA_041612215.1 Methylophaga sp.
GCGGTGCCCCAAGAGAATCAGATAGTTATATGCTTGATGTTAATTGGGGCTTACCGTTTCAGATAAGAAAAGAGCGGTTTTTATTTCAGGGACATATCGAATACATTGGCAGCAGAAGCAACGAGTTCGGCTTGCCTGTTCGCCACTGGATTTTAGCGCAACCACAGTTGCGTTGGGATGCCGGTTACAGGCTGTTTAACAAGCCAGATAAGCTTTATATTGGTATCGAATATCAGTGGTGGCAAAATAAATTAGGTGCGGATGCGGATGAACATACCGCACAAGCATTAATGGTTTGGCGATTTTAATGCCAGCGAACAAGGCGCCGAAGTAATTTATCATGCTTGTGTCTAAAAGCATCAACGCAAAGTTAGTTCGCCTTTTATTTCAAATTCACCAACCTAACTGAACAAGAATAGGATTCGACAAACTCTTTAGCCTGTGGATGCCACTTCAGATTCACCCGGACCGGTTTTCCCGACAGTTCGTAAAGGATTCCTGACTTGGTCACAGCTGTTCCGAACTTGGCTTTGCGATCGAATGAGATATGCGTTATCTCGTCTGTGATGACATCAAATTTGTAGTTTGGCGCGTAGCCAATTAGATGCCGGGCACCGGTTTCGATGACCTCGAACAAGTTCCATGAGCTTAGAGCGCCACACTCAGATAATGCTCGTGCTTCCATTTAAAATCCCTTTTAATTTGCACTTAGCAAACGTTAACTGAATCACACTTTTCAGGCAAGTCTCTTTTACTGGTTTGTCTGCAATAGGGGCTGGGGGCAATAAATTCACGTGAATTGGAACATTTTGAAACAAGTTTTTTGAGTCTGAGTTTTCCCCAAAAGTAGGCATCGGGTACGAATTGCGGCAGTTCTCTTGATTGCAATATCCACATATCCTGTTAATTTACTAATAGATGGATGACGCATTAGCGGGAGGGATGCATGCAGCAGATAATTGAGTGGGCAGATGCTGCCGGGCTTGCACTGCTTGCCTTATTTGCCGGCTTTGCACTTTATAAAATACTGGTTTATTTGGTTAAACGTTTTTCTGAGCCAACGTCAGTCGCCCGAATATTCTTTGATGCGTCAGCCCGAGCAATGGGTACCTCGTTGTGCCTGATATTTCTTAATAGTGTGCTTCATGCAGTGCCACAGGATCTTGCTCTGCTGGGTGCTTTTCAACATATCACTACGCTGTTGCTGATCATCTCCCTAACCTGGGTGGCTGTCGCACTAACGTCTGCTATTGGCGATGTCATCGTCAAACTGAATCCTGCGCTCGAGGATGAATGGAAGCGAGCGCGCAAGATTGAAACGCAGACCCGTTTTCTGGTTCGTGGTTTGAATATTGTCATCGTACTGGTCGGTATGGGTATCGCTTTAATGACATTCGATTCGGTCAGTAAGGTCGGCACCAGCTTGCTTGCATCGGCGGGTATTGGTGGCATTATCCTTGGCTTTGCGGCGCGGCCGGTGCTAAGTAACCTGTTAGCAGGGATGCAGATAGCGCTGACGCAGCCATTACGGATTGATGATGTGGTGCATGTCCAGGGAGAGTGGTGCTGGGTAGAAGAAGTCACTGCTACCTACGTAGTTTTGCGGGTTTGGGATCTGCGTCGTCTGATCGTGCCGTTACAGTGGTTTATTGAAAATCCATTTCAGAACTGGTCAAGAAATAGTGCAGAGCTCATGGGCAGTACCATGATTTGGCTGGATTACGGTATTCCCGTCGATCCGCTACGTGAGGAGTATGCACGCTTACTTAGAGCGTCGCCTGACTGGGATGGTCTCACTGAAACGGTTCAGGTTGTCGAGGCAGGTGAAAAGGCGATACAGATCCGCTTTCTGATGAGCGCCAAAAACTCGAACACACTGTGGAATCTACGATGTTATGTTCGTGAGCAGATGATCGCCTATATCAAACAGTATTATCCAGAGTATCTGCCCCAATATCGTGCGCAGTGGGTTGAAAACGATAGCGAATCAGCTCAGTAAACCAGCTAAATACGGGGATGAAACTGTGATGTGCACTTAGCCTCAACAATTTAGCCCGTAAAATCAAAAGTAGCAGCGTCGATGCTGCGCTTTGGGGTGGTTTTCTTTAAGCCTTATCCAGTGCCTGAGTGATATCGTCGAGGATATCGTCGATATGTTCGATACCCACAGAGAGCCGCACCATATCTGCGGGTACACCAGCTTTTTTAAGCTCTTCTTCGTTAAGCTGACGATGCGTAGTTGTTGCCGGATGACAGGCCAGTGATTTGGCATCACCGATATTGACCAGGCGTTTGATCATGAGCAAAGCATCAATAAATCTGGCCCCGGCTTCAGCACCACCCCTGATACCAAAACTCAGAATCGATGACGGTTTTCCGTTCATATATTGCTGTGCCAGTGCGTGATATTTATCAGCAGGCAGACCAGCAAAATTGACCCAGTTGATCTTGTCATGTGCTGTCAGAAATTCAGCAACTTTTTGGGCGTTTTCGCAGTGTCGTTCCATTCGCAAAGACAAGGTCTCAATGCCTTGCAGGATTAAGAATGCATTGAATGGGCTGAGTGCCGCGCCCATATTACGAAGTGGCACCACACGCGCCCGGCCAATAAAGGCTTCCGGCCCCAGCGCCTCGGCATAGACCACGCCATGATAACTGGGATCAGGTTCATTAAACTGCGGAAAGCGGGGATTATCTTTCCACGGAAACTCGCCGGAATCGACGATGATGCCGCCCACCGTGGTGCCATGACCGCCCATATACTTAGTTAATGAGTGAATAACGATATCGGCACCATATTCAATCGGCCGGCACAGCACCGGCGTTGCCACCGTGTTATCAACCACCAGTGGAATGCCATGTCGGTGGGCAATGTCCGCGAGGTTTTTCAGATCAACAATATTGCCGGCTGGATTACCAATCGATTCGCAGAACAGCAGTTTGGTATTGGCATCTATCAAGGCTTCAAGTGCCTTTGGAGCTTCGCCGGGTGCCATGCGCACCTCAATACCTTGCTGGGGGAGGGTATGGGCAAAAAAATTATAACTGCCACCATAAAGCTGACTGACTGAAACAATATTATCGCCAGCACGGGCTACCGTTTGAATAGTCGCCGTAATGGCTGCCATGCCAGAAGCCATTGCCAATGCGCCGATACCCCCTTCCAGTTCAGCAACACGCTGTTCCAGTATGGCATTGGTCGGATTCATGATCCTGGAGTAGATATTGCCTTTGACTTTGAGATCAAACAGATCGGCGCCATGCTGGGTGTCATCAAAGTAATAGCTGGTTGTCTGATAGATAGGAACTGCAACTGCATGCGTTTCCGGATCACCGGCAAAGCCGCCGTGAATTGCCGTCGTTTCAAGTTTCATGACTGCTCCTTCTGACACGTGATAATCGCTGTTTTATTGCCGTTCTTAATGGCCTAGACCCCGTATATACCATCATATACTTGATGGACGAAAAGAGGGAACACACCGGGTTAGCCAGTTTGTCAGCATGTTTATTACGGCTTAAATATTACCGTTTCTGGGGTGTTGTGCTGGCAGCGATCATCATGGCAATCTGGCCGGGCATACAGGCTTACCAGCAGGAATTAAACTGGCAGCTGAGTTAGCTGCCAGTAAGGGCATTGGTTAAGGAGCGGGTTTAACTTGCCAGATTTGGCCACTGTCATTGGCGAGATACAAAAAACCATCCGGACCTTCGATAACATTACGAATACGTTGTTTTTTATCTTCAAAGTAGCGGTGTTCACCGGCAACTTTTGGACCATCCATTTCAATATGATTCAGATGCTGCAATGCCATAGCACCGGTCAGTAAATCTCCTTTCAGATTCGGAAAGACATCGCCCTGATATTGCACCAGACCGCTGGGGGCGATTGACGGTACATAGACTTTTTCGGGATTTACCATACCTTTAACGTCTTTTTCACCGACGGAGACCGGGCCCCAGTATTCTTTGCCATGCGACGCTTCTGGCCAGCCATAGTTTTTGCCTGGCTTAACCAGATTGATTTCATCACCACCGCGCGGACCGTGTTCGATTTCCCATAGCGTATCTGTGTCACGGTTATAAAACATGCCTTGCGGGTTACGATGGCCATAACTCCAGATTTCCGGGTGAACACCATCCTGACCGACAAAAGGATTGTCATCGGGCACGCTGCCATCCAATTTCAAACGCAGAATTTTGCCGATATGGCGATTAAGGTCTTGTGCCAGATCCCGTTCGCCGCGATCACCAATACCAAAAAACACATGGCCATCATTATCAAAGACGATACGGCTGCCGTAGTGTTGGCCTCTGCTGGTACGCGAATCGGTTACCAATACATCCTGCCATTCAGTCAGCACATCACCAGTGAGTTTGGCACGGGCTAAAGTAGTCGCACCCTGACCATCCACATCTTTACTGTAGGTAAAATAAATCCAGCCGGTTTCTGCATGATCAGGTGACAGAGCCACATCCAGAAAACCAGCCTGACCGCTGATGATAATATCGTCAGGTGTGCCGCTGATGCGGGTTTTGTTACCGGTGGTAATATCTACCCGGTTCAAACTGCCGCCTTTATTGGTGACCAATAGTTGGTTCTGATCAATAAATGTCATACCCCATGGTGTGCCCAGATTTTCGGCAACGGTGCTGACTTGTAGCTTATCAATGTCTAACGGCGCTGCCTGCAGCGAACCAATAAGCATACTGAGGCCAACAGCCAGCAAATTCAGGCGCCTTTTCATTATTCACTCCTGTTATGAACTACAAGACAACATTGAACAGCCGGGCTTTTGCCGCGCCCAATCGGGTCGTTTAGCGGCATAATTATTAAATTCGGGTTGTTCATCATAAGGGCTGCGCATGACTTCTAACAGCGTCCAGATTTCGCTAAAATCACCATCTTCGGCTTTATCAATGGCTTGTTGGGCGAGATAATTTCGCAGTACATACTTGGGATTTACCCGGTTCATAGCCGCTTTGCGATCAGCATCGCTGGTGCCCTCTTGTTGGACGCGTTGCTGATAACGGCGCAGCCAGTCGGTGATATCCACTTTGTCTTCTTTGGTTATGCTTTCCGGGGCATACCAAGCCTCTTGCAATATCGCTAAAAGGTTTTCGTCAGATTGCTGTTCGTTTTCGCAGGAGATATCTGCCAGCTTACGATAGAAAATGGTCATGTCGGTTTCAGTCAGCAGCAAAATTCTTTGCAGTTCCTGATTGAGTTCCTGATCGCTGGCTTCGATAAACTGCTTGAGTCCCAGCTTATCAGCACGCATTTTCTGCCAATGTTGATTATAAAAATCAACATAGTCATTGAGGATTTCACGGAGTGGTTCGGCATCTTCAATCAGTGGATAAATCGCATTGCCGAGTTGCAGTAGATTCCATTGAATAATTTGTGCCTGATGGCCAAAGCGGTAACGTTTGCCGCTGGCATCGGTGGTATTCGGTGTCCAATCCGGATCGTAATTATCTATCCAGCCGTAAGGACCGTAATCAATCGTCAGGCCGAGAATTGAAGTGTTGTCAGTATTGAGAACGCCATGGACAAAACCAACCCGCATCCAATCAATCACCAGTTTGGCGTTACGCTGGCAAACTTCGCGGAACCAGTCGAGATAAGTGTCTTTGCCGGGCTTGCCCAAATGCGGGAAATGATGACGGATGGTGAAATCCACCAATTTGCGGAGGTTATCGATATCCGCCCGTGAGGCAAATAGTTCGTAATTGCCGATCCGTAAAAAGGACGGTGCTACCCGACAGACAATGGCACCGGGCTCGGCTTTGGGACGGCCATCATAAAACATGTCACGCATGACCTGTTCGCCGGTACCTACCAGGCTAAGCGCCCGGGTGGTGGGGATACCCAAATGAAACATGGCCTCGCTACATAAAAATTCGCGCACTGATGAACGCAATACTGCCAGACCATCGGCACTGCGCGAATAAGGCGTTTCACCGGCGCCTTTTAGCTGCAGTGTTTGCAACACGCCATGCCGGTCTTCGACTTCACCAAGGTTAATCGCTCGGCCATCGCCCAGTTGCCCGGCCCAGTTGCCAAATTGATGACCGCCATAACACTGAGCATGAGGTTGCATACCGTCCAGCAGTTCATTACCGGCAAATACCTTGGTAAATTGCTCGGCTTCACAATCATGTGGGCTCAGGCCAATATCGGCAGCCATTTCCGGTGAATAGGCGATCAAATATGGTGCAGCAACAGGTGTTGGCTCGACAAAGGTATAGCAAGCGCCCTCAACTTGTCGGCGGACATTTTCAGTGTCCGGATCAGCGGGCAACTCACGGACAAACCGATTATTAAAATGCAAAATTAATAATGCTTCACCGCGGGTGTCGTTGGGATTGATGTCTGTTGGTATCGTCATATCAGTTATTACAACAAAAAGCTGCCGGTAATAACACCGGCAGACTATATTGTTATTGACTGACTGGACGCGGCAAGGTTTCGTCGTTTGACTAAATTCAGCCCAGAGCCTGACGCTGATGTGTTAGTTGTGATAGCGCTTGTTCCAGTTCAACAAGTTTTTCACGCTCTTTGGTCACCACTTCAACTGGCGCTTTAGCGACGTAATTTTCATTACTGAGTTTGCCAGCTGATTGTTTGATGATCTTGTCGAGCTTAGCGATTTCTTTGTCGAGCCGGGCAATTTCGGCATCTTTATCAATCAGCCCCGCCAGTGGGATCAGGATTTCCATTTTGCCGACCAGTGCAGTGGCCGCTGCCGGTGCAACACCTTTCAGCAGTTCAATCGATTCAAGATTAGCCAGCTTGCTGACAAAGTCACGGTTGGCCTCAAGCCGTTTTAAGTCGATATCACCGGCGTCCTTAAGCAGTACAGGCAACGGTTTTTTCGGGGCAATATTCATTTGTGAGCGGATTGAGCGGATACCGGTAATAAATTGCATTACCCATTCCATATCAGCCACGGCTTTGGCATCGACTTTGGTTTCATCGGCCAGCGGATAGGGCTGGTTAATAATGGTATCGCCCGATTTACCGGCCAGTGGCGCGATGGTTTGCCAGATTTCTTCTGTGATGAATGGCATGATCGGATGTGTTAGGCGCAGCGTGGTTTCGAGAACCCGTACCAACGTCCGGCGGGTTCCACGCTTAGCGGCATCACTTGCTGATTCGCTGTTTAAAACCGGTTTTGATAGTTCTAAATACCAGTCGCAATAGTTATCCCAGACAAATTCGTAAATCGCCTGCGCCGCCAAATCAAAACGGTAGCTATCAATTGCTTTGCTGACGGTTTGCTCGGTTTCTTGCAGCAGAGAAATAATCCAGCGATCGGCAAGACTCAGTTCGACATCGTTGTTATCAATGCCGGTATCCTGATCTTCGGTGTTCATCAGCACGTAGCGGGCGGCATTCCACAATTTATTACAGAAATTGCGGTAACCGGCGATCCGATTCATATCAAAATTTATATCGCGGCCGGTGGTAGCCAGCGAGGCAAAGGTAAAACGCAGTGCATCGGTGCCGTGCGGTGCGATGCCATCGGGGAATTCCTTTCGGGTGGCTTTTTCGATTTTGGCAGCCAGCTGTGGCTGCATCATGCCGCTGATACGTTTGCTGACCAGTGTTTCCAGATCGATACCGTCGATAATATCGATTGGATCCAGCACGTTGCCTTTGGATTTGGACATTTTCTGACCATGTGCATCGCGGACCAGACCGTGGATATAAACTTCTTTAAATGGCACTTCATCCATAAAGTGAATGCCCATCATCATCATCCGGGCAACCCAGAAGAAGATAATGTCAAAGCCTGTGACCAATACGCTGCCCGGATACCAGGTTTTCAAAGCTTCAGTATTTTGTGGCCAGCCTAGTGTTGAAAACGGCCATAATGCGGACGAGAACCAGGTATCGAGTACATCTTCATCCTGATTTAAAACCAGATCAGCAGGCAGTTGGTATTTTTCGCGAACAGTGGGTTCATCATCACCGACATAAATATTGCCGTCAATGTCATACCAGGCCGGGATACGGTGCCCCCACCAGATTTGCCGGGAAATGCACCAGTCCTGAATGCCATCCATCCAGTTATAGAAGGTTTTGTCCCAATTACCGGGCACAAATTTAACCTTGCCGGATTTAACGGCCTCAACTGCAGGCGCAGCTAAAATATCGGCTTTGACATACCACTGGTCAGTCAAAAACGGTTCAATAACAGATCCACTGCGATCGCCACGCGGAACCATTAACTTGTGGTCTTTAATGCTTTCCAGTAAACCCAGCGCATCCAAATCAGCAATGATTTGTTTGCGGGCTTCAAAGCGATCCAGACCCTGATATTTTTTCGGGGCATTGTCATTGATGGCAGCATCAATGGTCAGGACATTGATGATTTCCAGATCATGACGTTTGCCGACTTCAGCATCGTTAAAATCATGTGCCGGGGTGATTTTGACACAGCCACTGCCAAATTCCGGGTCAACATAATCATCGGCGACAATCGGGATTTCACGGCCGACCAGTGGCAGCGTGATGGTCTTGCCGATCAGGTGGCTATAACGTTCGTCCTCGGGGTGCACGGCAACGGCGCTATCGCCGAGCATGGTTTCTGGACGTGTGGTGGCTACTACCAAATGACCACTGCCATCGGTCAGCGGATAACGGAAATGCCATAAATGGCCGTTTTCTTCTTCAGATAAAACTTCTAAATCGGAAACCGCCGTATGTAATACCGGATCCCAGTTCACCAGCCGTTTGCCGCGGTA
>JBFJJO010000094.1:0-8662 GCA_041612215.1 Methylophaga sp.
GTTGTGCCGCTTTTGTATGCCGGCCGGCCCGGCCAATGTGCGCCACAAGGCAATTTATCAGATATCGCGCCGACGATGCTCAAACTGATGGATTTGCCGATTCCTGATGAAATGAGTAAGCATTTGCTGGTGAAATTAAACTGATCTCGCCAAATATGTCACGTGTCTTTTTGTTGACTTTCGCTCTGCTGATGCATGTTGCAGCGTGGGCTGATGAGCCCAAAAAAGAACTCGGTGAGGTTCGCAGTCAGATCGATAAAGTCCGTGAGTCGTTGTCTGCAGATAAGCAAAGCAAAGATGCGCTTTACCAGCAACTACGCCGGCAAAGCCTGAAAATCTCTGAAATCAGCCAGTCACTGAAACAAACACAACTGGCCACTGATGAGCAGGATCAAAAAGTTAAACAACTAGAACAACGGCTGGGCGAACAAAAAGCAGAGCAGCAGGCGCAACTTGACGATTTATACAAACAATTGCGAGCTGCCTATATGCACGCACAGCCCGGCTATTTAAAGATATTACTGAATCAGCAAGATCCGGCATTAATAAGCCGTCACCACACCTACTACAAATATTTTCACACGGCCCGACAACAGCAACTATCCGAAATTGACAACCTGCTGGCCAGTCTTAGTGATGAGCAAAAAGCCTTATTTGCCGCTCAGAAAGATTTACAGCAATTGCTGGCCGAGCAAACTGCTCAACAAACATCGCTGAACGCTGAAAAACAACAGCGCGAAACAACGCTGGCAGCACTGGATAAGAAGATAAGCTCGCAGGCTGCAGAGCTTGACAGCCTGCGCCAGCAGGAGCGGGCACTGCAAAAACTATTGGCTGGTTTAAATAAAAAGTCGGCTAACAAACCACCAGTGAATAAACAGCAGCAACCTTTAGCGAATTTTTCGGGTCTCAATGGCAAATTATTATGGCCATTACAGGGCAAACTGCTGGCGCGCTATGGTGAGCCCAGAAATCTTGGTAAACTCCGCTGGAAAGGCATCATGATTGCTGCTGATACTGGCAATGCGGTTCGCGCCAGTGCTGCCGGAAGGGTTGTATTTGCCGATTGGATGAAAGGCTTTGGCTTGTTGCTAATCATTGATCATGGCGGTCAATTTATGAGTTTGTATGGTAATAACGACAGTCTGCTGAAGTCTGTCGGTGATATCGTTGAAATCGGTGACACCATTGCACAAAGCGGTAATCAGGGGGTTCGGCATATGTCCGGCCTGTATTTTGAAGTTCGCCACAAAGGCAGTCCGACTGACCCGCTGAAATGGCTGCAAAAGCAAAGCTAAGCTGCTAAATAAGGAATCAATATGAAGTTTGTGAAACGCGATGTAAGCCTGTTAACTGCGGGTGCTTTACTGGGCATGACCTTGATCTTCGGACAGATGGTGTTTGCCGATCGCAGCCCAACAGAACCTGATTTACCAATAGATGATTTGCGGGCTTTCTCAGAAATTTTCGGACGCATTAAAAGCAGCTATGTTGAGCCGGTTGAAGACAAAGAATTAATTGAAAATGCCATCCGCGGCATGTTGTCAGGACTTGATCCACATTCCAGTTATCTGGATTTGGATGGTTTCAAAGAACTGAGAGAAGGTACCAGTGGTGAGTTTGGCGGCCTCGGCATCGAGGTTTCGATGGAAGATGGTTTTGTCAAAGTAGTTGCCCCGATTGATGACACGCCGGCTGCCGAAGCTGGTGTTGAGGCTGGTGATTTAATTATTCGTCTTGATGATAAACCGGTCAAAGGCATGTCTCTGAATGACGCTGTCGATATTATGCGTGGCGAACCCGGCAGCACAATACAGCTGACCATTATCCGCGAAGGTGAAGATAAACCACTGGTGCTGGAATTGACCCGCGCCATCATTAAAGTTAAAAGCGTCAAATTTGAGACACTGGAACCGGGTTTCGGTTATCTGCGAATTTCTACCTTCCAATCACCGACCGGCCAAAGCGTCCGCGATGCGATTAGCGAACTGAAAAAAAACAATAATAATGATCTGAAAGGCTTGGTGCTGGATTTACGCAATAATCCGGGCGGTGTTCTGGATGCAGCCGTTGAAGTCTCTGATGCCTTTATCGACAAAGGCCTGATTGTTTACACCGAAGGTCGTATTGATGATGCCGATCAGAAATTCCAGGCTAAGCCCGGCGATATGCTCAATGGCGCACCTATTATTGTATTGATAAATGGTGGTTCGGCATCCGCATCAGAAATCGTTGCCGGTGCTTTACAGGATCATAAGCGAGCAGTGATTGTTGGCGGTAAATCCTTTGGTAAAGGTTCTGTACAAACGGTAATGCCACTGACCAATGACACGGCTGTTAAAATGACCACAGCGCGTTATTACACGCCAAATGGCCGCTCCATACAGGCAGATGGTATAGAGCCTGATATAGCCATTGAAGGCATTAAGGTATCAGCACAGGAAGATAATGCGTTCACACCTTTACGTGAAGCGGATTTAACACGCCACTTGGAAAACGGCCAAAAACCGAAAGCCGATGAGCAAATTGCGCCGGATGCCATTGATCCGCAAACGACCAATGTAGAAGCTGATAATCTTAAAGATCAGCCATTAGCAGTCCGTGACTATGCACTGTCTCAAGCATTAAACCTGCTGAAAGGCATGACCATTTTGCAAGGCAAACGCTGAGGCATACTCGATGAGCAAAGTACTCATTCCGCTTGCCACAGGCTGTGAAGAGCTGGAAGCCGTCACGCTCATCGATTTATTGCGCCGAGCCCAAATAGATGTGGTCACTGCCAGCCTGTCAACAGATCTGGCGGTGACAGCCAGCCGAGGGGTAACTTTGCTGGCTGACGCGGATCTGAACGCTGTACTGGAAGATGATTTTGTCATGATTGTTTTGCCTGGCGGTCAACCCGGTGCTGATAATCTCAATGCCGATCCGCGCATCCATCAATTACTGATACGGATGGCAGCCCAAGAAAAGTGGCTGGCGGCAATTTGCGCAGCGCCGCTCATTCTGGCTTCTGCCGGCTTATTGAACGGCTTTCAGGCCACAGCTTATCCCGGTGTGTTAGACGCAGAAAGCTGGCCAGAAATAAAATTGCGGCAACAAGCTGTGGTGGTTGATGGCCGTCGTGTCACCTCCCGTGGGCCAGGAACCGCGATGGATTTTGCGTTGACGCTGATTGAACTATTAAAGGGGCCGGCCCGGCGAGAGCAAGTTGCGGCTAGTCTGGTTCGGAGTTAATTTTTAGCTTATGTTCAATGTCAGTGAAACTGAGTTGTCGATCCTGCTGGTTGAGCCGTCAGCAATGCAATTAAAAATCATTATGCGTCAGCTGCAGAAAGCCGGCGTAAGCAAAATTGACGGTGTAGGTGATGGCGCTGCTGCCTTAGATTTAATCAAACAATATCCGCCGGATCTGGTGATAAGTGCAATGTACTTACCGGATATGACTGCTGCCGATTTATTGTTGCAAATCCGCGCCGATGATAAGCATCCAGACTGCAATTTTATGTTGATTTCAAGCGAAACCGACTTCAAGACACTGGAACCACTTCGCCAGGCCGGCGTGGTGGCAATTTTACCCAAACCCTTTGATGCTGATGATTTACGCCGGGCGCTGCGGACCACGCTGGACTATCTGGATCCGCAGGAATTAACCCTGCAAAACTACGATGCCGCCAATTTAAGAGTGTTGCTGGTCGATGACAGTCTGACTGCCCGCAATCATATTGGTCGGGTGCTGGAAGACCTGGGTATAGGTTATATCGCCAAAGCCGAAAATGGTGTTCATGCCGTTAAATTACTGCAACAAAATGATTTTGATCTGGTGGTAACTGATTTAAATATGCCCGATATGGATGGACAGGCGCTGACCCAATACATCCGTGGCGAGCTCGGCAATAGTTTTATGCCGATCCTGATGGTTACCAGTGAGCAAAATCAAACCCGTTTAGGCCAGGTACAGCAGGCCGGTATCTCAGCGTTACTCGACAAACCGTTTGAGCCGCAATCGATCCGCGAAACGTTATATCGCGTCCTTGAAGAAGCTTTATGACAACAACTGGTAACGGCAGCTTAAGCTAATAAATTCCTGGATATACTCAATATCGGTATCTGCTTCGCGGATTGCAGCAAACAACGTTTTCGGCAGACCTGCAGGCCCCAAACGACAAATTGATACCGCTTCCTGAGCAGCGATTTCTCTTGCTAACCAGTCCGGCAATACTGTGACACCACGGTTTAGAATTACCATTTGCAGCATGATTTCCAGCGACTGGATCTGCTTGCTGGCAGGAACAATACCGGCCGGTTGCAAAAACTGGCTGAACACATCCAAACGTTCTGGCGCCACCGGAAAGGTTAGCAATAAGCTGTCAGTTAAATCTTCAGCGATGACAAAAGATTTTGCTGCCAGAGGATGTTGATTGGCCACCATCAGCACCAGTTCATAATCAAGCAAAGGTGCGTACTGGATGCCTCGTGTGACCAGCTTATCTGGCGTCACCAGCAAATCAACATGTTGGTTCAGTAACGCCTGCATTCCCGAGAACTGAAACTGATGGCGAATATCGACATCCATCTCCGGCATAGCCCGCAGATAAGCGCCCAGCACTCCTTTTAACCATTCATAACAAGGGTGACATTCAACGCCTAATCGCAAAATCCCGGCACGGCCACTAGCATAAGCCTTCAGGGTTTGTTCGGTTTGTTCAAACACCGGTAAAACCTGTCCCGCCACCTGCAATAATAGCTCGCCAGCACGTGTCAGCCGTAATTTACGACCCTCACGCTGCCACAGGGATATCTCCAGTTTGTTTTCTAGATAGCGGATTTGGTGTGACAAGGCTGACTGGGTCACAAATAACGCATTGGCAGCGGCGGTTAAGCTGCCCTTTTCAGCCAACGCCGCAATGATTTTGAGATGGGCACGCTCAATCATCTATGAATTAGTCTCATCAAAAAGTAAATTAATATCATTATTACTCATGGATTAGCGTAACTACAATGGCACTTTTTAAAAGGAGCGTGTTATGGCACTGATTCATAATTTGGGATTTCCCCGTATTGGCCGCCAGCGGCAACTGAAGTTTGCCCTGGAAAAATTCTGGCGTGGTGAGTTAAATACCGGACAATTACTCGATACGGCCGCCAATTTGCGCCGTGATCATTGGCAGTTACAACAAGATTTAGACTGGCTGCCGGTCGGGGATTTCAGTCTTTACGATCATGTATTGGATACCAGCGTTATGGTGGGTAATATGCCAACACGGGCCCAGCAGGGAGATAGCTTGCAGCAATATTTCCTGACGGCGCGTGGTCAGGCAGATGAAAAAACTTGTTGTGGGCAGACAGCCGCGTCGGCCATGACCAAATGGTTTAATAGCAATTACCATTACCTGGTGCCTGAATTTAGCGCTGACACACAGTTTTCGGCAAATCCGGATAATCTGCTCAAGCAATGGCAAGAAGCCAAAGCTCTGGGTATTAACGGCAAACCCGTGATCCTGGGCCCGCTCAGTTATTTGAAATTAGGCAAGACAACCGATAATACTGACCTGCTGGATTTACTGCCCGCGTTATTGGCCAGCTACCAGGATATTCTCAATCAACTCGCTGAAGCCGGTGTCAGCTGGCTACAAATTGATGAACCTATTCTGGTCACTGATTTAGATCGGCGCTGGCAGCAGGCCTTTGAACAGGCCTATTTCCATCTTAGTAAAGCACCAGTGAAATTATTGCTAACCAGCTATTTTGGTGAGCTCGGTGACAATCTGCCGCTGGTTTGCAGCTTGCCGGTCGCCGGTTTGCATATAGACGCTGTCAGCAGTGGTCGTCACGAAATCATTAAAGTTGTTGACTGGCTGTCCGCCAATCAGGTGGTCTCACTAGGTGTTATTGATGGCCGTAATATCTGGAAGACTGACCTTCAGGATTTACTGGATGTGTTGCAGCCTATACAACAACGTCTTGGCGATCGGTTATGGCTTGCACCCAGCTGCTCTTTATTACATGTGCCGATGGATTTAGACGCAGAAACGGGTCTGGATCCGGAAATCAAAAGCTGGCTGGCTTTTGCCTTACAAAAACTTGATGAATTAACCCTGCTCAAAAAAGCGCTGAATACAGGGATTGAAAACGTTGCCGATGAATTTGCAAGCCATCAGCAGGCCATTAACAACCGGCGACAATCGTTACACAATCATGACACCAAAGTGCGACAGCGCGTTGCAGGGATTACACCGCAAATGGAACAGCGTCAGAGTGCATACCAGCAGCGCGAGCGGCTGCAACAAGCCAGGTTAAATTTGCCGATATTGCCGACGACGACTATCGGTTCGTTCCCGCAAACCAGCGATATACGTCAAGTCCGTGCCCAGTTTAAACAAAAAAAAATCAGCAGCGAAGACTATCAAATCGCCATACGCCGGCAAATTGCCGAGTGCATTAAGGTTCAGGAACAGCTGGACCTCGACGTATTGGTGCATGGCGAAGCTGAACGTAACGATATGGTCGAATATTTTGGAGAGCAACTGAGCGGCTTTGCTTTTAGTCAGCAGGGTTGGGTGCAGTCCTATGGCTCACGCTGCGTCAAACCACCGATTTTATTTGGCGATGTTGCGCGGCCTGAGCAGATGACTGTCCACTGGGCAAAATACGCACAAAGTCTCAGTGATAAACCGGTCAAAGGCATGCTGACTGGCCCGGTGACTATTCTCAACTGGTCTTTTGTCCGTGATGATCAACCGCGCAGCCAAACCTGTCAGCAAATTGCGCTGGCGATTCGTGATGAAGTGCAGGATTTAGCTACTGCTGGTTTAGCAATTATTCAAATAGACGAAGCGGCTTTACGCGAGGGGCTGCCACTGCGGCAAAAAGACTGGCAGGATTATCTGGATTGGGCGATTGGCAGTTTCCGGTTGACCGCCAACGGCGTCGCCGATGATGTGCAGATCCACACCCATATGTGTTATTCGCAGTTTAATGACATTATGCCGGCGATTGCCGCGATGGATGCTGACGTTATCACCATCGAAACCTCTCGAGGCCAGATGGCACTATTGCAGGCTTTCGAACAATTCCATTATCCCAATGCGATTGGTCCGGGCGTGTACGATATTCATAGCCCGAATATTCCGGACCATCAAGCTATCGAAGCTCTTCTGGAACAGGCTTTGCAATTTATTCCCGCACAGCGTTTATGGGTCAATCCGGATTGTGGCCTGAAAACGCGGCAGTGGCCGGAAGTCACTGCCGCCCTTCAAGCCATGGTCAAAGCCACCAAAAAACTGCGACAGCAGCAGTTGGCTAAAGCCGGTTAAAACGTCTCTTCACAAAGCTGCGCCGGCGCCTGTGGCAGTGGCGCAGCTAATTTATCAACCAGCTGTTTTACAGCCGGAATGGCCAAATCCTGCTGGCGGTCACGCTGCGGACAAAGCGCACTGCGAAACCCCAGATAATTTGCGCCCAGCGGCTTTAAAACGGCAATGTCCTCAACGCGCAGTGCACCTGCTAGACCACACAAACGCTGCCGGGACTTAACGCTATTGATAAATAGTTGCAATTGTTCCGGGGTCTGATGATCCAATAAATGCTGGCCATTTTTATTGGCCGTATCCAGCATAACTCCTGAAAAACCAGCCTCTAAAACATTAGTAAGTACTGACTTATCATATTGCTGATCAGCAAATAATACAGCGATGACCGGCGTATCAAACTGCTGCAGAAACATTTTTAAATCTCGCAGGCAATTAACTAACGCCGCGTCATTAAATAAGCCAACTTTCAGATAATCGACGCCTGCTTGTTGCATCTCAAGCAAGGCGGTATGTATCCGTGCTGGTTGCATTGGCAAATCACCAATGGTGGCGCTGCTCTGACAACGACCTGCCAACCAGTTGACTATTTGCTTAACCGTGGCAACGGGCAGGGCACCCAATGCGCCATCAGCGGGATTTTTCATATCCAGCAAATCTGGCAAATAGCCGGCTAATTGTTTGGCTTCAGACAGAGACTGCACACTGGCCAGCCAACGCTGACGTTCAAATTTCAATGCCAGCCTCCCGTATTTTTGTCATTAACCAGCCCCAGGCTTCTAGCTCGCGATCGCCAGCGGTTTTGTCGATGGCAATGGCCAGATAGGCTAATTCAGTTTTGATTTTATCGACAGACAACATTTGCAGGCGGCTTACCAGGATTGCTGCTTCAACTACGGCATTTTGTGCTCTATTAAAACCACGAAATGGCGCGTGATTCATTTCGTATTTTACTTCAGCAGTAAAACTGGCACGCGGATTGGCATCATCAGTGTCGATTACCTGTAATTCAGAATGTGCCAGAGCCTGAGCAAGATATTGGCCGTCAATCATCTGGCAGGGCAATGATGGCCATGTTCGGCGCCCTGTCAGGGCCCCGGCAAACACCCGAACATCATCAACATAATTAATGCAGCATTGACCGCTACGCTTTAAATTATCGTATGTAGATGATGGTTTGAATGGCTTTATATGAAAGTGACCATTCACTTCAGAAATACCCATTGGCGCGTGATGCGGCTGACCCTCAGCGGTCAACGTGGTGACAATCACCTCATGAATTTTACTTTTTAGGCGGTCCACATTCGCTCCGTTTGCGTGGTTTTCTGGCCGGCTTTTCCAACGGCCCGCACTGA
>JBFJJO010000095.1:0-8538 GCA_041612215.1 Methylophaga sp.
ATCCAGTACATTAGAGCGACGAGTCATCGAGCCGGTGTGCCAATGTTCCAGCATCCGACCAGTAATCAACACAAACGGATATTCCTCGTCCGGTCTTTCGTCTGGCGGGACAATATCGGCCGGTACAAACAGGCCGCGACCATCTGTGGTCGGAAAACGATCGGTAAAGATCACCTCTTCACCCGGATCACCCTCGTTTTCACAGGGGTAGACGACACTGTGTTCACGCTCCAGACGCTCCCAGGTAATGCCTGCCATTGATGGCACGGCCTTGCGGATTTCGGCGAACACTTCTTCTGGTCCCTGATAATCCCAAGCCAGACCAATGCGTTTGGCGATTTCCTGAATAATCCACAAATCCTGGCGGGCATCCCCCGGCGTATCAATCGCCTGACGACCCAGTTGCACCTGACGATCGGTATTGGTGAAGGTACCGGTTTTTTCCGGAAAGCCGGATGCAGGCAGAATCACATCGGCCAGATAAGCTGTTTCAGTCAAGAAGATATCCTGCACGACCAGATGTTTAAGCTCGGACAATGCGCGCCGCGCATGATTAACGTCCGGATCCGACATCGCCGGGTTTTCCCCCATGATGTACAGACCGTGAAGCTTACCGGCATGGATGGCATCCATGATTTCGACCACAGTCAGGCCAGCTTTTGGATCAATTTCCTCACCCCATAGTTGTTCCAGATGCGAACGGGCAAAATTGTCTTCGACCTTGAAATAATCCGGCAGACGCATCGGTATTAAGCCCATATCAGAAGCGCCCTGCACGTTATTCTGCCCCCGCAGTGGATGCAGGCCAGTGCCTGGACGACCAATCTGACCAGTCATTAACGCCAGCGAAATCAGGCAGCGGGCATTGTCAGTACCGTGAACATGCTGCGAAACACCCATGCCCCACAATATCATTGAGGCTTTGGAATTGGCATAGAGCCGCGCCACTTCTCGCAGTGTTTCTGCCGGAATACCACAGACTGGCGACATCAATTCCGGCGTGTATTTTTCGAGGTGTTTTTTCATGGAAGCAAAGCCGAGAGTACGATCAGCGATGAATTTATCGTCCACTAAACCTTCTTCTACGATGACATGCATGATTGCATTGAGCATCGGCACGTCAGAGCCGGGTTTGAACTGCAAATGGTAAGTAGCTTCTCGGGCGAGTTCAGTACCCCGCGGATCCATCAGAATCAGCTTAGTACCCTTACGCATGGCATTTTTCATCCAGGTCGCACCAACTGGATGATTGACGGTGGGGTTGGCACCAATAAGAAGGAGGACTTCCGCCTCTTCAACATCAGCGACCGGATTCGATACCGCACCGGATCCCAGACATTCCAGCAACGCCACCACCGAGGAGGCGTGACAAAGCCGCGTGCAGTGATCTACGTTATTGGTTTTAAAGCCTATTCGAATCAGTTTCTGGAACAGGTAAGCTTCTTCATTACTGCCCTTGGCACTGCCGAAACCGGCCAGCGCATTGGGGCCGTTTTGAACGCGAATATCCAGGAAGCCCTGCGCCGCACGCTCCAACGCCTCTTCCCAAGTGGCTTCACGGAAGACTTTGTCGATATCGTTGGGATCCATTTCAAAGTCGGAATATTTCGGCGCATCGTCACGACGAATCATCGGTTTTGTCAGTCGGTGCGGATGGTGCACATAGTCAAAACCATAACGGCCTTTAACACACAAACGGCCATGATTGGCCGGACCATCGCGCCCTTCTACGAAGAGGATCTTGTTGTCCTTAATGTTATACGTGAGCTGGCAACCGACACCACAATAAGGACAGACCGAATCCACTTTTTTGTCAGGCACTTCCATACCGACTTCATTGGCGGGCATCAGCGCGCCCGTAGGGCAAGCCTCTACACATTCACCACAAGCAACACAGGTGCTTTCACCCATCGGATCGGCTAAATCAAATACGATTTCGGTGTGATGACCACGTCTTGCCAAGCCAATGACATCGTTATTTTGCTCATCACGACAGGCGCGTACACAACGGGTACACTGGATACAGGCGTCCATATTGACGGCGATACCCGGATGCGACAAATCTGCCTTGGGTTGCTTGCGCGATTTAAAGCGCGGCGTACTAATATTAAGTTTACCAGCCCAATAATCGAGCTCAGAATTCAATGTATGTGGCTTTTCCGACACGTCAGACTTCAGTAGTTCCAGTACCATTTTTTGCGAATGCAAAGCCCGTTCGCTATTGGTTTGCACTTTCATATCATTGGCAGGATAACGGCAGCATGATGGTGCCAATACGCGCTCACCATCAATTTCGACCATACAGGAACGGCAGTTGCCATCTTGTCCCTGACGCTCGGAATAACATAGATTCGGGACCTCAATACCCTCACGCTGCGCGATCTGTAAAATGGTTTCATCAGCGCGAGCACTGATATTTTGGCCATTGAGCGAAAATTGCACCAATTCGGCTTG
Organism: Methylophaga sp.; assembly: GCA_041612215.1. Taxonomy (GTDB): domain Bacteria; phylum Pseudomonadota; class Gammaproteobacteria; order Nitrosococcales; family Methylophagaceae; genus Methylophaga. Next base: position 2,455 of record JBFJJO010000095.1, read on the forward strand.
TTTTTGCAGTTGCGAGGCCATTAATTCAGCTCCTCAGGAAAATACTTTATGACGCAGCGAAGCGGATTAGGTGCTGCCTGGCCAAGACCACAAATTGAGGCATCAACCATGACTTGAGACAACTCTTCGAGCAGATTTTCATCCCATTTTTGTTGTTTCATCAAAGTCACCGCTTTTGATGTGCCTACCCGACATGGCGTGCATTGACCGCAAGATTCATCTTCAAAAAAGCGCATGGCATTGACGGCCAAGTCCCGTGCCCGATCCTGATTGGAGAACACGATGACCGCTGCACTCCCAATAAAACAGTCATATTCGTGCAAGGTATCGAAATCCAGCGGCACATCGGCTAATGATGCCGGCAAAATCCCGCCGGAAGCACCACCTGGAAAATAGCCATATAAAGTGTGACCATCTTGCATACCACCACAATATTCATCAACCAATTCACGCAAGGTAATGCCAGCAGGTGCCAAATGCACACCGGGTTTGTTCACACGACCACTGACCGAAAAAGAACGCAGCCCTTTACGACCATTACGACCATGTTGGGTCAGGCATTCGGGACCTTTTTCGATAATATCGCGCACCCAATATAAAGACTCCATATTGTGTTCCAGCGTCGGTCGGCCAAACAGACCTACTTGTGCCACATACGGTGGCCGCAAACGGGGCATGCCGCGTTTGCCTTCGATAGACTCAATCATTGCCGACTCTTCACCGCAAATGTAGGCACCGGCACCGCGACGTAAATAGATTTTTGGCAGATTGGCGACCGGCGGATGACTTTCCAGCTTATACAGTTCGACTTCGAGCATTTCTCGAATGGCCGCGTATTCATCGCGAAGATAAATGTAAATTTCGTCGATACCCACAGCCCAAGCCGCGATCAACATGCCTTCCAGAAAACAGTGTGGATCGCGGTCCAGATAATATTTATCTTTAAAAGTGCCCGGCTCGCCCTCGTCGATATTGACGGCCATTAATTTCGGTGCGGGTTGGTCACGGACAATGCGCCATTTACGGCCTACTGGGAAACCAGCACCGCCAAGACCTCGCAAGCCGGAATCTTCCATTTTCGTTAGCACATCTTCAACCGAAATCAGTCCATTCACGCACTGCTGATAAATCTGATAACCGTTCTGATCCACATAGGTCTCAAACCGAATCGGTTCGATATCTTCTGGCTCAATATTATTGGCTTTAACTTCAGCGGCGACTTTTTCGGTATCAGCAAACTCAACAGGCTGCATGCCGACAACGGCAACCGGTGCTTTGTCACAGCGGCCAATACAGGGAACCCGTTGGATCCGGACCCGGTCACCCATACCCTGCTCCAGCGATTCAATCAGCGGATTGGCACCGAGCATTTCACAGGTCATCGAATCACAGACGCGCACTGTTAATTGCGGCGGTGGCGTTTCAGTTTCTTTGATGACATCAAAATGATGATAGAAAGTGGCAACTTCGTAGACTTCAGCACGAGACAACTTCATTTCATGCGCTAACGCCACCAAATGGGCCGACGAAATATGTTTGTAGCTGTCCTGAATCTTGTGCAAATGCTCAATCAATAAGTCTTTACGTCTAGGCTCATCGCCCAGTAAACCCTGCACCTCGGCCAAGGCATGCATATCAACCTGGCGGCCTTTGCCAACTACTCTGGATTTTTTCAGGTTCTTACCTGATTTGTGGACGCTGATAACATGTCCGCTCATGTTTGCCTCTTTACTATCTGCTTGGCGACGACAACATTGTCATCAATCAAAAATAATGAAACTACCATGACGGTAGATGCTTGTGAAGAAGGATTCACCTTAGTTAGGCAAGTAACAAAGGGTTAAGGTTTCAGATGATGACTGGCTTTGACTTGCGGTGGATAAACTTTGCATCATGGCAATGCAAAATCGGGCCAATCTTTTAATAATGAATAATGATTTCGCGCACTAAATGTGCCATCGTTCTGCATATGTAAAAATTTGGCTCAGGAAATTCTCGGCTTAAAAAAAGACTATTTAATACTTGTTTAAGGGTTATCAACCGTTACTTGCACGAATTTGCGCTACTTGGACCGCTGTTCGCGGACTTCCTGCAGCCACAAGTCATGATGCTGCTCGGCCCAGGCGGTATCAACCCGGCCTGTGGTCATGCCTTCCAGCGCCCCTTCAGTCCCGGCAGTACCGATATAGATATGCCCCATGGCAAATGACATCAACATAAGGGCTGTAATAATATGTATCAGGTGAGCGATAACGATGGTGCCGCGTGTTTGACCAAAAATAGGAAAATCAAGCACCAGTCCTGAAAAACATAACGCCACACCCGCAGTCGCCAAGGTCCAGAACCAGACTTTTTCACCGCCATTCATCCTGCCAGCAGAGGGATGTTTATCGCCAACCATGCCACCAAAGTCTTTAAACCATTGCAGATCCACTTTGGTGAATAAATTATGCTTGAACCATTTAATCAAAATGATAAACAAAGTCAGCATAAATACTGGGCCTAATACATTGTGCACCCATTTAGCTGCATTCGCATAAGCAGAAAAACCCGGATAGCCCAATAATGGAATAAGTACATGGCGACCATATAAAAGACTCAGGCCGGTAATGGATAAGACAATAAACAAGCTGGCCGTCGTCCAGTGCAGGCGACGTTCGTTGAGCGTCCAGCGTTCAACCGTCTGGCCCGTCCGGGGATGATCGAGTTTGACTTGGCCGCGCCATAAATAAAATGCCGCTAAAGCAACAAGCACTAGGGATAATAACCAAGCACCATAAGTCGCAATTGGCCCGTTGCGTAGTTGTCGCCAGTTTTGACCGGCATTTTCAATCAGTACATTGGCTTCCTGCCCTTTGACGGTAGAAATACCAGCATTACCCTGACGAACCTGCCGCCACGTATCTGAACGGGGATTTGTTTGCTCAACAGTCGGATCGCTGTCAAAAACACTGACATAAAGATAGCCGCTTAAGGGCAACAAGACGATGGCTAAGAGCACCAGTACGGTCGCAATCAGCGATTTTTTCGTCCGTTGTGAGGCAACTGCAGCTGTCATGCTAACTCCGTTAACGATCTGTCTGAACCTGATTAAAACGCTGCTTGAGAACTGCTTCGCGTTCTTCGGCAGGCATCGACTGCTCATCCGCACTGCCTTTGTAAACACCCGCCTTATGCATGGTGACATCGGTGTCTTCGTAACAGGCGCTCAGCAATACCACAGCAAACAACAGGCTTAACCGTTTCATCATTAATCCTTGTAAGCGGTTTCCCAGCCCCAGTTATCTGGACGGCCACCACGACGAACAACCCGGCTGCGGAACAGGTCAGCAACAATATCGCCATCACCAGCCAACAATGCTTTGGTTGAACACATTTCTGCACATAGTGGCAGTTTGCCTTCAGCTAAACGGTTACGGCCATATTTTTCAACTTCAATGGCCGAGTTGTCTTCTTCAGGACCACCGGCACAGAAAGTACATTTATCCATTTTGCCGCGGGCACCAAAGGCACCTTCCTGCGGATATTGTGGCGCACCAAACGGGCAGGCATAAAAGCAGTAACCACAGCCGATACAAATATCTTTATCGTGCAGCACGACACCATCATCGGTAGTGTAAAAGCAATCGACCGGGCAGACCGCAGCGCAAGGTGCATCGCTGCAATGCATACAGGCCACGGAAATCGATTTTTCACCGGGAATACCATCATCGATGGTGACCACACGGCGACGATTAATTCCCCACGGCACTTCATGTTCGTTTTTACAGGCAGTGACACAGGCGTTACATTCGATGCAGCGCTCAGCGTCACAGAGAAACTTCATTCTTGCCATTATTCAGAATCCTCTAGAGTTCAGGCAGCGCGGACGCGGCATAAAGAAACTTTGGTTTCCTGCATCGCCGTTACCGAATCATAACCATAGGTAAAGACAACGTTACAGGATTCACCGAGAACATGTGGCGCAGTGCCATCCGGGTATTTGTCACGCAGACTTTCACCCTGATAATGGCCACCAAAATGGAATGGCATAAACACCACACCGCGCTCAACACGCTCTGTGACCATGGCCATGACTTTAATCGAACCACCTTCCGGACCGTCAACCCAGACCTGTTCACCATTTTTAATACCGGCATTATTGGCATCGGCTGGATTGATCTCGATAAACATATCCTGTTGTAATTCAGCCAACCAGGGATTAGAGCGGGTTTCGTCGCCACCGCCCTCGTATTCCACCAGACGACCACTGGTCATGATCAGTGGGAAGTCTTTACTGAAATCCTGTGCTTGTATTGAACCATAACGGGTCGGCAACCGATAGAAACTACGTCGATCTTCATAAGTCGGGTATTTTTCCACCAGATCGCGGCGATTGGTATATAACGGCTCACGGTGGATCGGCACCGGATCCGGGAACTGCCAGACTACAGCCCGAGCTTTAGCATTACCAGCGGGCGACAAACCATGTTTGATAGCGACACGCTGGATACCACCGGACAGGTCGGTTTTCCAGTTTTTGCCATCGGCTTCGGCTTTTTCTGAAGCCGTTAGATCATCCCACCAGCCCAGCTCTTTAATCATTTCAGCGCTGACTTCTGGATAACCATCTTCAATTTCAGAATCAGCTGACCATGAGTTTTCAGCCAATAAATTTTCGCCATTATGCTCAACACCAAAACGAGCCCGGAAAGCGCCGCCACCATCAGCAACCGGTACTGAAGTGTCATACATAATATGAGTACCCGGATGTTTCATTTCCGCAGTGCCCCAGCAAGGCCATGGCAAACCATAGAATTCGCCGTCGCAAGGGCCGCCCTCTGCGCGCAATGTGGTTTTATTGAACGTGTGCAGGTTTTCGACCTGCAGTTTCAGGCGTTCAGGAGTCTGGCCGGTGTAACCCACCGCCCACATGCCACGATTGTATTCGCGGGTAATGTCTTCAATGGTTGGCTCTTCGCCCGTGACCGGAATGTTTTTACACAGCTCTTTTTCGATGCCAAATTTCTTGGCAAATTTGTACATAATGGTGTGGTCAGGCAGAGACTCAAACAGCGGATCAATTATTTTATGACGCCATTGCACCGAACGGTTTGAGGACGTCAGCGAACCATGCGTCTCAAATTGTGTGGTAGCAGGCAATAAATAAACCCCGTCAGTGCGATCGTTCATAACCGCCGATACGGTTGGATATGGATCAACAATGACCAGCATGTCGAGTTTTTCCATGGCGGCTTTCATTTCTGGACCACGGGTCTGGCTGTTAGGTGCATGGCCCCATAACACCATGGCTTTAATGGCATCGTTTTGATCGATATTGGCTTTGTCTTCCAGCACACCATCAATCCAGCGCGACACAGTAATACCGTTGGTATACATCGGGCTTATTTTTTTGCCATCTATCTCTTCGTAAGTACGTTGATCAAAACGGTTTTTGATCCAATCCAGATCAACATCCCAGACACGTGCCCAGTGCTTCCAAGCATCTTCGGCAAGTCCGTAATAACCGGGCAGACTGTTGGACACCACACCAAAATCGGTAGCGCCTTGCACATTGTCATGGCCACGGAAAATATTGGTACCACCGCCTGAAACACCCATGTTACCCAGGGCTAATTGTAGAATGCATAAAGCGCGGGTATTGCTGTTACCTATGGTGTGCTGGGTAATGCCCATACACCATATAACGGTACCCGGCCGGTGTTCAGCCATCGTTTTCGCTGCCTGATAAACGTCTGCTTCTTTAGCACCGCTGATATTTTCAACTTTATCTGGCGTCCAATTGGCGACTTCCGCACGGATATCTTCCATGCCATAAACACGTTGCTCAATAAAGCTTTTATCTTCCCAGCCATTTTGGAAAATATGCCAGAGCATGCCCCAGATAAAAGGAATATCGCTACCGCTGCGAATACGGATAAATTGATCGGCGTGGGCAGCCGTACGGGTAAAGCGTGGATCGACAACGATAACCGGCGCGCCGCGCTCTTTGCCACGGAAAATATGTTGCAGCGACACCGGATGCGCTTCAGCGGGGTTAGCACCAATAATGAATATGGCTTTTGAATTATGAATATCGTTGTA
>JBFJJO010000096.1:0-8502 GCA_041612215.1 Methylophaga sp.
AGCGGCACGCAACACTTTGACTTTACTGGCATCACCAAAATACACCGGAAAACCCTGAGATCGGGCATCGTTAACCCGCGACTCACGCATATCCAACCCGACATACTTAACACCAGCCACACTCAGTAAAGCCGCAATCCGTGCGCCTACCCGGCCAAAACCAGCGAGGATAACATGCTGCTGTGCGTCATTAATAAATTCGGGTTGTTCGTGATCATGTTCTGCATCACGACTGATATCAGCGAAACGCAACAGCAAGTTATTCATACCGCGAACGGCAAACGGCGTCAGCGCCATGGTTAGCGCAATCACCAGGGTTAGCAGGTGACTCACGTCTTGGTCCAGCACATCTGACGAAGCCGCTACGCCAAATAAGACAAAACCAAATTCACCACTTTGTGACAATAAGGTAGCGGTCTGCAAGGACACATCATTTTTGGCACCGGAAAGCCTCGCCAGCAGATAAACAACCGCCCCTTTAAGCAACATCAGTCCGACGGTCAGACCGATAATCAGTGCAAACTCCTCCCACAGCAAGCCGAAGTTGATTTCCATGCCCACCGTCATGAAAAACAGGCCCAGTAAAATGCCGCGAAATGGCAAAATATCGGCCTCTATCTGATGCCGGTAGTGTGATTCAGCCAACATGATCCCGGCCAGAAACGCACCCATCGCCATCGACAAACCAACCCATTGCATCAGCCAGGCAACCCCGAGTACCAGCAACACGGCAACCGCCATAAATACTTCAGGATCACCACTGGCAACAATACGGCCCAGCACCGGATTCAATAGATATCGCCCCACCAGCAGCAAGGCAATTATCATCAAAAACGGATACAGCATATGCATCCCAGGCTCAGTTATGTTGGCTCCACCACTGGCAAAATATGACACCATTGCCAGCAAAGGCACCACGGCAATATCTTGCAATAACAACACCGACACTGACATTCGGCCCATTAAAGTGGAAATCCCGCCTCTTTCCGACAGCAATTGCAAACAAAAGGCTGTCGATGACAACGCCAGACCAAAACCGATAATAACGGCGGTTTTGTGCGACAAATCAAAGCTGAGGGCAATGGCGTAAATAAGTCCGGCGGTAATGAGTAGTTGGCCAAGGCCGAGGCCAAATACCAACTTCCGCATTTCCCAGAGCTTGTCGGGGCGTAATTCAATACCCAGAATAAATAGCAGGAAAATAACGCCAAATTCGGCTAAATGCCGAACATCTTCTACTTCAGTAATAACGCCCAGCCCCCAGGGGCCAAGCACTATACCGGCGGCTAAATAGCCAAGAATAGCGCCCAGACGAATTTTATGAAAAATCGGGATAATGACGACTGTGGCCAGCAACAGCATCAAAATATCAATCAGGTATTGTGAATCACCTTCCTGCACTCAATGGTTTCCGGCAATTAGGATTAATGACCTGATTTCAGCTGCCATTCGAGACCTTGGCGGTAAATAGTCGCTGCGGTATCGCGCTTATCCTGTGCGGTCAACACTTCACCCAGTACCTGAAAGGTTTCACCACGCGGACCATGTTCAATGCTCGTCCTTAAATAAGCTTCGGCTTTGGCCCATAATTTACTGCCGGCCGCCAAACGGCCCAGCGTCAATAACAACCATGGGTTTTCTTCATGCTGCTTCAACAGCTTTTCAGCAAAACCCAATCGCTTCAGCAAGCTGACACCGGGAATCAGTCCATATTGGTAAATTAACTGATCGCTCCAGTTTTTACGCAAAAACTGCTCGATCAGCGTCACCGCCTGACTGTAATCACCCTGGGCAATCAGGCCTTTTACATAAGGGATCAATAAGCCTTCACTGGCGCGGACTTTGGCCGGCGTTTGTTCCCAGATTTGTGCCATCCGCTGCCAGTCTTCACGCAACAAAGCATGATGTAACTGACCGACGGCAGCTTCGGCGCTGAGATCTTTTATCGCATTATTATCCAACACATGGCGTTTGCGTAAATCGGGCAACACTGACTGTACCGCCTGCCATTGCGCGGTGTCCTGATACAGTTGCTGCAGCAATTGCAAAACATAGGGATGTTTTGGTGCCACTTGCCGTAAATGCTGCAAGGTTGCCAGTGCCTGTTCTTTCTGACCGGCCGACAGCTGTAATTCTGCCTGCACCACACCCACCGCAATATCAGCACCTTCGGTGGTTTCATGGGCCAATTTTAAATAATTATCACGCCGCGACGGTGCTGATTGTTTTTGGGCGGCGCGGGCTGCCGCCAAATAATGTAACAGTGGTGTTTCACTATTACCGGCGTGCCGAACCAGTAAGCGCTCGGCCTCAGCCCAACGGCCTTCTTCAAGGGTAATCAGCCCTTTAGTTAATGCCTGACTGGCGCGTTTATGACGCATTTGCAGTTGCCAGTTAGCCAGTCTTGCCGGTGACTTTTTCAGAATCAGCGATGTACGCAACACAAAGTAGCCAGCAAACAGTAGCAATAAAAACATCGCTGTAAATACAATCAGTGATGTTTCCAGACTCCAGTCACCGTATTGCAGCAACACAAACCCCGGTTGAACATCAGCCTGCCAGATCAGCAGACCACCCAGCGCCAGCGCAATAACCAGAATCAGCAATAATTTCATGGCTCAAAATCCTGCAACCAGCGCAGCGAACCGCTGATATCCGGCAACGCCACGTCAATTTGTTCGGACGATAGTGCGTTCAGTGAGGCCAACAACGCATCCCGCTCATCACCAACAAAATAACGGTTCAACCAGTCGATACTGGTTTGCAAACTGCTGTCGTAAATACTTTGTTTGCCGGAAAGCAGAGCAAACCGTGCCGTTTCCAACTTTAAGCGCAGATTTTGATAGAGAAAATAACGTTGCTCAGGGATCAACACCGCTTGCGTAGCATCTTCATGCTGACGAATCACAACCAGTGAACGAACTTGCTGCCAGATGTCGCCGAGCGCATTTTGCCAGCCAGCACGGGTAGTCAGATCCGTACCGGAGTCAGCCCTTGCCTCCTGGTTGAAATGCTTGGGACCTTTAACAACCCGCAACGTATCAACCGCATTCAGCACACTTTGCAAATCAGCGGCAATCCCGGCGATATCCGTTTTTGCAACCGCATCGAGCGCTAATTGTTCATCGGCAATTTGCTGGCGTAAATCCTGCAGACGGTAATCGTTCAAACCCCGCAGTTTTTCATCAGCTAATTGTAAGGCCTGGCGTGCACCATCAGCATCATTGGCTAATATGGCCCGCTGATTGGCGAGTTGCAGTAAATAATCAACTTCATTGAGCGTCCAGCGCAGGCGAATTTCTTTATCGGTCAGCGGCTCACTTTGTTGTAAATTGGCAATGGCTTGCGCTTGGTGCTGTTGGACATCAGAGAGTGCACGCAGACTGGCTGCGCTACGCTGGCTGGCACGGTTCAGCGCTGCAACATCACTTTGTAACGGTGTCAGAACTGATAGCTGTTCACCCAGCGCATCAAGTTTTTGCTGTTGCTGATAGCTCCACCACAATGCTGCAGCTGCCGGAGCCAATAATAAAACAATGATCACCAGCCATGTGACATTTCGTCTGAGTCGAGGCCAGTTCGGCTTCGCTTTAGCCGGTTTGTTTTTTGGGTTTTGCTCTGAGGATGGGCTGTTGTTATCCATGCTCGGCTCCTATTTCAGTCAATCGCTGCATAATTGCCTCATCACTCGCATTATCAGTGACTGCAATATCACTGAAACCTTGTGTTAAAGCATACTGTTTTATGCGCTCACTGAGAACAACCAACGGTTTTGCACAGATTTGCGCTTTGTTTTCAGCAAAAATACGTAACAAATTTGCCACGCTTTGCACACTGGTGGCCAGCAAAATATCAGTATTCAGGGCCGCGATTTTTTGCGCCTTGGTGACCTTGGGCAGTTGCCGACTATAAACTTCAATATACCGGATACTAGCACCTCTCGCCTGCAAGGTATCGGCCAACAGTTCACGCCCCCCCTGCCCCCGGACAATCACTATTTTCTGACCATCAAGATTTTGCATTTGCGGCAAGCTAAGTAAGCCTTCACTACCGTTAGAGTTTTCCGGTTGCAGACTGACCGTTAATCCTTGTTCACGCATTGCTTGTGCCGTACCGTTACCAACTGCGGCACACGACAATCTTGGTGGTAATTGTTTTGGCAAACCACTGTAAAAATGTTGTACTGCGTTTCGGCTGACAAAAATCAGCCAATCAATTTTGCGCCAGTCAATAATGGGCCAGCTACTGGTTTCTATCGCTTTGATTTCAATAAGCGGAAAGAGCACCGGCTCTGCGCCCTGCTGCTGAATGTGTGACACCAGCTTATCGGCCTGTGCTACTGGCCGCGTCACCAAGATCTGCATCCCTTGCAACGGGCCGTTATCGACCATAAACATCAGCAAGAATTTTATCGGCACCACGGCTCAACAAAGTTTCGGCGAGCATTAACCCCAAATCTTCAGCTTGTGCAGCAGTGCCATGAATTTCATCAAATAACATTTCCGTGCCATCCGGCCTGCCCACTAAACCGCGCAGCCAAATTTGATCGTTATCCAAAATCGCATAACCACCAATGGGTACCTGACACCCCCCCTTTAAACGCCGGTTCAGCGCCCGCTCAGCTTTAACAGTAATACTGGTGTGATCGCAATTCAGCGGTGCAATCAACGCATTGAGCTCAGCATCTTCGATACGTGTTTCAATCCCAAGCGCGCCCTGTCCAATGGCTGGCAGACTTTGTTCAGCACTCAGCGCGCTACGAATCCGGGCATCAAACTGCAGCCGTTCAAGACCCGCTTTAGCGAGGATGATTGCCTCAAAATCGCCTCTATCCAGCTTCGCCAGCCGGGTATTAACATTGCCGCGCAGTGGCAGAATTTGCAGATCCGGCCGGTAATGGCGCAGCTGACATTCTCGTCTTAAACTCGACGTGCCGACCCGCGCCCCCTGTGGCAAATCGTCGACATTGTCATAATCGTTAGATACAAATGCATCAAAAGGATCATGCCGTTCGCAAATTACCGGCAAATGCAAACCATCGGGAAAATCCACCGGCACATCTTTCATCGAATGCACGGCAATATCGGCTTCACCATTGAGCATGGCGACTTCCAGCTCTTTGACAAACAATCCCTTGCCACCGACTTTAGCCAACGGCGTATCGAGAATTTTGTCACCTTTGGTTTTTATTTTGACCAGTTCAATTTGCAGATGCGGGTGAAGCTTCAGAAGTTCGTCGCGAATAAATTCAGCCTGCCACAAAGCAAGCGGGCTGCGACGCGTAGCAATACGCACGGTGGCGTCTTTCATAAAACCGGATTCCTGTCTTGCGTACAGATAAAAACTCATTCTAGCATTTACGGCTGCTGTGCCACGATAGCCGCGTTATAATGCGCGCTAATTTGCCCGACTTAACAGGCCGCAATATGTCCACATCCGATAAAAAACTGTCATCCGCCCGTCTGACCCAACCAACCAATAAATTTGTCGAAGAATTTACCGCCTCGGTCACCTTTGACCGTCGCATGTACCGGCAGGATATTCAGGGGTCAATTGCCCATGCCACCATGCTGGCCAAAGTCGATGTGTTGACCGGCAGCGAGCGCGACCAGATTATCAATGGCTTGCAGCAAATCGAGCAGGAAATTGATAACGATCAGTTTGAATGGTCGGTTGCCCAGGAAGATGTGCACATGAATATCGAAGCGCGGCTGATTGCGCTGATTGGCGAGACCGGCAAAAAACTGCACACTGGCCGCTCGCGTAATGATCAGGTGGCAACCGACGTAAGGCTTTATCTGCGCGACATGATAAAACCGATCCGCAGCGAATTACTGCGTTTACAATCAGCTTTGGTGGATGTGGCCGAACGCGAAGCTGACACCATTCTGCCTGGCTTTACCCATTTGCAAACCGCTCAACCAGTTACCTTTGGTCACCATATGCTGGCCTGGTATGAAATGCTGCGGCGTGATTTAGAACGGCTGGATGATTGCACTAAACGGGTTAACAGTCTGCCGCTGGGCGCTGCCGCTTTAGCCGGCACGACGTTTCCAATCGATCGTCAATACACCGCTGAATTACTGGGCTTTGAGCGGATTTGCCAGAATTCACTGGATGCCGTCAGTGACCGGGATTTTGCTATTGAATTTAATAGCTTTGCGTCATTGCTAATGATGCATTTATCACGCTTTTCGGAGGAGCTGATCATCTGGTCGTCAGCACAGTTTGATTTTGTTGATCTGGGTGATGCATTTTGCACCGGTTCATCTATCATGCCGCAAAAGAAAAATCCTGATGTGCCGGAGCTGATTCGCGGTAAAACCAGCCGTGTTTACGGCAATATGTTTAATCTGCTGACGCTGATGAAAAATCAGCCACTGGCATACAACAAAGACAACCAGGAAGATAAAGAGCCGCTGTTTGACACCATCGATACGCTGATCGGCTCTCTGCGGGTGTATGCCGATATGATGGCAGTAATTACCGTTAAGAAGGCCAATATGCGTCAGGCAGCGTTAAAGGGTTATGCCACGGCTACCGATCTGGCTGATTATTTAGTGCGTAAAGGCGTGGCATTTCGTGATGCACATGAGGTGGTCGGCTTATCGGTTGCTTATGCTATCAAACACGAAAAAGACTTATCGCAACTGGATCTTGCCGAACTCCAACAATTTAGCGACCAGGTCGGCGATGATGTCTTTAATTATTTAACTTTGGAAGGATCCGTAGCCGCGCGCGATCATTTAGGTGGTACGGCACCCGCGCAGGTTAAAAAAGCGGTTAAGCTGGCGCGTCACGAATTGGCAACGCTACAACAATAACAAACCGATTACAGCCGCCAGCATACTGATGAAACAGGTTAATCGCGGCCAAAGGCTGAAACTCACAGACCAGGCGCTGGCGACCAGCATCGTTATGGCAACGCCAATCACCCAGCCAGCTTGATGTTGATTATTATCAATAAATTGCCAAAAACACAGCAGCAGTAACAAACATCCTGACAGCTGTAACAATCGCCGCCATTTATCTGCCAATGGCTGCGCGGCAATCTCCCGCCAATGACGTGGCATAGCCAGCGCCAGTATGCCAATGGCCGTCAAAGTGAATAAACTGGCGCTGAGCATCAGCCTGTCTCCACTGCTAAAGCACTGGGATGATTCACTTTGGATCGGTTTTTTAAATAACGGCTTAACCATAAAGCCAACAGGCCGAAAATTATTGCGCCGAACTCCACAGAAAATTCCGGCCATGGCCCCTGAAGCGCGTAATGAAAGAAATGTTCGCCGGTAGTCCGTAGATTAATGAGCGGTAATAACAAACAAACACCGCAAATAGCCAATATTGTTGCGCCCAAACCCGTGTAGCCGGCAACAATGCTGCATGAACAGCTGTTACCAACCAGATAGCAAAAAATGCTGTGATTTCCCAGCCAGCCCTGTCCGGCAAATTCATCGGCAATAGTCGATTTGCCCAGAAAAAGCCGAGACAGGCCACCAGCAGTCCCGTAATCGCCGCAATATTCAAAGTCTCAATCACTCGGTAAACCAGCCGCGTGGCCCGGCCAAATTCACGAAGATTACTCTGCCTGCGTTTGATCCAAAATAATACCGTACCAGCCGCAATTATCGTCGCACCGAGCAAGCCCAGGACAAACAATAACCATCGATATATATATCTGGCTGCCAAATTCGGCCATATGCATCCACTCCAACATGATTTCCGCATATTGCCTAGTAGTTGATGACTGATGCCGTCACTGATGACCGATAATATATTTACATTACCACTTATCAGCCAGCGTATAGTTAACACCGAATTAGCCCACTACTGACCCAACATCATGTCAAACATGAACACGCCTTATGCCCCCCACCTCAAAGCATTGATCATGTGCCTTATTGCGTTGGCGCAGCGTTATCCGTGGGCGATCGCATTGTTTGGTTTTGTTTCCGGTACTGCCAGTTATTTCCTGGTGGAACGCAGCACGCAACTGGCCCAGTTTCTCACGGTGCTGTTATTACTCAGCTGGTTATTTCTGATCATCGAAAAAGGACTGCGTGCCAGTTTCTCCAAACACTTTGGGGTGGAGTTTCCGCCCGCGGCAATACATTACCTCACGCAGCTGGTGCATCAGGAAAGCCTGTTTTTTACCTTACCGTTTTTTTTGGCGGTAACCACCTGGGATCATGGCCAATCCGTATTTACATTGCTACTGATGGGCTGCGCGCTTATTTCTGTTATCGATCCGTTGTATTACCAAAAACTCGCCAAGCGGCGTGAGTTGTTTTTGTTATTCCACGCTTTTGCATTGTTCGCCATGTTGGTCGTGGCGCTGCCGATTATTTTGCAATTGACGACGACTGAAAGTCTGGCCTGGGCATTGTTGATAGCATTGTTACTGAGTTTACCCAGTCTGGCGCGGGTATTTCTTTACGAGCACTGGTGGCGTTTGCCAGTATTAATACTGCTGTTGCTGGTGTTGGCAGGCGGCTTGTGGCA
>JBFJJO010000097.1:0-8416 GCA_041612215.1 Methylophaga sp.
AAATACCCATTGGCGCGTGATGCGGCTGACCCTCAGCGGTCAACGTGGTGACAATCACCTCATGAATTTTACTTTTTAGGCGGTCCACATTCGCTCCGTTTGCGTGGTTTTCTGGCCGGCTTTTCCAACGGCCCGCACTGACTCTGTTTGCGTAGCGTAGTGCCTTCTTCGGTTTGTTTAAGTAAATCTTCTTCGCTGAATTGCACTGCCGTGCCCCAACGTAATGGTTCATCCTGGTTGTAACGTTTACCTAGTTGCCAGGCAATTTCGGCGCGCGCCAGTTCTACACCCAGATAAAAGGCATGTCCGCTATCGCCGTCGACATCCAGATGCGGGTAAAAAGCAAACGGGTCGGTTGCTTGCCAAAACCCGTCACGATTAAATAGTGACACGCCTGTAGTACTGGTTTTGATCCGGTAATTGGGGTCTTTCACCGTTGCTGACAAATCGCGGATTTCGGCATCACTGTCCGGAAATGGCCGCCTGTCATGATGAATAAGCAAATCACCGGTAATATCGCGTGGCAGGCTATTATCCTGCTGTGCGGCGTACATCATACGCCGGGCAATATCGGCTTCACGGATAGCATTACGAGCATGGGGACTGACTTCTGTCGCCAACACATGGGTAATATTCAGTTCAGAAATAATACCAAACAAAATAGCATTAATACCGCTGGTATCGGCATCGGTCAGTTCTGTTAAATTACCAACGCCCATCATAATCGGCGCCTCTGGATAACGCTGGCGTAAAGCATGATAACGCGTGATTGATTCGGCAAAACCAAAATGAATCGGATCTAGAATAGGATCAGCAATCCATGGTTTACCAAGCTTTTCCATAGCCTCAATGGCCCGCTCTAGGGAGGCTATCGAACCGGTATGGTTGGGCGAAGGTACTAAAATCGGCACCGCATCGGTTTCTTTGGCTAAATCAATAGTGTCTTCGCTGAGGCTCAGTAAAAAGTCGGCCCCGGCATTAGCACCGCGACGCAAGTCGTCAATTGAAAGTGAGTCAACACTTACCTTAAAACCATTATCATGCAATACCTCAATCGCTTCCTCCATTTGCGGAAACGGCTCTTCCGGCAGGCAGCCAATATCAATTACATTGGCGCCATTATCGGCATAATAACGGGCACGTTCGACAATACTGTCAATGCTGCGTTGTGGGGCATCGACGATTTCGGCAAAGATTTGTACAGCGTATTGACTCATATCCACTGGTTTTTTGGCGCGGCCAAAAAATAACGGCAGATCTTTAATTTCTTCCGGACCACGCTCAACGGGTTTACCCAACTGGGCACTCAGTTGTTGCAAATCTCCGCGACATCGGCCTGGCACAATAATGCGGTCACAATCCTGATATTGCTCCGGCTGCAAACGCCGGCCGATCATTTTGTCGGTCATCAGCGCTGCCACCGAGACACCGAGCTGATATATTCGGTAGTCAAATGGCAAAGGCTGCATTTGTTGCAAGACTTTATGCACGCTTGGCTCTGCCAGCTTACCGGTAAGAAACAGAATTTTTTCAGCCACGGGCTGTATTAACTTCATCCAGACGGGCTTTAAGAGCCTGTTTCAACGCTTCCGATGACTCAACCACGGTGGTTGCCTCAAATTGCTTTAAAGTCTCTGTATGCGTTAAATCTATCTGCCTGGGCCATAGTCTGACTATGCGATCCGGGGCAGGGGTATCGACTTCGCTTTCTGCATCACAAGCCAAAACAATACTGGGTACCCTGCATTTGCCTGCCTGTGCAAAAACATTTGTCACCAATGAGTCAGAAATAC
Organism: Methylophaga sp.; assembly: GCA_041612215.1. Taxonomy (GTDB): domain Bacteria; phylum Pseudomonadota; class Gammaproteobacteria; order Nitrosococcales; family Methylophagaceae; genus Methylophaga. Next base: position 1,794 of record JBFJJO010000097.1, read on the forward strand.
CCACTACCATTTTGGCGACGGTATTTGATGTTGCTGGCGCCACCACCAACGTATGGTAATCACCACGATAGAATAGGCCGACCGGGGGAGCGCTGGCTGCACGATCGTGATAATAGCGGCTATTGGCATTCAAGGCTTTTGGATCATGACCGTACATGCGTAGCACCTCTTCACCGGCGCGGCTATAAAACAAATCCACCTCATCCAGCTCGCGAATAATTTCCAGACATTCGTCAAGATAGTGTCCGGAACCGGTCACCGCCCAGGCGAGACGGGGTCGATCGGGGCGTGTTTGCATGCTGGCATCTCGATTGCTAATTAAACGTAAATTTTGCCAGAGTCCGCACCCCGAGTAAAAATTAACGTAGGTGCAGAATTGCGAATACGTTAGAATAAAGACTAATAAATCATTGCAACGGATTGATTGGAGTCTCAAATCTATGTCAAATGCTGTTCCTAAAATTGTAGTTGTTGGCGGCGGCGCTGGCGGTCTGGAACTGGTCACCAAGCTCGGTAAAAAGCTCGGCAAAAAAAATAAAGCGCAGATAACGCTGGTTGACAACACCCATACCCATATCTGGAAACCCCTATTGCATGAAGTTGCTGCCGGCACATTAGATTCGCATGAAGACGAAATTGAATATCTCAGCCAGGCAATGTGCAGCGGCTTCCGCTTTCGTTTAGGTCGCATGGATGGCCTGGATCGCGAGAAAAAACAGATTTCACTGGCGCCAACCTATAGTGAAGATGGGATTGAAATCATTCCACGACGCAGTTTTGACTATGATTACCTAATCATTTCGGTCGGAAGTGTCAGTCATGATTTTGGTATAAAAGGAGTGCGTGATCACTGCTTGTTTCTCGATACCACAAAACAAGCAGAGGCCTTCCAGAAGCAATTGCTGCAATCCTATTTACAAGCACACACCCAGGGTCGGCCGCTTGATGAAGGCCAGTTGAATATTGCTATCGTTGGTGCCGGCGCAACCGGTGTTGAGTTATGCGCACAGTTGCATGAAGTCTCACATCTGTTAACCGCTTATGGCCTCGATGAAGTTAATCCACATGATGTCAAACTGACGTTAATCGAAGCCGCTGACCGTATTCTGCCAGGCTTACCGGATAATATTTCTGATGCTGCCTTAAAAGAACTGCGTGAATTAGGTGTCGATGTGTTGGCAGGCGAGCGTGTTATTGAAGTTACTGAATCCGGCATAAAAACGCAGAGCGGTAAAGATATTCCAGCAGCGATTAAAGTCTGGGCCGCCGGAATTAAAGCACCTGAATTTTTGAAAGATATTGATGGTCTGGAAACCAATTGGATGAATCAGTTGGTGGTAAGGCAAACACTGCAAACCAGCCTGGATGATGACATCTACGCTATCGGTGATTGCGCCGCCTGTAAGTGGATAGGGCAGGAGCAAAACGTACCACCGCGAGCACAGGCTGCGCATCAGATGGCATCTCTAGTTTACAAATCAATTGTTAACCGCATGTCAGGTAAAACCATTCCTGAGTATCATTATCACGATTACGGCTCCCTGGTTTCTTTAGGACGCTACGGCACTGTCGGTAACCTGATGGGTAACCTCAGTCGTGGCAGCATGATGATTGAAGGTTTAATGGCGCGGATGATGTATTTATCATTATATAAAATGCATCAAACAGCTTTATTTGGCCCGTTCCGGGTAGTGATGTTGTCGTTATCGCATTTATTCCGGCGCAGTGTGCATCCAAAAATCAAACTACACTGATTGATATAGCAACTCACAAAAAAGGCCCTTAAGGGCCTTTTTTTATGTCGTGATTTAGCGCATTAGATATCTAAGTTAGAGGCTTGCAACGCATGAGTTTCGATAAACTCACGGCGTGGTTCCACATTATCCCCCATCAGGGTGTTAAACGTTTCGTCAGCAGCAATAGCGTCGATGATACGGACTTGTAATAAACGACGCTTGGATTTATCCATTGTGGTTTCCCACAATTGTTCCGGATTCATTTCGCCCAGACCTTTGTAGCGCTGTACATGCTGCCCACGACGCGCTTCGGCTAACAACCAGCGTACCACCTGCGCAAAATCACGAATTGGCTCTTCACGTTCGCCGCGAACAATACGTGCACCGACGCCAATCAAGCCATTGATTTTATTGGCGAAAGCTAGGATCTTGGCGTATTCGGTACTGGCAAAAAACTCGCCCGGAATATGGTAATCCGTGCTGATGCCATGGCGACTGAAACTGACATTAATGTGCGGTAATGGCTCTTTATCGTGTTTGGCTACACTGAGCTGATAAGCGGTGCCGGTAGGCATACCATGATTAAGCATGGCATTAATTTGTGCCAGCCACTCCGTCATCGCTTGTTCATCATCAAATTTCGGAATCGCCGGCTGATACAGTAACTGGTCCAAAAACGCAGGATAATAATGATTGGACAGCCGACGCACGATAGCGGTTATGGTCTGATATTCCTCAACCAGTAAACCCAGTGCACTGCTTTCTATGGGCGCAGCATCTTTACTTGGATACAAGCTGGCATTATTCAAAGCCACTTCAGTCAGATAACGCTCCATTTCGGCATCATCTTTAACATAGCGCTCTTGTTTGCCTTTTTTTATTTTATATAACGGTGGCTGCGCAATATAAACATGGCCACGCTCAATCAACTCGGGCATTTGCCGGTAGAAAAAGGTCAGCAGTAGGGTGCGGATATGAGAACCGTCAACGTCGGCGTCGGTCATGATAATAATGTGGTGATAACGCAGTTTTTCCGGATCATACTCATCACGGCCGATACCACAGCCAAGCGCCGTGATCAGCGTGCCAACTTCAGCAGAACTAATCATCTTGTCAAAACGGGCGCGCTCAACATTAAGAATCTTACCTTTTAACGGCAAGATTGCCTGAGTGCGGCGATCACGGCCCTGTTTGGCGCTACCGCCTGCCGAGTCCCCTTCCACCAGAAATAATTCAGACAGGGCAGGGTCACGCTCCTGACAATCCGCTAATTTACCGGGCAACCCGGCAATATCCAGCACACCTTTACGTCGGGTTAATTCACGGGCCTTACGTGCAGCATCACGGGCGCGTGCTGCTTCAATCATTTTGTTGGCGATCAGCTTGGCATCATTGGGATGTTCCAGCAGGAAATCACTAAAATGCTCGTTGACCAGCGATTCAACAATAGAGCGGACCTCTGAAGATACAAGCTTGTCTTTGGTTTGTGATGAAAACTTGGGATCCGGCACTTTTACCGACAATACTGCTGTCAAACCTTCACGTGCATCATCACCACTGGTTTCAACTTTGGATTTTTTGGCCAGTCCTTCTTTATCAATATATTGATTAAGGGTCCGGGTTAACGCGGCACGGAAACCTGCCAAATGGGTACCGCCATCACGCTGCGGAATATTATTGGTAAAGCAGTAAATATTTTCCTGGTAGGAATCATTCCACTGCATCGATAACTCAACCACAACATCATCACGGGTACCACTGATATCAATAATGCTCTCGTGAATGCCATTTTTGTTTTTATTTAAATGCTGAACAAATGCGCTGATACCACCTTCATAATGAAACACTTCACTGCGTTCGTCACGCTCATCGGTCAAAACAATGCGCACACCAGAATTTAAGAACGCCAGTTCACGAATTCGTTTTGCCAGAATTTTATAATCGTATAAAAGATGATTGGTAAAGGTTTCTTCGCTGGGCCAGAATTGTATTTTGGTACCGGTATGATCGGTTGCCTCAAAACCTTCCAGCGGCGAATCCGGCACACCATGGGTATAACTTTGTCGGTAGATAGTGTTATTGCGATGAATTTCCATGGTTAATTTTTTCGACAGGGCGTTAACGACGGAAACGCCGACACCATGCAGGCCACCAGAAACTTTGTAGGAATTATCATCAAACTTACCGCCAGCGTGCAGCACTGTCATAATGACTTCTGCGGCTGACACACCTTCTTCTTCATGAATGTCTACCGGAATACCACGACCATTATCCTCAACAGAAACCGAGTCATCGGCATGAATACGGACATTGATTTCTGTACAGTGACCGGCGAGCGATTCATCAATCGCGTTATCCAGAACCTCAAACACCATATGATGTAAACCGGTGCCATCATCGGTGTCACCGATATACATCCCGGGACGTTTCCTGACCGCATCCAGGCCTTTCAGTACTTTGATATTGCTGGAATCGTAACTATTATTATTGTCAGTGGTCATAAATCTTCGCTTCCTGTACAACGCGTGGTTTAACCTATTATTCTACTATGTATCAGCCATCGGCGACAGGCGCATTGACGTTTTCCAGATTGCCTTGTTTCACGTGAAACACTGCATGCTGTTCCTTAGCTAATAAGCGCCTCGATAAAGCCATATTGGTACTTGAAATAAAGCTTTGTACCGGCATCTCGGCCAACAGTGTCAACACGATTTGCTGATGTTGCTCATCGAGTTCTGAGCTTAAATCATCAATCAATAACAGCGTTTCGGTTTGTCGACACTGCATTAATAATTCAATCTGCGCCAGACTAATCGCTAAATAAAACAATTTTTGCTGGCCGCGAGATAAAATTTCAGCCGGATCAGCACCGTCCATTCGCAATGACCAATCTGCTGCATGTGCCCCCGATCGGGTGTAAGCCAACGCCCGATCCCGCTCCAGTGTTTGACGTAAAGCATCTGAAAACGAATGATCTTTTGGCCAACCGGAAAGATATCGGAGGGTAAATTTGGTCTCTGCCATCTCGGGGCAGATGCGGCAAAAAATCGGTTGGAATACTTCCAACAATTGTTGCAAATAGGACTGACGTAGATCATTCAGCTGCTCGCCATGACGGACTAAATGCGGATCCCATAGTTGAATCTCCGGATCCGTTTTATGCTGACGAATGCCAGCATTACGTTGCTGTAGACATTTTTTGTAGGATTGCCAATGGTATAAAAACGACTGTTCCACGTGAAACAACCCCCAGTCCACCAGTTTGCGGCGAAAGCGGGGACCCAACTCAAAAAACTCATGGCAATTGGCGGGAATAAATTGCAATGGCAAATGACTGGCCAACTCAGACAATTTTTTAAGCGGCGCATTGTTGAGTCGAATTTGTACACCCTGTTGTAAATCAAATTGAAAACCAACGGGAATTCTGCCAGCAATCTTGCCGATAACCTGACACTGCGAATTGTCGTATTCAACAATGTTTTTTAACTGCCGGGTACGAAATGAACGACCCAGACCGAGCAAATGAATTGCTTCTAACAGACTGGTTTTACCAGCACCATTTTCACCTAAAATCAAATTCACCCGTGTTGCCGGTGACAGCAGCACTTTATTTAAATTACGAAACTGAAGAATTTGAAGTTGGCTAAGCACTCGTATGCTTTTCAGAAAATAAAAGGGGATGGTGCAAAACACGCATGATCAAGGGTTCACGATCATGCGTGCTAAATATTGAGACAATTAATTATTAGATTTCAATCATCTCAAAATCACCTTTACCAACACCACACTCCGGACACTCCCAGTCTTCTGGGATTTCATCCCAGGTAGTGCCCGGCGGAATGCCATCTTCTGGCAAACCTCGCGCTTCATCATAAACAAAACCGCAGACCACACATTGCCACTTACGCATAATTACTCCTTATTACTTAAACCATATGGCTAGTTTAAGTTTTGTGCTAACGTATGTCTAATAAATGATTAACCGTTTAACAATTGGATTTTTCGATTTATGCGCATGCCAACACTCCGTCAATTGCAGTACCTCACCGCGGTGATTGAAGAAAAACATTTCGGTAAAGCTGCTGAAAAATGTTTTGTCACACAATCCACGCTAAGTGCCGGTATTCAGGATCTGGAAGACTTACTGGAGACCGCACTATTGGAACGCACAAATCGTAAAGTCCTGACCACACCCATGGGCGAAGATATTGCCCGTCGTGCACGGCAAATTCTGTCATTAACCGATGATCTGGTGGACTTGGCCCATTCCGCTAACAATCCTTTAGCTGGCCGAATTCGTATTGGTGTCATTCCGACCATCAGCCCATTTTTACTACCACGTGTATTACCGGCCGTCCGTAAGAATCTGCCACAACTTGAAGTCTTACTGATTGAAGATCAGTCTGACCGGCTTCTGGATCAAATTGAAGCCGGCACTTTGGATGTTGCCGTACTGGCATTCCCCTTTAATACCCGAAATTTAACTGCCCACACCTTTGCTGAAGAACCTTTCTGGGTGGCGTTACCAAAGTCACATACTTTGGCAAAATTTGACTCACTAAGACCTGATCAATTGCCTGTTGGTGAGTTGTTGCTGCTGGCCGAAGGTCATTGCATGCGCGAGCATGCCCTGAGTGCCTGTCAGTTACCGGTATCTGCCCAGCGAAGAAGTGTGCAAGCCACCAGTTTGTATACACTGATTGAAATGGTCGCCAGTGGCCTTGGTATCACGTTGATTCCACAAATGGCGATTAATTCCGATATGGTTCGTCATGCAGAAATTGAGCTGCGACCGTTGCAGGGTGAGCAACAAGCCCGACGAGAGATTGGCCTGGTCTGGCGTCCCAGCTTCAGGCGCACCAGCGCACTTGACCAACTGATGGAAAG
>JBFJJO010000098.1:0-8404 GCA_041612215.1 Methylophaga sp.
AAACAAGGCTTTTTTGTCACCGGTACCGATACCGAAGTTGGTAAAACAGTCATCAGCGTCGGTTTGATTTACGCCCTGCAACAACACGGGTTGAAAGTCGCCGCCATGAAACCGGTCGCCAGTGGTTGTCAAATGACTGTGGACGGGTTGCGTAATGAAGATGCTTTGTCACTACAGCAGGCGGCTGATATCAAAGTCGACTATCAAGACATCAATCCTTATGCCTTTGAACCTGCTATTGCACCCCATATTGCCGCGCAGCAAGCCGCTGTCGGTATTGATTTAACCAGATTGCTGCAAGGCTACCAACAATTGCAAAGTAGGTCAGATGCCGTCGTTGTAGAAGGTGCTGGTGGCTGGCTGGTCCCATTAAACGACAATCAATGTATTGCCGACCTGGCTATTAAAATTAACTTGCCGGTGGTGTTGGTGGTAGCGATTAAACTTGGCTGTATCAATCATGCGTTACTGACGGCAGACAGTATCCGGGCGACAGGTTTGGAGTTAGCCGGCTGGGTAGCCAATGACTATCTTGATGATGAGCAACATGAAGAGATCATCCATTCGATTCAAGCCAGAATTAATGCGCCGTGTTTAGGCTTGGTGCCCCGCTTACAAAAGGCTGATAATGCAGGTAAATATATCAAGCTAATGGGCTAAATTATGCGATTTCTTCTTGTGACGCTGATTTTATTGCTGGCCGGTTGTGGCAGTGCACCTAAACCCCCGATGGATAATGACATCAGCAGTACGACCGAGCAAAGGGTTGCGTCCTGGCGGCAGCTGATTGACCAAGGACGTAGCTGGTCGGAACAACGCCAACTGGAAGCTACCAACGATTTTATTAATCAAAATCAGTTCGTCGACGATATTATTCATTGGGGTAAAGAGGACTACTGGGCAACGCCATTGCAGACCATTGTCACCGAGGCGGGAGACTGTGAGGATTTTGCTGTCGCCAAGTATTTTACGCTGACTGAAATGGGTATGTCGGCCGATAAATTGCGGCTGACTTATGTTAAAGCGCTGACCCTGAATCAGGCGCATATGGTGGTCAGTTTTTATCCGGATCAGGATGCAACACCGTTGGTATTAGATAATTTGGATCCGGTGATTCGCCCAGCGACACAGCGGGATGATTTATTACCGGTATACAGCTTTAATGCTGAAGGCCTGTGGCTTAATAAGCAACAAAATGCTGAGTATGTCGATGACAGCAGCCGGCTCAGCCTGTGGCAGCAATTATTGAGAAGCATGGATGCGGAAGCCGCAGATGAATCTTTCTATATCTGCCGTTACCAACATTATGATTTGCCTTCTCAGCAGGCATTGGAATTTTGCCGTTAGGGATTTTTCAGCCACAACCTAAAGGGCTGGGACTTTTTTTGCGACCGACTGCGTTGTCAATCGGTTATGCAGAATAACGATACAGCATGATTTCCGCCTTGCCGTGCACAAAAAACAAAAATAGCTGCCAGTAGTGGCGGATATGAAAGATAAACAACCCCTAACCTGGCGGAAACAACACCAGCTCATCTTCAGGCTGCCATTGCGGATAATGTTGCATCACTTGTTTAAAAATGGCGGATTTTAAAAACGCATTAAGCCAGCGTTGTAATTGCGGATAATTGGCATTATTGAACCAGTTTTGGTCGACCATCACAAACTGCCGGATAAAGGGCATCACAGCAATATCCGCCAATGTCGGCTGGTTACCAAGTAAAAATGACTGGCTGCTAAGGAAGTGCTCAAGTTTTTGTAAAAACTGTTCACCCTGTTGCCGGTAAGCCAGTGGTGACTGTTCAGGATAACGATCGGCATATTTATACCGATCCAGCGCTGCCTTAAAACTGCCATCAGTCTCGTCAACTAACGCTATTACCTGCAGCTGTTCACTGTCAGATAACGATTGCCAGAAACCGGCCGGATCGCTTTGTTTGAGGGCCCATAAAGCAATATCTAGGCTTTCTTCAATGACGCTATCAGCTGTTTGCAGCACTGGAACGGTGGCTTTTGGGGAAATTTCAATCAATGCCTGTGGTTTGTCTTTAAGGACTACTTCACGTAGGACGACCTGCAGGCCTGCAGCCATAATCGCCAGCCGGGCGCGCATGGCATAGGGACAACGCCGGAAACTATATAAAACGGGCAGGGACATTAACGGATTACTCCGAGAAAAACGCCCATTATAGTGCGCTTAAGCAGTATGATAAAACGGTTAGCCTTGTTGTTTTTGCTGACGCAGATTTTCGGCCTGACGCGTTAAAGTGTGCTTAACCAGAATATTCCGATCGGTTTCATTCATATGCGTGAATGCCAGCCGCACACTGAATGCCTTGCCATCTTGCGCTGTCAGCAATTGCTCACAGCTAATAACCTTGGCAACGGCCCGAATTGGTAAGCCCGAAGGCAACAAGGTCATGTTGACTTCAACAGGTGCTTTAGGTGCAAGGACTTGCTCACTGAGCATCGACACCCCACCGGCGCTAAGATTTACTGCTTGGGCCTGGTTATCGTCGATAGGTTGCAATAAATGCTGCACATTGCTAGCCAACAGATTAATTTTTTCATCAAGCATGCGGAGTGCCCGGGCAATATCCCGTTCAACATGGCCAATCTGATCCGTTAAATGATGAAAAGCGGTTTCCAGAGAGGACAGTTGATAATTGGGATGTGCGGCGTGCGGCGCATTGCTGACAATCAGTTTGCCCCGCTCCCAGGCTGTTTCCGGCTCTAACGGTGTGATGTTAATCAGCAGCCGATCGTTGATCCGGAAATAAGCCCGGCGATCGGCATTATTGTCAGTGGTGTCATTCATGCGCTGGTCCTGCTGCCATGGTTAATGAGTAAATGCTAACATGGACGATTATAAGTTCTCAGAGGCAAAATCTGCCAGCCGTGAACGTTCACCACGCAGTAGTGTGATATGGCCGCTATGTGGCCAATTTTTAAAATGATCGACGACATAAGTTAAGCCCGATGTGGTTTCACTCAAATAGGGTGTATCAATCTGCGAAATATTGCCTAAACAAACAATTTTTGTCCCAGGGCCGGCGCGGGTGATGAGTGTTTTCATTTGTTTGGAAGTCAGGTTTTGCGCTTCATCGATAATAATAAACCGCTTCAGGAACGTTCGGCCGCGCATAAAATTCAGCGAACGGATTTTGATCCAGCGTTGCAGTAAATCATTGGTCGCCTGACGCCCCCAGTCGCCGCCTTCAGTTTTATTGAGCACTTCAAGGTTGTCCATTAAAGCGCCCATCCATGGCGTCATTTTTTCTTCTTCAGTTCCCGGTAAAAAACCGATATCTTCACCCACCGGCACGGTCACGCGGGTCATAATGATTTCGCCGTAGCGTTTGTGTTCGATCGTCTGGGTTAAAGCAGCTGCCAGTGTCAGCAGGGTTTTACCGGTACCGGCCTGACCAAGCAGGGTTACAAAATCAATATCCGGATCCATCAACAGATTTAGGGCAAAATTCTGCTCACGATTACGAGCCTTAATCCCCCAGATGGCATGTTTGTCTTTGCGATAGTCATAGATGAGTTCAATATCAGCCGAGTCGTCGTTGGTGCTTCGTACCACCGCTTCAATGGCATTTTCGGCTTCCGGGGAATAGATTAACTGGTTGGGATACCAGTCTTTAACCACCTCACCCTGCACCTGATAGAAAGTCCGGCCATCCTGAGTCCATGATTCGAGGCGATTCAGATCATCCCAGAAGCTCGCCGCCAACTCGGAGGCACCGCGATACAGCAAATCGACATCGTCGAGCACTTTGTCGTTGTAGTAATCTTCGGCACAAATACCGAGCACCGTCGCTTTGATCCGCAAGTTGATATCCTTGGAAACCAGAATGACATTGGTATCGGTCTGTGCCTGTTGTAAATTGATGGCAACCGCCAGAATGGCATTATCAGCCTGATGACCGGGAAGCTCCTTGGGTAAATCCTGTGCCATTTGCCGGGTCTGGAAAAACAACCGGCCACTGGCTTGCGGTACCTCACTGTTGGCAACACTGGGAAGCGGAATGCCGTTATTAATAGCTTCATTATCAGTGGCCTGTAACAACAAATCGTCCAGAAAGCGACTGACTTGACGCACATTTCGGGAGACTTCCGATAAACCTTTTTTACCCTTATCAAGTTCTTCCAGTACCACCATGGGTAAAAAGATGTCATGTTCATCGAAGCGGAATAACGCCGTCGGATCATGCATTAATACATTGGTGTCGAGCACAAACAGACGTTTTTCAGCATCGGGTCGTTTAATCATTCGGAAGCAGTCCTCTTATGAAGTTAAACCATGGCCTGAGTCCGATTATGATCGAGAAAACCTGGCCTGCAAAGGGTTTGCAGGGGACTCATTGAAATTATTAAATATTATTAACCTGCAACAGCTGTTTGGCATCCATAATTATGGCTGTTCCGCGCATTTTGACGAGCTGATAGACATAGCAGTAATGTTAGATAAGCTTTACTTAGGGACGACCGCTCTGCCAACGGTATTGGCATCTGTACCAAACCAAATGGCATTGGTATTTTTATCAAATACCATATGCCGGATAGATATACCGCCTGATGGTACTTCGTCTACTGAAATAATTTGCTCGGTCTGACTGTCAAAACCAATAAATCTGTTTGGTTGCAGGCCGGTTTCCACGTACCAAATACGATCCTGATTATCGACCGTCATGGCATATAAACCTGCGGCCTCACCACCTGGCGTTGTCCATTGCTGCATCGATTTTTGTTGCGGATCGTAAACACCGAGATGACCCATACCCGCATCAGTCCACCAGATGCGATCATCTGAGGTGACGGCAATACGGCGAATAATGCTGTCTTCATCAGGGGTTTCGTGAATACTCAGATTTAAAGTGTCAGGATCAATGCTGCCAATTGCGTTATCACCCATAAAAGCTACCCACGGCCGATCTTTGCTATCCATAACAAGCCCGTAAGGCCGCATATTTTTACCGGGCACATCAATAATATCGATTTTATTGTTACGCATATTCAGCCGGCCGATAAAGCCTGCTTCACCACTGCGCTGAACGGTAAACCAGATATGGCCATCGGCGCTGAAAGCCATGGTATGCGGATCATTAATACCTTCTGGCATGTCAATGCGTTCAACATTTCCATTTGCCGGGTTCATTTTGCCGATATGATGGTCTTTATTACCGGCATACCAAGGCGTGCCTTTGTCATCAACAATCACGGTATGTGGGCCGGCTTCAGGAATATCAAACTTGGTTATATCGCCGGTTTTCGGATTCAGCCTGGCCATATAATGTCCTACCTGACCAAAAAACCAGATATTGCCATCTGGTGCCACATAAGGATCACGTGGTCGTGAGTTGTCCCAGGGAACCTGCCATTCAGTGAATTCCAGCAGACCAGGTAAGTCATTTTTGGCATCGGCATCAGCCATTGTGGATATGGCTAACAGACTGATAAAAGCAAATAAGCTGCCAAAAGTCCGTGAAAAAGCATGCTTATTATCGTAAGCAGCATTATCCATATGTTTCCCTTAAACAAAATCTTTATCGTTTGTGACCAGTTTTAGGTGTGAAAGTGCACCATGAGATTGTCGAAAACGCGCTTACCGAAGTGATTTGTTAGAAGTTGGATAATGAAAATGTATTATCTTTTCTACAGGCCTCAGCATGTTAATCATGCCGGGCACATTTGCCAGAGCCAGCATGGGGCTAGGCCCCATGCAATTGGTTAAATTCGGTCCGGGCGTTATTGAAGCCTGAGGTCACAGTGCCGGGAGGATTCAACCTGGTAAAGAACGCGGTTAGAATGAAAAGGACGCAGCTTAACTGACCGGCAAAGCAGTGGTTTTGATCGGTGATTTCATTACAAATGAAGTGTGCACACCGGTGACGCCGTCAATTCGTGTCAGTTTTTGTAGTAAAAATTGCTGATAAGCATCCATATCCCGGACGATGACTTTCAGCAAATAATCGGCGCTTTGGCCGGTGATCAGATGACATTCCAGAACCTCCGGATATTGTGCAAGCGTTGATTCCAGTGCGGCAAAACGTTCGGGTGTGTGCTTGTCCATGCTGATACCAATAAAGGCCATCAGTGTTAGGCCCAGCTTTTTGGCATTCAGTAAAGCCACATAGCCATCAATCAAGCCATTTTCTTCTAGTTGTTTGACTCGGCGTAATGTCGGTGATGGCGATAATTTAATTTCTTCAGCCAATTCCTGGTTTGAGATACGGCCCTGCTTTTGTAGAATTTTAAGAATTTGCTGGTCATAGCGATCAAGTGTTTCTGCCACTGCCTGCTCCTGCATATGGTTTAAATGGATTTATATTGCTTTAAATTTAACTATATTAAAATTATATACCTTATATTGGCAATTATATGCAATATTAGCAATTTAATTCTGAGGGCAACGCTTTATACTATTCCCATGCCTGAAACCGGTGGCATTCGTGCCAAAAGCGCGATGTGCAGCAGCGACTATAAATTTGGCAAAACTGATGAAATAGCGTTGTTAGCATCAAAAAATTACCCGTTTTTTGACAGCGCATCTTGCCACCGGTGAAACACCATCAGGCAAATCTAATAGTCAGGAGCCAGAAATGATTGCCCAACCACAACAAAAATATCGTCGATTTCAGCCAGTTCAAATGGCCGATAGAAAATGGCCTGATAAGGTTATTGCACAGCCACCGATCTGGATGAGTACCGACTTGCGTGATGGCAATCAGGCATTGATTGATCCGATGTCGGTGGAAACCAAAATCCGCTTTTTTAAAGCATTAGTAAAGATCGGGTTTAAAGAAATTGAGGTGGGCTTCCCATCGGCTTCGGAAACCGATTTTAATGTGGTACGCCGGCTAATCGAAGAAAAACTGATCCCGGACGATGTCACGATCGAAGTATTGACCCAGGCCCGCGAAGATTTAATTGAACAAACCGTCAAATCCCTTGCCGGGGCGCGGCGGGCAATTGTCCATATGTACAATCCGACAGCGCCCGATTTTCGTGAAATTGTTTATCGCACTGATAAAGCAGGTATTCGCAAAATTGCCGAGCAAGGCACGCACTGGGTTAAGCAATATACCATGCAATATCCGGAAACCGAGTGGGTCTATCAATACTCTCCAGAGGCCTTTTCATCGACCGAGTTGGATTTTGCCAAAGAAGTGTGTGATGCCGTTTCGGCGATTTGGCAACCGACACCGCAGCATAAAATTATTTTTAATTTGCCAGCTACAGTGGAAATGTCAACGCCGAACACTTATGCGGATCAGATTGAATGGATGCATCGGCATTTAAATAATCGCGACAGCATTATTTTAAGTGTGCATCCGCATAATGATCGCGGTACGGCCGTTGCTGCTGCTGAATTGGCGATGATGGCCGGCGCTGATAGGGTTGAGGGATGTTTATTTGGTAATGGCGAACGTACTGGCAACGTATGTTTGGTAACTTTGGCTTTAAATTTATATTCTCAGGGTATTCATCCGGGATTGGATTTTTCGCAGATAGATCAAACAAGGCAATTAGTAGAATCCTGCACCAATTTGCCAGTACATCCGCGTCATCCTTACGCCGGTGAATTGGTGTTTACTGCGTTTTCCGGTTCTCATCAGGATGCCATTAAAAAAGGCTTTGCAGTACAAACCCCGGACAGCAAGTGGAATATTCCTTATTTGCCGTTAGATCCTGCTGATTTAGGTCGTAGTTATGATGCCGTCGTTAGGGTTAACAGCCAATCAGGCAAAGGTGGTGTCAGTTTTGTATTGCAACAACAGGCCGGCTTTGAATTGCCGCGGCGTTTACAGATTGAATTTAGCAAGATCGTACAAAAAGTCAGTGATGAAAGCAGTAAAGAAATTAATGCTGTCGCTATTTGCCAGTTATTTGACCAGCATTATTTGCAGATCAATTCTCCGTACCAGTTTAGCAGTAGCAAAGTCACTGATGATAGTGAAGAGCGTGTCACGGCTGAGCTGCAGTTACAACATAATGGAAAGCCAATCAGTCTGTTAGGCCATGGCAATGGCCCGGTTGATGCCGCTGCCAAAGCAATCAGCGGACATATCGGTCATCAGATCACGGTGATCGATTATCACGAACACGGCATGGGTAGTGGCAGTGATGCGCTGGCGGTTTGTTATGTGGAAATTAAAGTGGATGACCATACCCCGGCTTTTGGCGTTGGCAAAGATAAGAATATAACGCGTGCGGCGATCAAAGCATTATTTAACGGCGTCAACCGGGTTATGAAATAAAAATTAAAACTACTAACTTAATATAGTTAAAATAGATTAATGTTTTTATAAAATAACAAGGAATTTTAATTAGTTTTAGTAAGGAATAATATTAATATATACTAAGAAAAATCCTCATTAATTGTTAATTGTTAATTGTT
>JBFJJO010000099.1:0-8206 GCA_041612215.1 Methylophaga sp.
CAAAAATGTCATCAATCGGTTGCGGCTTACCCAGATGAAAACCCTGAACAAAATCGACACCAATTTCCTGCAATTTATTAAGTATTTCCGCATTCTCAACAAACTCGGCGATAGTCTTTAACTTCATAACATGGCCGATATCATTAATGGCTTTAACCATTTCTGCATCAAAAGGGTCATCAATAATATCGCGGACGAACATGCCATCGATTTTAATTGCACTGACGGGCAATTTTTTCAAATAACCAAATGACGATAAACCACTGCCAAAATCATCCAACGCAAAACTCACCCCCAATGCGCCCAATCGCTCAATAAATACCGTGGCAGCTTGTAAATTAGCAATTGCCGCCGTTTCGGTGATTTCAAAACAAATAAGATTCGCAGGTACTGTTAAGGTCTTGACGGCGTCATGTATATAATTGAGCATATTTTTATCACCCAGCGTCAGTCCGGATAAATTAATCGACAGTCGGTCGATATGATTTATTACGTTGATATTCTGCTGTAGCCACACAAAAACGTTACTGACCACCCAACGATCGATACGTGTCATCAAGTTATATCGTTCCGCTGCCGGCAAAAATGCACCGGGCGGTGACAAACTGCCATCCCGCCGGCGTAACCGCAACAACACCTCATAGCTCACGCCACTTTGTGCCGGATTCACCGGCACAATGGGCTGCACATAAAGTAAAAAATGGTCCTGCTCCAATGCTTCACTGATTTCGGCGCTCCACTGGATTTCACCACGCCGCTGCTGCAATAGCGCACTATCTTCGTTGTGCACTTCCACACGGTTACGCCCGGCATCTTTGGCTGCATAACACGCAGTGTCGACATTCCGCATTGCCTCGGTACTGTCTTTGGTATTCAAATCAATCAGCGTCAGACCGATGCTGACGCCAATCGTGAAGTTATAGCTTTCCCAGTAAAACCGGAAATCCTGCAACAGACTAATAATCCCTTCACAAGCCTTATACGCCTGCTCAATTGAACAGTGTTCCATCAGGATGACAAACTCATCCCCGCCCAAGCGGGCAATGGTATCGCGAGAACGGATATTCCCCTGTAACAACGCACCTATCTGGCGTAGTAATTCATCGCCGGCGATATGCCCGCATGTGTCGTTAATCACTTTAAATTGGTCTAAATCCAGAAAACATAGCGCATGTTCACCATGATCCAGCCGGGAAGATTCAATCACCCGGCGCAGACGCAAATCAAATTCACGCCGGTTAATCAGGCCAGTCAACAAATCATGACTTGCCTGATAAGACGTTTCATCATTGAGCCGCCTGGCTTCGGTAATGTCTACCTGAGTAATCACCACATGACTGACTTGACCACCAGCATCTTCCATAGGTGCAATCAGCTCTTGTGCCCAGTACAAATCACCGTTTTTCTTGCGGTTTTGAACTTCGCCCCGCCATTCCTGGCCCATCAAGATCGTTTGCCACATTTCTTTATGCAGAGATTGTGGATCATCACCGGCATTGATCAAATCAGGCCACTTACCGACAGCTTCATTGGGCTGATAACCCGTGATATCAGTAAACTTCGGGTTAACATACTCAATATAGCCATCCCGGTCGGTAATAATAATGGCGTTAGGGCTGTGTTTAACGGCCAGAGATAACTTTTCCAGCATTAGCTGTGATTTTTTTTGTGCTGTAATATCACGCAAAATCCCTTCAACACCGACGACCTCACCCTGCTCGTTATAAGCGGGCATTTCCTTGACTGCCAGAGAGTGGATTTGTCCATACTTATCAAGCACTTCCACTTCATACGCCATGGTTTTACCTGACAGTGTTTGCGCGGTATACCCGGCAACCTTACGGTTCACTTCGGTATCGGGAAGGTAATTGGAGTAGTGATCGATCAACTCGGTATAGTGATAACCGAGAATAGCTTCAACGGAGGGGCTGACATAAGTAAACACGCCATTTAGGTCATGAGAATATAATATATATTCGTCTTTAATGTTTTCGATCAACCGCCGGTATTTTTCTTCGCTTTTACGAAGCAAATGGATATTTTGTTCCAGTGCCCGCGTTCTTTCCGTGACCGCCTGACGAATTTGCAACACGCGACCACTTTGGGACATCAGCCAAGCGCCGATCAGACTGAACAATACCAGGGCACTGGTGATAATGCCGAAAACAGTCCAGTTGGTGTAACTTTTTAAATACAGGTCACTTGGCTGATATTCGAACTGCCAGCCCAAACCACCATCCAGTGATTCACTTAACGTTAGGTTGAGTAAAGTTGAATACCGGGGATCAAAGCCTGCCGTTTGATATAAAACTTCGCCGTTTTCACGATTTGATACAGTAAACTCAACCCAGCGATTGGTTTCAGCAGCTGTCAGCGAGGCAAAAAAATCAGCGTAATCGAAAATATGCACCACCAGCCCCGACTGCTGCCCCCCCCCATCACGTACGCCCAGCACAAACATAAACTTGCCGGGCAGCTTTGCTGCTAAATCATCAAATATAGGCCCAGCTTTCAGGGTCTTAGGCATTTGCCAAACGGCATCACACAATAAACGATCGGCTTTTGACTGACACATTGCCTGGCCGGCCAGTGACGGCAGCACTGCATCAGTTTGTTTAACCGGTTTGATGTAACGCAGCCAAAAAGGATTCTCGACGTCATGTTCGCTTCTTTCAATCCATAAGGCAGCCGACACATCATGGCGATGTTGACTGAAATCAGCGAGATAATCCGAAAACTCGGCAAAAGTAACTTCTTCGCTATGCAAAAAGTACGACCGCATGGATTGAAGCAATAACGCATGAAAATCCAGTTCATTTGCTACCAACGAATGCGACAGTTTGACGTTTGCGGCAAACCGCTGTTGATTGGCCTCGGTCTCATGCTGTTTGGTCTGCCAGACAATGATTAATAGCAACACCAGTAGTAACAACATTGGCACGGCAACAGGAAATTGCCGGTGTTGCCATTGATCACGAGGTCGTGCCAGTAAAATGAGTAAAACGGGGGTTATGACCACTATACCCAGCGCACCGGCCAACCACAGAAACAGTGCTGTTTGCCACCAGTCAGACTGAGGCAATACGGCAAAATATGCTTGCACAGCAGTTGACGCTAACGCAGGTGGCAATGCCGCGGCAATGCCGCCCAACAGAAAAAAAAGAACGATATCGCCGTCTGTCTGTAACGTCGACGGCCACACTGCATATTTTTGCAGTAGATACCGGCCTAGCCCAGCATGTAATACCGCAAGTCCGGCCAGCAAAACGCATAACCACCAACCACTGCCATCAATGGGGGTGTAAAGCTGCCAACGAACCAGAAAATCACCGATAAAGGCTGATGGTAGTAAACGGTATCCCCAAATGAGTACTGCAGCTAAGGCGATGCCTGCAGGCAGCCAGACAGGCACAGCATTAATCGGCATCATAGTCAGTGGCAATAATAACCACGCCAGGAGAAAATATGCCGCCGCGACCAGACTATTAAGATATAAAAGTCGTTTCCAGTCCACAAAGCCTCCATTGCTTTCCAACGAGTTTAGCGATTTTTATACTTAAAAGGTATGGCGATAAGCAGTTGCAGATCTTCAACTTCACATAAACTTTACCGGGGCATGTCACGCTATCAATAATTTGTCACTACAAGGATAAAAAATGGCCACTTATCTGTTAACCGGTGGTACTGGTCTGATTGGCCGCGCCATCAGTGAAAAACTACTTGCTAATGACCACGACGTTATCATTCTCAGTCGCGATACTGACAAGGTACATGGCCTGTTTAACGGCAAGGTCACGGCAGTTAACGATTTACATAACATTCCTGCCGCACGGCAAATTGATATCGTTATTAATCTCGCCGGCGCACCCATTGCAGATAAACGCTGGTCTGACAAACAAAAACAAACGCTACGCGACAGCCGGATTGGCCTGACTCAGCATTTGGTTGATTGGATGCAACGACGTTCGCTAAAACCAGATGCGTTAATCAGTGGCTCAGCGGTTGGCTGGTATGGCGATCAGCAGGCCGACATTGTCACCGAACGCAGTGATTATCATGATGATTTTGCCCATCGACTTTGCGAAGACTGGGAACAGGCGGCAATGGCTGCCACTGACCTGGGCATTCGTGTGGCAATCGTTCGTACCGGTTTAGTGGTTGCTGCCAGTGGCGGTTTTTTAAGTAAAATGTTATGGCCGTTTAGACTGGGGTTAGGTGGTCCCATCGCCGATGGGCAGCAGTATATGCCATGGATTCACCTGATTGATATTCGTGACTTATTTTTATTTTTGGCTGTTCACAACAGTGCCAATGGTGTGTTTAATGGGACTGCGCCCAATCCGGTGACGAATAACGAATTTACCAGGACTTTCGCCTCAACGCTCAATCGGCCGGCGTTTTTTCGGGTGCCCGCCTGCGTATTAAAAACCGCAATGGGCGAAATGGCTACATTATTATTGGGTGGGCAACGCGCCATTCCGGAAAAAGCACTCGCAGCAGGTTTTGCGTTTAAATATACCGAATTACGACCAGCGCTCGAAGCGGCACTCAATAACTAAAAAACGGAAAAATCATGAGCAAACGCGCAATCTTACTGGCCAACTTAGGCTCACCGGATAAACCTGATACCCCCTCGGTTCGTCGTTATCTGAATCAGTTCTTGATGGATCGTTATGTGATCCAAGTGCCTTGGATATTAAGACGCATGATTGTTGGTCTGTTTGTGTTGCCGTTTCGTCCCAAAGCTTCTGCAGAAGCTTACCGTAGTGTCTGGCTCCCAGAGGGCTCGCCATTAATTGTTTTATCTGAACAATTGCAACAAGCTTTGCAGGCCAAGGTGGATATGCCGGTACATTTGGCAATGCGCTACGGTAATCCGAGTATTGAATCAGCGCTGCTGAAAATTGCCGATGATCCCAGTATTACTGAAGTCTTGTATATGCCGATGTATCCACATTTTGCTGATAGCACAGTCACCACTTCAATTGTCGAAGCTGAGCGGGTGATAGCTAAACACAAACTGACTTTCGCCCTAAAGGTGCTGCCGCCGTTTTATCAAGATAAGCAATATATCGAGGCGCTGTATCAACAAACACAAGAATACTTACAGGCAGACTTTGACCATTTGGTATTTAGTTATCATGGCCTGCCAGAAACCCACATTACCAAACGCGACCCATCGGGTGAACACTGTCTGAAACGCACAGATTGCTGTATGCAGCCACACCCTGCCCACGCAACTTGTTATCGGCATCAAGTGATGATGACCACTAGAGCCTTTACCGAACGGCTCGGGTTGCCTGCTGAAAAATATTCGGTGGCATTTCAGTCTCGTTTGGGCCGGCAAGTCTGGCTGGGACCAAATACCGAGGATATGCTGATTGATTTGGCTGGCAAAGGCGTCAAAAAAGTACTGGTAATATGTCCGGCATTTGTAACTGATTGCCTGGAAACTCTTGAAGAAATTGCCATTCGCGGCGAAGAAGTTTTTATCGAGGCAGGCGGCAAATCTTTGACATTAGTGCCGTGTTTGAATGCCCACCCCGCCTGGGTGAATGTACTCGCTGACTGGGCTGAAAACCGCTAATCATACCCTGCCGATAAGCGGCTGCCGGACCACTGCACTGGTATATTCGCCGCCCGGACCGTATGAACTGATTTCAGGATCACGACCGCGCAAAATACTTATCGCCCGTTGCAGGTATTGGCGATTAACGTTAACAATACCGCCATTAATTTGATTATGTTCACGGCAACGCGCAGCTTGAATCTTTAACTGACCGAGCAGTTTATTGAGCGCCATGGCTTCGGCATCGGTTTGGTTAACAACAAATGCTTGCATGCCTTGTTTACCTGGCGGGAAACCGGCTGTTTTCAGAATAAAATCACGTTGCCTGCCTAACTGCTCAAGTTGCTTGATAAGCGGTTGTTTGGCATTAACGTATTGTGCTAATTCGGCGCTGTCGGCCTGTGTTAAGGCAGTGCGCTCGTTTTCCAGGATAATAGCCAGTTGTTGGGCCAATTGCAGCTCTGCTTGTAAAGTAGAGTGTAGTTGTTGTGCCGGGGTCATCGACATGGGTTTGTCCTGATTAGAATTGACCCTCAAAATCAATCATATTCTGTGCCAGTTTTTGCGAATCAACCTGATAGTCGCCATTTTCAATAGCACTACGCAGTTCGGCAATGCGCTGTTTATCAACATCCGGCATACCGGCAATCATCTGCTGCAGTGCTTGTAACTGGTTGGCATCATCGGTCAGACTGAATTTATCAGATGCCGGCGCTGCATCCATGCCAGCGCTGGGTTTGGCGGCACTATTTTTGACATCAACCACAGTGCTGCGCTGATTATTCACCCCGCCCGGCGCATTAGATTTGATGTTGTTAATTTCTGACATTGCTGTCTCCAAATGAACTTATACAATAGTATCGGCAACGCTTTGACAAACTTAAATAAGTTTCTGTCTACATTGTTGCGATGCGCACCACACCGGCAGCATCAACGACACCTTCAACGACCCTTTCGGAACTGCTGTTTTTAACTCTGACCCGCTGACCAAGACCGCCATTGGCTAAAGCCTCACCGCGCATCCGCACTTCCATATTGCCCACCTTAGCGACCAGCGTGATTAAATCACCACGATTCACCAGAATTTGAGCTTTAAACTGGCTGGACTCAACAATGCTGCCCATTGGCAAAGGTGATTTTAACTGTTGGCCAATTAAAGCTTTGGCATCGGTTAAATAACCTTTCCGTAAACTGGCAATATCTCGCTGTGTCAATTTTATGTCATTTGCCGACAAAATGTGATCTGCAGATAAAGCGCGCCGGGTCACTACTACATCCTGCATCACTTTAATTTGCGTTGACACATACACTGTCCAACTAACCGGTTCATGGCAACGTACGCCAACCGTTAACTGCCCGGAACGCATTTGATCATGATTGGCAAAGGTATCCAGCGGGCTCTGGCAAGCTTGCAGACGTAAGCGTTTATCAAGAGAGCTTATACTTACCTGTGGATTAGTAAAGCGTGACTGTGCTTCACTAATAGCATGTAAATAAGCCGCATGTTCCACTTCATGTAAGGCATGTAAGGAAGCGGCTTGCGCTGGCAATGTCAAAAAAATGACGCTGCTTAAAAATGTTAAAAACGTAAATAGACGCGACATAAGGTTTAACTCCACTGCAAAGCGCTTCGCGATGTAACTTTGCCAATATGCTTGCAAGAGTCATACCTGAATGAAGGCTACAGAAAACGGCTACGCCGCCGATAAATTCTTAAAAAATGAGGATACCGTATGACCAGTCTGCTTGATGGTGTAAACCAGCGAACCCGTCTTGCCGGTCAAAACCGGCTGGAATTACTATTATTCCATTTAGGTGGCCGGCAACGTTATGGCATTAATGTTTTTAAGGTCCGCGAAGCCATTCCCTGCCCATCGCTGACACGATTCCCTAACGCCCATCCAGTGGTTCGCGGTGCAGCCAAAATCCGTGGCAAGACCATAAGTATTTTTGATTTATCACAAGGCATTGGTAAACCACCCATTACCGATCTGACACAAAGCTTTGTCATTATTACCGAATACAACCGATCAGTGCAGGGTTTTCTGGTCAGTCAGGTAGACCGTATCGTAAACACCAGCTGGGCCGATATTCTGCCGCCGCCCTCCGCCTCAGGCAGCAATCACTATATGACGGCTGTCACCCGTATTGATGATGAATTGATACAAATCATTGATGTAGAAAAAGTCATGGCGGAAGTACTGGGCATGGATGATGTGGTGTCTGCAGATTTGATCGCGCAATACAGCCGCCATAATGCCAGTCAGCAATTACATGTCCTGGTCGCCGATGATTCCAGTGTCGCCAGAAATCAAATACTGCGAACGATGGCGCAAATCGGCATCGAATGCACCTTGGTCAATAATGGCAAGCAAGCGCTGGATTTATTAACGGAATGGACCGATCAAGGCATCGACATCAATAAGCACATTGCACTATTGATTTCAGACATCGAAATGCCGGAAATGGACGGCTATACGCTGACCAGTGCCATCCGACAAATCCCCGCGCTGAATGGATTAAAGATATTGCTGCACACTTCGATGAGCGGTACTTTCAACAATGCTCTGGTGGAGAAAGTCGGCGCCGATAAATTTATTGCTAAATTCGCACCCGACGATCTGGCGTTAACTGTCC
>JBFJJO010000100.1:0-8037 GCA_041612215.1 Methylophaga sp.
TATTTAGAAACAGCGTCTCAATGATGTCATCGCGATGATGACCCAGTGCGATTTTTGTAATACCGTTTTGCCGTGCATAGCCATATAAACTGCCGCGCCGCAGCCGTGAACAAATACCGCAGGTGGTTTTGCCTTCAGGTACCACTTCTTTAACGATGCTGTACGTATCTTTTTCAATGATGTGATAAGGCACACCGATAGACTCAAGATAAGTTGGCAGTACTTCTTCTGGAAAACCGGGTTGTTTCTGATCCAGATTAACGGCAATCAGTTCAAAATTGATAGGCGCATGATCCCGCAGGTTCAGCAGGATATCCAGCATGGTATAGCTGTCTTTGCCGCCGGACAGGCAGACCATGACTTTATCGCCATCCTGAATCATGTCGTAATCAGCAATTGCCTGTCCGACCTGGCGGCGTAAGCGTTTACGTAATTTATTAAATTCAAACTGCTGTTTATCGTGGATGTCTGACATTACATTAAACCTGCAAAAGGCTGGATTGTGACCATATCGCCGGCAGCAATACCGTCGCAGTCTTCATCCAGCAAAATAAAACAATTAGCCTGGCTCATTGAGCTTAAAATTCCGGACCCTTGCTCACCGGTCATACGCACCGTAAGTTGACCTTCTGTTGAGCTTTCCATGACACCACGCTGAAATTCAAAGCGACCCGGCCGTTTACGAATTGATGCCGCAGCAATGGCCGGTAACAGTAATGCGGCATTGAGGGTGGCTCCTGACATTTTCTGCAGCGCCGGCAAGACAAACTGATAAAAGGTCACCATCACTGAGACCGGGTTACCGGGCAGACCAAAAAAGGGTGTGTTTTGCAGGTAACCAAAGGTTAGCGGCCGGCCCGGCTTCATGGCAATTTTCCAGAAATTCATCTGGCCAAGTTCGGTGAGCAGTGGTTTGATGTAATCAGCATCACCGACCGACACACCACCGGAAGTTATCACTACATCGGCATTATCAGCTGCCAATTGCAAAGCTGAGCGAATCGCGTCGGGGTCATCTTTAACAACACCCATATCGAGTATATCGACGCCGGCTTGCGCAAGCATGGCAAACAAAGTGTAGCGGTTGCTGTCATAAATATCGCCGGGAGATAAGATCTCACCAATAGATTTAAGCTCATCACCTGTGGAAAAAAAGGCGACCCGTAATTTACGCATTACCCTAAGCTCACCAATCCCCAACGATGCCAGCAATCCCAGATCCGCGGCATTGATACGGCGACCTTTGTTCAACACGGTTTGGCCAAGTTGAATATCCTCACCGGCTAAACGCACATTCTGGCCAAACTGATGCTGGCCCTGAAAATGAATATTTTCGCCGCTGGATTCGGCTTGTTCCTGCATGACCACAGTATCGCAACTGGCGGGCAGTATCGCGCCGGTCATGATTCTAATGCATTCACCACGGTGGATTTGACCGGTAAACGGCTGACCGGCAAAGGCACTGCCAATACAGCGTAAAGTAAGGGCTTCAGTCGCTAGATCAGCATGGGCCATGGCATAACCATCCATTGCTGAGTTGGCATGCGGTGGCACATCTGATGGCGAAATAATATCTTCAGCCAGAACTCTGCCCAGCGCGTCACGTAGTGGCAAAAGTTGCTGACTTTGATGAGCAGCGACTTGATCCAGAATCGTCTGGCGCGCGTTATCTACACGTAAAACTGATGGGTTTTCGGGGGCGGCGCAGCTGTCTTGTGGGGTATTTTCAAGCATAAGAGGGGTGGGCCTGTTGGCAAAACTCTTCAATAAATTCAGCTATCTTACCGACATCGTTTAAATCCAGCACGGGCAAGTCACGATTAACGCTGACTGCGGCGTCGCTCGCCAGGGCAATAATGTACTGATCTTCGTTGGCCAGAAGCGGTTTACCCAAACTGGGCCGGTGCAATTCCAGTTTGGCAAAGTTTGTTTGTTTAAAGCCCTCAACCAGCACCAGATCCAGCTCGTCGTAATCAAGCCTTGCCAGACATTCGGCCAGTTGCGGTTCGTCACGGTCTGCTAATGGGGTCTGCATCAATGCCAGTAAATTTTTTGAAGCCACGATCACTTGACTGGCGCCTGCTTCGCGGATTTCATAACTGTCCTTACCCGGCTTATCAATATCAAATCGGTGATGGGCATGTTTTACCACGGCCACCCTTAAGCCTTTTTGCCTTAAACGAGGCAGTAACTGGGTGAGTAACGTGGTTTTACCGGTGCCGCTGAATGCTGAAATACCGAGCATTGGCAAGGGACAGTTCACTGGCAAAGCAGCCAGATCTTCGGGGTGGTTCATATTTACAAAGCAGCTGGTTTCATCGCTGAAATCAACTTCAGCAAGCGGATACTGTGCGAAAAAAAGGTCTATTTTGCGTTCTCCGCTTTTTAGAAATGCTGCTAAATCAGTCTGTAAGTGACGAGGCATTAAACAGTAAACCGGTTGTAAACGATGGCCATCGGTAGCAACAGCCATCGTTTTCCCGCTAAGCAGTAGTGATTCCAGCATACGCTGCCGTAGTTTTTGACTGAGTAGCGGGCCATCACAGGGCACCGTTAAAATGTAGTCCGAGTGCGCGTTCTGCATGCCACTGAGCATGCCGGCCAGTGGGCCTTGAAAATCGGCCAATGTATCGCTGATAACACGGTAGCCAAATTGTTGGTAGCGGTCTATATTACGATTAGCGTTGATAATTAATTGATCAACTTGCGGCAGTAAACGATTAATAACGTGTTTAACAAGCGGCTGGCCCTGAAATTTGACCAGACCCTTGTCTTCGCCACCCATGCGGCGGGCGAGTCCGCCGGCAAGGATTACGCCGCTGACCGTGGGATAACTGGCAGCTGACATTTATAAAACATCCTGCTTGGAAAAAGGTGCCATGAGCATGCGAATTCAATTATTTAAATACTTCATTATACCGTTTATCTTGCCGGCCGTTGTGATGGCCGAAGCGGCGTTAAGCATCCAAGTGTCAGGTTTGTTCCGGGATCAGGCGGTGATTAATATCAACGATACCCAGCGGATTCTGAAAGTCGGCCAAACCAGCCCGGAAGGCATCAAACTCATCGCTGCAAACAGTGATCAGGCGATTTTGGAATTTGACGGCAAACAACAGACTTTTCCATTGGGCAGTCAGATCGGCGGCGTATTTTCACCACCCAGCCCGCAGCCGATGGTTAGTTTGTGGCCGACGGATGGTATGTATTTAACGAACGGCAGTATCAATGATTACGGTGTCGATTTTCTGGTCGATACTGGTGCGTCAGCAGTGGCTTTAAATGGGGTTACCGCGAAGCGTTTAGGGATAGATTATTTAAATGCTCCCAAAATTGGTGTTCGGACTGCTTCCGGTGAAGGAGTGGGTTATCAGGTTAATTTGGAAAAGGTGCAACTGGGAGACATCACGCGATTTAATGTTATGGCGATTGTTCTTGATGGTCCTGAACCAGAGCGCGCTTTATTAGGCATGAGTTTTTTACAGGATCTGGATTTACAGCGACGCGGTCAGCGGCTGGATTTAATTCAAAAATACTAAAAAATGCCCGGACCAGCCGGGCATATTTAATTAACTTCGTTGTTTAGAAACCTTTCGTGATTAGGGCATAGGCTGAATGGTTATGAATCGATTCAAAGTTTTCTGATTCAACTGTATAAGCTTTGATGCGTTTATCGGCATTTAATCGCGCCGCAACATCACGCACCATGTCTTCAACAAATTTAGGATTGTCGTAGGCATGTTCGGTGACATATTTCTCATCAGGACGTTTTAGCAGGCCATAAATCTGGCATGAAGCTTCATCTTCAACCAAATCAATCAAGTCTTCAATCCAAATAAAACTGTCGGTTTTCACCGTCAGCGTGACATGTGAACGCTGGTTGTGTGCACCGTAATCAGAAATATTTTTTGAACAAGGGCAGAGGCTGGTGACTGGTACGATAACTTTGACAGACAAGCTGGTTTTGCTCTTGTTTATCTCGCCAATAAAACTGACCTGATAATCCATCAAGCTGCGTACTTTGGAAATCGGCGCTTCTTTATTAACAAAATAAGGGAAGCTCATCTCGATATAGCCTGATTCCGCATCCAAGCGTTCGGTCATTTCGCCGAGCATGGTATGAAATGACTTAACGGTGATTTCACGTTCGTGTTGATTCAGGATCTCAACGAAACGCGACATATGTGTGCCTTTGAACTGGTGCGGCAGGTTCACGTACATGTTGAAGTTGGCAACTGTGTGCTGTTCACCGGTGGTGCGGTCGCTGACCACAACAGGATGGCGGATATCTTTGATGCCAACTTTATCAATGGCAATATGACGTTTATCTTTAATGTTCTGAACGTCTTCGATTTCTGCAGCCGCTACTGGTTTGTTTTGTTCGGTCATTTGTGGCTTATTCCTCGCTGTATTTAACGCAGGCGCGGTCAGTTTCCCAGAGGGTAACCCCAGAAACGCTGGCGATTTCGTTATTCAATATAGTGCTGAGCTGCTGATAAAAATATCGGGCAATGTTTTCAGCAGTGGGATTGATTTCATCAAACGGCGGAATATCGTTCAAATAACGATGATCCAGAGTTTTAGCTAATTCACGCGTGGCCGTTTTGATGGTTTTAAAATCCATACCCATGCCATGTTCATTTAGCCCACGGGCAGTGACTTCAACTTCTACTTTCCAATTATGGCCATGCATGCGTCGGCAATCGCCGGGGTAATCACGCAAGGTGTGGGCAGAAGCAAAATCAGCAAGGATTTTAAGGGTATAGGTCGCGCTCATATTGTTGACTATTATACTCAGGAATTAGTTTGGGTAACAGGCCATTATTACGCAAAAAAACGATTGATGAAATCGATTAAACCATTGGCTGACAAACCGACATCGGCAAGCATTTGCTGATGATTGCCATGATCCAGAAAGCTGTCCGGCAGTCCCAGATGTCTGATGGGTGTTACATAATTCATTTCATGCAAATATTCAGCAACACCACTGCCAGCCCCACCAGCAATAGCATTCTCTTCAATAGTCACCAGCAAATCATAATCTGCAGCAAGGGTATCAATCAGTTCGGTGTCCAGTGGTTTGACAAAGCGCATATTGACCACCGTAGCATCCAGTGCTTCACCGGCTTCCAGCGCCATGCTCAGCATACTGCCAAAGGCCAGAATAGCGACTTTTTTTCCGTTGCGGCGCAGTTCAGCCTTACCAATCGGCAGTGCTGATAAGCTGTTATCAACTATTACACCGGGGCCGCTACCACGGGGATAACGAACAGCGGCAGGGCCATTATGTTTAAAGCCAGTGGTCAGCATTTGCCGGCATTCATTTTCATCTGCCGGCGCCATAATCAGCATATTAGGAATACAGCGTAAATAACTCAGATCAAAACTGCCCGCATGTGTCGGCCCATCAGCGCCGACCAAGCCCGCCCGGTCAATTGCAAATAACACCGGCAAATTTTGCAACGCGACATCATGGATAAGCTGATCGTAGGCACGTTGCAAAAACGTTGAATAAATGGCGACTACCGGTTTTTTGCCTTCACAGGCCAATCCGGCGGCGAGCGTCACAGCATGTTGTTCGGCAATGCCAACATCAAAATAACGTTCCGGAAAGCGTTCGGCAAAAACCGTTAAGCCGGATCCCTCACACATCGCTGGTGTGATGGCAATCAAATGCTTATCGCTGGCTGCCATATCGCATAACCAGTTACCAAAAATTTGCGTGTAACTGGGCCCTGTTTTTTTAGTGCTGCCCGCAGGACTGACACCATGATATTTGCAGGGTTGTTCTTCTGCAGGGGCAAAGCCTTTGCCTTTTTTGGTAACAATGTGCAGAAACTGCGGACCCTTGCGCTGGCGCAAATTGGTCAGCGTGGTGATTAAGGTATCGAGATTATGACCATCAATCGGGCCAATATAATTAAAGCCCATTTCTTCAAACAAGGTGCCGGGCACCACCATGCCTTTCATATGTTCTTCAGCACGGCGGGCAATTTCCCAGGCAGTGGGGATTTTTTTCAGGACTTTCTTGCTGCCTTCGCGGGCAGACGCGTAGAAATTGCCGGATAACAGTCGTGCCAGATAATTGGCCATGCCACCGACATTTTTTGAGATCGACATTTCATTATCGTTGAGCACGACCAGCAAATTGGCACTTAAGTCACCGGCATGTGCCAATGCTTCATAAGCCTGACCGGCGGTGAGCGCGCCATCACCGATAATCGCCACTGCACGACGCGAATCATTATTGGCTTGTGCGGCGATAGCCATGCCCAGTGCAGCACTGATAGACGTACTGGAATGGCCAACACCAAAGGTATCAAATTCGCTTTCGCTGCGTTTGGTAAAACCAGATAAACCACCTGGCTGGCGCATGCTATGCATCTGATCACGGCGGCCAGTCAAAATTTTGTGGGTATAACTTTGATGGCCGACATCCCACACCAGACGATCCTCAGGCGTGTTGAAAACGTAATGCAGCGCCAGCGTCAGTTCAACGACACCGAGATTGGAAGAAATATGACCACCGGTTTGCTGGACACTTTCAATGATAAGGGTACGGATCTCTTCAGCCAGCTGCGGCAGCTGCTTACGTGATAATTGCCGCAAATCCTGCGGGTCATTAATCTGTTCTAGCAATCGGCTCAAAATATTCACATTAAAAAGTTCGCTGCACGACAAACCGCGCCAATCCTGATAAAGCCTCGGTTGGGCCACTTAAATGTTGCAGGGCAGCCAGTGCATTTTCAACCAGATCCTGCGCTTTTTGCTGCGCGGCTTCCAGGCCAAGAATAGCCGGATAAGTCGGTTTATCGCGGGCAATATCGGCACCTTGCTGCTTGCCCAGGGTTGCCGTGTCGGCAATCACGTCCAAAACATCATCCTGCACCTGAAACGCCAGACCAATAGCAGCGGCATATTGATCCAGCACCAGTAAATCATGCTCGGTCACGTTATCAGAAGCCAAAGCACCCAGACGGACGCTGGCACGGATCAACGCGCCGGTTTTTAATTGGTGCATTTGTTCCAATGCCGCAAGTTGTAAAGTTTTGCCGACACTTTGTAAATCAATCGCCTGACCGCCTGCCATACCCATAACACCACTGGCTTCAGCCAGGGTTTTTACCATAGCAATTTGTTGTGTTGCCGGTAATGTGTTGTCGGACAATGAAAGAAAGGCATGGGTTTGTAATGCATCACCGGCTAAAAGGGCTGTGGCTTCATCAAATGCTTTATGACAACTTGGCCGGCCACGGCGAAGATCGTCGTCATCCATCATCGGCATATCATCATGGATCAATGAATAGGCATGAATCATTTCAACGGCACACGCCGCAGCATCCAAACCATTGTCATTACTGAGCATAACTTCACCGGCAGCATAAACCAACATCGCCCGCAAACGCTTGCCGCCATCCAGCGTCGTGTATTGCATCGCATTCACTAATGACCGGGCATCACTTTGCAAGTTCAGGCGAGCAGTTAATGCACGGGCCACACGTTGTTGGTTTTCCGACATCCAGCCGGACAAATTGAAAGCTGCCGTCACGAAACGTCCGGATCTGAATCAAAATCCACCAAAGTTGGATTACCTGCCTGTTTAACCAGCATTTGTACTTTTTGATCAGCGGCTTGCAGGGCTTCCTGACAATCACGGGTCAATAACACTCCGCGCTCATATAACTTAAGTGATTCTTCTAGCGTAATATCACCGCGCTCAAGTTGCTCGACCAGCGACTCCAATTCAGCAACGGCTGCTTCATAATCCAGTTTTTTGCGTTT
The DNA here is from genome assembly GCA_041612215.1 of Methylophaga sp. Classification (GTDB taxonomy): domain Bacteria; phylum Pseudomonadota; class Gammaproteobacteria; order Nitrosococcales; family Methylophagaceae; genus Methylophaga. The sequence continues at coordinate 7,780 of JBFJJO010000100.1, forward strand.
TGCTACCATTACGGCCTCAAAAAAACAGCTTCAGCAAATCATTATAAAAGAATATGACCCGGGCTTGTTGAACTTTCCCCGTTACAACAAAGACGGATAAAAAATTCATCAAGCCCTGAGCTTGCCCGCTGGAATGTTATTGTGTTTGTGCTTATGCTCTCATGTTTTGTTTGAGCGTTCTTCAGATATGCCGAAAATTATTCGCGGTTTGCACAATTTGCCGGAACCACAATGCGCTTGCGTTGCTACTATTGGTAA
>JBFJJO010000101.1:0-7948 GCA_041612215.1 Methylophaga sp.
AGGGCACCGAAATGCCCTGCTTTAATCTTAAACTGCCATGGTTATTTATTTGTCGCCGATGCCGACGATGTTGTAACCACCATCAACATAAGTGATTTCACCGGTAACCCCCGATGCTAAGTCCGAACATAAAAATGCGCCGACATTACCGACTTCTTCAATAGTGACATTACGACGTAGCGGCGAATTGCGTTCACCGTAAGCCAGCATTTTGCCAAAATCACCGATACCGGCAGCGGCCAGAGTTTTAATAGGACCCGCTGAGACGGCATTAACGCGAATACCTTCTGGACCCATCGAGTAAGCCATATAACGAACGGTGGCTTCCAATGCGGCTTTAGCAACGCCCATTACATTGTAATTATCAATGGCCCGCTCTGCGCCCAGGTAACTTAAAGTCAATAAAGCACCGTTACGGCCAGCCAACATGGCTTTACCGGCTTTGGCCAGTGCGGCAAAGCTATAGGCGCTGATGTCGTTAGCGGCAGAAAACCCCTCACGGGTGACGCTGTCTACAAAACTGCCCTGTAATTGTTCGCGCGGTGCGAATGCGACTGAATGCACAATGCTGTCGAGACCATCCCAATGTTTTGCCAAACCATCAAAAACGGCGTTAATTTGTTCATCCGAACTGACATCGCAGGGAAACAACAGATCCGGATTTGCACCACATTCCGCAGCAATTTTTTCAACGCGTGACTTGAGTTTGTCATTCTGATATGTGAACGCCAATTCAGCGCCTTCGCGGGCCATGGCGTGGGCGATACCGGCGGCGATAGATCGATTGCTGGCGACGCCGACAATCAATACGCGTTTGCCCTGTAAAAATCCCATGGGTATCTCCTGATATGATAAAGCCGATTAACTTACCCGATTTTGCCTGTAACGGGAAGAGGCAAGGCCGGCTGAATCTGTCTATAATCAAGCCTCAATAGTCGAATGATGGAGAAGTATGCGCAGTACAGCCCTGATCCTGATGACATGCCTGATGTGGCTCAGTGGCTGTGATCAACAAGCGATAAATTCACCGTATCCTTCAGCTGATGATGACGAGGCAGTGCTTTATACCTCGTTTAATTTGCGTCCCAAACATCTGGATCCTGCACGTTCTTACAGTTCCAATGAAACCCTTATCACGGGTCAGGTTTACGAGCCGCCATTGCAATATCATTATCTGAAACGGCCTTACCAGCTCGAACCACTGACCGCTGAAAAAATGCCGGAATTGGTGTTTCTGGATAGTACGGGTGAGCCGCTACCTAGCGATGCCGATGCTAGCGATATTGCCTTTAGTCAGTACACCATCACTATACGGCCGGGTATCGCTTTTCAACCGCATCCGGCGTTTGCACGTGATGACAATGGCAACCTGCTTTATCATCAATTAACGCAAGAGCAGCTTGATGATATCGACACACTCGTTGATTTTACCCAGCATGGTAGTCGTGAATTACAGGCACAGGATTACGTGTATCAGATCAAACGGCTGGCACACCCTGCAGTTCATTCACCGATTTTGGGTTTGATGAGTGAATATATTGTCGGGCTGGATGAGTTTTCAGAAACACTGGGTCAGCAGTCTGCTGGCGGTAATCCGATTGACCTTCGTGACTTTGCCCTTAGCGGGGTGAAAACGCTGGATAAATACCGTTATCAAATTACGGTATATGGCCAATACCCGCAATTGAAGTATTGGCTGGCGATGCCTTTTTTTTCGCCGATCGCCTGGGAGGTTGAAAAATTTTATCAGCAGTCTGGCCTGCAACAAAAAAATATCACCCTCGACTGGTATCCGGTCGGCACCGGTCCTTATTATTTGTTGGAAAATGACCCCAACCGGCGCATGACACTAGTCCGTAATCCGTTATTTCATGGTGAACGTTATCCAAGCGAGGGCGAAGACGGTGATGAAGCTGCAGGATTGCTAACTGATGCCGGCAAAACCATGCCCTTTATTGATCGTATTGTGTTTACCCTTGAAAAAGAAAGTACGGCCTATTGGAATAAGTTTCTGCAGGGTTACTACGATCTTAGCGCTTTAACTTCTGACAGTTTTGATCAGGCCATCAATATCTCTTCATCAGGCGATTTTGGTCTCAGTGACAGCATGAAAGAGCTTGGTATTGCTCTGCAATCGGCGGTTGGTACAACGACCTTTTATATGGGCTTTAATATGCTGGATCCGGTGGTTGGCGGCTATACCGACCGGGCACGTAAATTACGTAATGCCTTAGCCATCGCCGTTGATCAGGAAGAAAACGTCAGCATTTTTGCCAATGGCCAGGGCATACCCGCGCAAGGGCCCATTCCACCAGGAATTTTTGGCTACAAGGATGATGAAAGTGGCATCGATAATTATGTCTATGATTGGCAGGATGGTGCGCCGCGTACCAAACCGATTAGTGAGGCAAAACAATTATTGGCTGATGCCGGATATCCCAATGGCCGTGATGTCAAAACCGGCGAGCCGCTTGTGCTGTATTTTGATGTTACCAACCGGGGACCGGACAGCAAGGCTCAATTTGACTGGGTACGCAAACAGTTTCAGAAATTAAATATCCAGTTAGTGGTTCGCAGCACTGATTACAATCGGTTTCAGGAAAAAATGCGTAACGGCACTGCGCAAATCTTCCAGTGGGGCTGGAATGCCGATTATCCGGATCCGGAGAACTTTCTCTTTTTGTTGTATGGGCCTAACGGCAAAAGTTTGTTTAATGGCGAAAATGCCGCCAATTACCAAAATCCGGAGTTTGATGCGCTCTTTGAGGAAATGCGTGTGTTGCCCGATGGCGATAAACGCCAGCAGGTTATAGACCAAATGGTGGAAATTGTCCGTTATGATGCACCGTGGATCTGGGGCTTTCATCCCAAACGATTTACACTGTTTCATGCCTGGAATAAAAATATCAAAACCCATCTGATGGCCAATAACACGATGAAATATCAGCGCATTAATGTGGCATTGCGAAACAAATTGCAGGCACAGTGGAATTCACCGGTTTGGTGGCCATTGTGGTCGATTGTTCTGATTATGTTATTGGCACTGCTACCAGCATGGCGATTATATTATCGGCGCAAATATCAGTTGCGTTAAAGCGACTGGTACAGCTGTTGGTTTTGGACATGATTGTTTAGAATAGAGATATTTTGCCGGTGCTTGACTCAAGGAGTGATATATAGTGGATTTAGCGACGCTATTAGGTTTTCTGATTGCCTGGTCATTGATTGTTGCGACTATTGCTTTTGGCGCCGCAGCCAGTACTTTTCTCAATATGCCGTCATTTCTTATCGTGTTTGGTGGCACTTTTGCGGTAGTAATGATGCGCTTCACTCTGAAGCAGTTTATCAATTCCATTAAAACCAGCACTAAAGCGTTTTTACATCGCAGTGTCCAACCCGATGAAATCATTGCCGAAGTGGTTCGTTTAGCCGCTGTCGCCCGTAAAGAAGGTCTGCTGGCACTGGAACGTCAGGAGGTTAATATTCCGGCCCTGTCACTCGGGATCAGAATGTTGGTGGATGGTCATGAACCAGCAGTTGTACGTAAAGCGATGATCACCGAAATGAATGAAACGGTAAATCGACATCGCATCGGCCAGCAAATTTTTCAGCAAATTGGTGATGCAGCACCGGCAATGGGCCTAATCGGAACCTTAGTTGGTCTGGTGCAAATGTTGTCGAACATGTCTGATCCGAAAGCTATTGGCCCGGCTATGGCCATTGCTTTGTTAACGACGCTATATGGTGCGATGATTGCCAATATGTTTGCCTTGCCAATTGCTGACAAACTTGCACTGCGTAGTGGTGAAGAGCTGATGAATAAAAACATCATTATCGAGAGTGTCATGGGCATTCAGGAAGGCCAGAACCCAAAAGTTCTGGAAGAATTACTGAAAAATTATCTGCCTTCGTCAATGCGTGAAGCGAATGAAGCTGAACAAACGGCTACGGCATAAAGCTGCTTGCTACGATGAGTGAACCCAATACACAAAGCTCTGCTCAGCAGCAGAAAAAAGGCTTACCGCCCTATATCGCGACATTTGCCGATTTAATGTCGCTGTTAATGTGCTTTTTTGTGTTGTTATTGTCTTTTGCCGAAATCGATGCCATGAAGTTTAAGCAAGTGGTGAAATCGATGGAAATGGCATTTGGTGTTCAGCGTGATGTTGTAGCTAACGAAATTCCCATGGGTACCAGTATCATTGCTCAGGAGTTCAGCCCCGGCGAGCCGAGACCTACACCGTTAAATGTTGTTCAGCAGCAGACAATAGATGATCCCAGACAAGTGCTGAAAGTCACCATGGATGCTGAAGCGGCCGCTCAGGAAATGGCCCGTCAGACCGCAGAAGAGGCGGAAGAATTCAAAAAAGCGTTGAAAACAGAAATTGAAGAAGGGCTGATTGAGGTTGAAAATCAGCAAAATCGGATTGTTATCCGAATCCGCGAAAAGGGTTCATTTCCGTCGGGTGACGCGACATTGAACCAGGCTTTTGTACCTATTCTGAAAACCATCCACGATGTGCTGATTGGAACAGATGGCTTGATTGCCGTTGCCGGTCACACTGATAATATACCTATTAATACGTCGCGATATCGTTCCAACTGGGAGTTATCGACATCGCGGGCAACTTCGGTGGTACATGAATTACTGGGCTATAACGAAATCCCTGCAGAGCGCTTTGTGCTTGAAGGTTATGCAGATACCCGGCCGTTATTACCCAATGATAATGCTGGCAATCGAGCACAGAATCGGCGTGTCGAAATTGTTGTGTTGAAATCAGTAGGCGAAGAGGTGACAACGCGCTCCATTACTGAGATTGGCCAACAATATGATGAAATTGATGGCGAAATACAGTCGATAGGGCAGTAGCCGCCCGCTAAAAACTTGAGGAAAAGATGCAAAAAATTTCTGTAGAAACCGGCATTGTTATACCATTGGATCGGCCCAACGTTGATACTGATGCCATTATTCCAAAACAGTTTTTAAAGTCGATTAAACGCAGCGGTTTTGGTCCTAATCTGTTTGATGAGTGGCGATATCTGGATCATGGTGAACCCGGACAGGATTGCAATGATCGGCCAAAAAACCCGGAGTTTGTGCTCAATCATCCACGCTATCAGGGCGGCACGATTTTGTTGGCACGGGAAAATTTTGGCTGCGGTTCCAGCCGTGAACATGCGGTTTGGGCTTTGGCTGATTTCGGCATTAAAGTCATTATTGCCACCAGCTTTGCCGATATTTTCTTCAGTAATAGCAGCAAAAACGGTATTTTGGCGATTCCTTTGGATGAGGCCCTTGTTGATAAATTATTTGCCATTGTTGAAGCGAATCCCGGTTATCAGCTGACTGTTGATTTACATGCACAGGAAATACGTCTGGCAGATGGTGAAATCATTTCGTTTGTTATTGATAGTTTCAAAAAGCATTGTCTGCTTGAAGGCCTTGATGATATCGGTCTGACCTTGCAGCATACTGATGCCATTAAGGCCTATGAAGCGCGCCGTCAATCGGAAGCGCCGTGGCTGTTTAACTGATTTAAATTTAAATAAAAGATAATGAAATGACCCAAAAAATTGCTGTTCTGGCCGGCGACGGTATTGGCCCGGAAATTGTTGCAGAAGCCGTTAAAGTATTAAATGCATTACAACAAGATGGGCTGGATATCAGTCTTGAAGATGGCCTGATAGGCGGTGCTGCCTATGATCAAACAGGCTCGCCATTGCCAGCTGAGACGCTGACGCTGGCAAAGCAAAGTGACGCTATTTTACTGGGTGCGGTAGGCGGATATAAATGGGAGTCGCTGGATATCAGTGTGCGTCCCGAAAAAGGATTGTTGGGCATTCGCTCCGAACTTGGCTTATTTGCCAATCTGCGTCCTGCGTTGCTATATCCACAGTTAGCCGATGCCTCTACATTAAAAGCCGAAGTGGTTGCCGGGCTTGATCTGATGATTGTTCGTGAGCTGACCGGTGGTATTTATTTTGGTCAGCCACGCGGTATCCGTTCCTTGGAAAATGGTGAACTGGAAGGCTTTAATACACTGGTTTACCGCGAATCTGAAATTGAACGCATTGGCCGTGTTGCTTTTGAAATAGCCCGTCAGCGCGATAAACGGGTATGTTCGGTTGATAAAGCCAATGTATTGGAATCAACAGAGTTATGGCGCAACACCATGATTCGTATTGGAAAAGATTATCCGGATGTCGAGCTTAGTCATATGTATGTCGATAACGCGGCAATGCAATTGGTGCGGGCACCGAAACAGTTTGATGTCATGGTGACCACTAATATGTTTGGCGATATCCTGTCAGATTGTGCATCAATGCTGACGGGGTCAATTGGCATGTTGCCGTCGGCATCTTTGGACGCAAATCGTAAAGGTATGTACGAGCCGATTCATGGCAGTGCACCGGATATTGCCGGTCAAAATATTGCTAATCCGCTGGCAACCATTTTGTCAGCTGCTATGATGCTCAGATATACCTTGAAGCAGCCAGCGATGGCGGACAGGGTTGAGCAGGCGGTCAGCAAGGTATTGGACCAAAGTTTGAGAACTGCCGATATTTTCTCAGCGGGGATGCGTAAAGTTTCCACCACTGAAATGGGCGATGCCGTCGTGGCATCGCTGTAATTAACAAAGGTGAATTGTGACTAAACAAGTAGATGTAGCAGTTGTCGGCGCCACTGGCGCAGTCGGTGAAGCCATGCTGGAAATTTTGCACCAGCGTAAATTTCCGGTGGGCAAAGTCTATGCGCTTGCCAGCGAACGCAGTGCCGGCAGTACCGTGCAGTTTGGCAACAAATCACTTATGGTTGAAGATCTGGCCGAATTTGATTTCAGCAAGGTGCAGGTGGGTCTGTTTTCGCCGGGCGCCAGTGTTTCCGAAATTTATGCACCGAAAGCAGCTGCAGCCGGTTGTGTGGTAATAGATAATACCTCACAGTTCCGCTATGACGATGACGTGCCGCTGGTCGTGCCGGAAGTCAATCCAGACGCCATTGCGGGTTACACCAAAAAAGGCATTATTGCCAATCCCAATTGTTCCACTATTCAAATGCTGGTGGCGTTGAAGCCGATTTATGATGCTGTTGGCATTACCCGTATCAATGTTTGCACTTATCAGGCAGTATCCGGTAGCGGCAAACCAGCCATGGATGAGCTTGCTAAACAAACGGCTGCGTTGCTTAATGGCCGGCCGGTGGAATCTGAGGTATATCCGAAACAAATCGCTTTCAATGTGTTGCCGCAAATCGATGTGTTTATGGACAATGGCTACACCAAAGAAGAAATGAAAATGGTCTGGGAAACTCGCAAAATTCTGGACGATAACAGCATTCAGGTGAATCCGACTGCAGTACGGGTGCCGGTATTTTTTGGCCATTCGGAAGCAGTACATCTGGAAACCCGTGACAAAATTACCGCACAGCAAGCAATGGCACTTTATGAAAAAGCGCCGGGCATCGTATTGCTGGATGAACGCAAAGACGGCGGTTATCCGACCGCGGTGACTGAAGCATCAGGTCAGGATCCCGTCTATATCGGTCGGATTCGTGAAGATATTTCGCATGCAAATGGTTTGAATTTGTGGGTGGTTGCGGATAATGTGCGTAAAGGTGCTGCATTAAATAGTGTTCAGATCGCAGAAGTTCTGGTAGAAAAATATTTATAGCCGGTTGCCCGTGCATGGAAGGACAGAATAAATGACACAAAAACGCATTGTTAGTTTGTCAGTGGTGGCTGCCTTAGGGTTGCTCGGTCCTTTAAGTGCTTATGCTTTCGGTCTTGGCCAGATCAGTGTCAATTCGGCACTGAATCAACCATTTGAAGCTGAAATTCCCGTCACATCATTACGTGCGACGGAGCGTGGTAATCTAGATGTCAGGTTGGCATCACCGAGTGATTTTGATCGGGCAGGCTTGGATCGCAGTTTAGTGCTTACACAACTG
>JBFJJO010000102.1:0-7828 GCA_041612215.1 Methylophaga sp.
CAAGACAATAAATAACAAAATCAGCGTGATCACCATCGATACCAACCAGGCAGGTATCCAATGATGCTGGCGATGCTGGTAGGTAACCGGACGGGCTTTGCTATTACGCAAGCGAATTTGAATAGCCACAATCACATGCACCAACATGGCTGCCAACACCATCAGCCACAATGGCCAGCGAATAAGCGGCTGATTATAGAACAGGTAAAAGTTATTAAATGCCTGGGGACTGATAAAGCTGAGATTACTGAGCATATGCAGCAGCAAATACACCGACAAAACAATGCCCGCCAACGCCATCAGGCGTTTTTTAACTTGTAACAAGGCCATCAGCTCTCCCGGCTCATTAATACTTGGTCATGCTCAGAAAGCGGCTCCAGTTTTTCGCGGCCAATGGTTCGCACACAACTGTTCCATCGCAAAATAGCTTCATCATTATGTTCCGGACGCATTTGTTCAGCCTGCTGATAACACGCCAGTGCTTTGGCAAAATAATCATAGGCAAACGCCCGTGACATTGGTTGCGTCAACATAAAGCGGGCGCGGCGCTCGTGAAAGATACCGGTGTAATAAATGCGTTGGTAATCACTGCTTAATCGTTCAATCGCATTTTCAATAGCCTGAAACGGCGACTGACTGCCGCTGATACTGATTTGATCAGTTAACGCCAAAATATAAATCACCAATGCCGCCTGATTATCAGGATCGATATTTAATACGTCCAGACAAATACTTTCGGCAATTTCCGGTTCTAATAAGGAACGGTATTGACGTGCTTTATCCAATGCCAAATCAATTGAGTCGGCATGAATATCGTGCAGACTTAAATCCATGAGGGCCTCTTCGCGTTAACGACCGGTAAAACCAGTCGTTCTGTCAATCTAATGTAATCAACAATGCTTTTCAATGTAATACACAAAATGTGTACAAAATAGAGTCAATCGTTGAATTCTGGTATCTTTGACGGTTTTCTAACGCCTAAATTCCGGTTCCTTCATGCAACGAAAAATTCTGGTCACCAGCGCCCTGCCCTATGCCAACGGTTCTATTCATCTTGGTCATCTGGTTGAGTACATTCAAACCGATATCTGGGTGCGGTTTCAAAAAATGCACGGCCATGAAGTGCACTATGTCTGTGCCGATGATGCGCACGGTACGCCAATTATGCTGCGGGCGCAGAATGAGGGTATTACCTCAGAACAACTGATAGCTGATGTCAGCAAGGAACATCAGGCTGATTTTGCTGAATTTGCTATTGGCTTTGACAATTATCACAGCACCCATAGTGACGAAAACCGGGCATTAGCCAGCCACATTTATCTGGCAAACCGCAATGCCGGTCATATTGAAAGCCGCACCATCAGCCAGGCCTACGATCCCGAAAAAGAAATGTTTCTGCCGGACCGCTTTATTCGCGGTGAATGTCCGAAATGCGGTGCGTCCGATCAATACGGTGACAACTGTGAAGCTTGTGGTGCGACCTATGACCCGACCGAATTAAAAAATCCGGTGTCAGCGGTTTCCGGTGCAACACCCATTACCAAAGAATCAGAACATTACTTTTTTAAACTGGGTAATTTCGAGCCGTTATTGCGGGAATGGACGCAAGGTGATCATTTGCAATCCGAGGTCGGCCGCAAACTCGGTGAATGGTTTGAAGCCGGTTTACAGGACTGGGATATTTCCCGCGATGCACCCTATTTTGGCTTTGAAATTCCTGATGCGCCGGGCAAATTCTTTTATGTCTGGATGGATGCGCCGATTGGCTATCTCGCCAGCTTTAAAAATTACTGTGATCGCAGTGGCATCGATTTTGATGAATACCTGCGCGCTGATAGCACTACCGAAATGGTGCATTTTATCGGCAAGGACATTATTTATTTTCATGCCCTGTTTTGGCCGGCGATGCTCAAAGGTGCCGGCATGCGGTTGCCAAACCGCATTTATGCGCACGGTTTTTTAACCGTTGATGGCAAAAAGATGTCCAAATCACGCGGCACCTTTATTAAAGCCCGCACATATTTAAATCACTTAAATCCGGAATATCTGCGTTATTACTTTGCTGCCAAACTGAGCAGTGGTATCGAAGATATCGATCTGAGCCTTGCTGATTTTCAGAGCCGGATCAATTCAGATCTGGTCGGCAAAGTGGTAAATATCGCAAGTCGTTGTGCCGGCTTTATCCATAAACGGTTTGACGGCAAACTTACTGATGACTTAGCAGATCCAGCCTTGTTTGCCAGCTTTACACAGCAGGCAGAAAGCATTGCGCAACGCTATGATAACCGTGAATTTAACCAGGCTATGCGTGAAATCATGGCGCTGGCAGATAAAGCTAATCAATATATAGATGAGCAAAAACCGTGGGTTCTGGCCAAACAAGAAGGCAAAGATGCTGATGTGCAAGCGGTATGCAGCATGGGCATCAACCTGTTTAAGGTCTTAATAGCTTATTTAAAACCGGTGTTACCACGCACTGCAGAACAGGCCGAAACCTTTTTAAACATCACGCCGATGGACTGGGCAGCCAGCCAAACACCGCTGCTTGGCCATCAAATCAATGCATTTAAACCGCTCATGACCCGCGTTGAGCAAGACAAGATCGATGCCATTCTGACTGAATCGAGAGAAACCATGCAGGCTGAACAAAAACCAACCGTCGTCAATGCGGCTGCAACCGACTTGGATCCCATTGCCGATGAAATTCAGTTTGAAGATTTTGCCAAAATTGATTTACGTATCGCCAAAATCGTTAATGCCGAGCATGTTGAAGGCGCCGATAAGTTATTGAAGCTAACATTGGATATCGGCTTGGCCGAAAAACAAGTGTTCGCCGGCATTAAGAGTGCTTATCAACCTGATGATTTAATTGGCAAACTGACCGTCATGGTCGCCAATCTGGCCCCCCGCAAAATGCGCTTTGGTGTCTCTGAAGGCATGGTTCTGGCAGCCGGCCCGGGTGGTAAAGATATTTACGTATTGAACCCCGATGACGGCGCCAAACCGGGTATGCGGGTTAAATAAAACACAAATAACAGCCTCGGTTTCCGGGGCTGTTTTTAATTACTCTCGCCTGTTAACTGATTTAAAATAGATTATTGCTTACGGTTAAATTCCCAAGTTAACGTTTTCGACTTTTCCAGGTACCACCATAGACGTATTCTGGATTGTCTAATTTAACTGTGGGTAAGCATGCCGGGCATACAAACTGCCAATCTTTAGCTAAAGCCGCTTTTACCCGATATAGAACAGGCTGGATTTGGCCACATTGCTGGCAAAATTTTTGACGAATTCGCATGTTACAGACATAAAAAAGCCCCGCGAAAGCGAGGCTTTTAATTGCATCAACTGCGTATTAACGGTTGCAGATGTACATTGTTACTTCGAAACCGAAACGCATGTCTGAATATTCTGGTTTAGTCCACATAATCATTCTCCTTAAAAATTAAGCACTGCAGATTGGGCAAGTGCATTGCATTGGGTGTTTAATCCAATCCATAAAACCTATATCTGATTTTTGATAAGTTACCATGATTAACGATTGCAGATATACATGGTAACTTCGAAGCCGAAACGCATATCGCTGTATTCTGGTTTAGTCCACATGATGTTTTCTCCTGTTAATCAACTTATTTTGCAATTTCTATTCTACGCATTAGCGACCAGGGGCAATAGCGGTTTTTACCTGATAACACTCAGTAAAATCCTGAGCCACAAATAATAAACCCCGAACAGGCCGGAGTTATTGATGAATATCTGTGATAATTTACAGAGGCACACCAATGCGTCTGGCCACTTCTTCATAAGCCTCAATGACGCCGCCAAGCCCCTGACGAAAGCGGTCTTTATCGAGCTTTTTGCGGGTCTCAGCGTCCCATAAGCGGCAACCATCGGGACTGAATTCATCACCGAGGATGACCTGGTCTTTAAACACGCCAAATTCCAATTTGTAATCGACCAGGATCATCCCGGCATCTGCAAACAACTTTTTCAACACCTGATTCACCTCAAAAGTCAGTTGCTTCATTTGTTGCACCTGAGCATCTTTAGCCCAGCCAAAAGTCGCAATGTGATATTCGTTGATCATCGGATCATGCAGCGCGTCGTTTTTCAGGAAAAACTCAAACACCGGCGGGTATAATTCCATGCCATCTTCAACGCCCAGACGCCTTACAAGACTGCCAGAGGCCACATTACGTACCACACACTCCACCGGGATCATTTGCATGCGTTTAACCAACGATTCGGTGTTATTGAGCAGTTTCTCAAAATGCGTTGGTATGCCGGCATCGCTGAGCGTTTGCATGATAAAGGCGTTAAATTTGTTATTAACCTCACCTTTGCGGCTCAGCTGCTCAATTTTTTCGCCATCAAATGCCGAAGTGTCGTCACGAAAACTGAGCACTACATAATCAGCATCGTCAGTGGCAAAGACGCTTTTGGCTTTGCCTGCATAAAGTTCTTGTCGTTTTTCCATGGGAAATTCCGTTAAGCGTTAGAGAGTTGTCGCCAGCCAAAACCGGCTTCCTGGTCAGCGATGCCAATCCAGTCTGGCTTACAGTTCAAAGCTTCGGCAAATAATGGCACCACCAGATCCGGCGAATTATTCTTCTCACTGATATGCATGGCAATTATATGCTGCAAACGTGAGGTATCGATTTTCTCAAGTAATGTTGCAGATTGCACGTTATTTAAATGCCCGAAGCGACCACCGACCCTTTGTTTCAGTGATTCCGGATAATCCCCGTTGGCCAGCATGGTGACATCATGATTGGCTTCCAGAAGCAAGGCATCCACTGCGTCCAGCGCAGATTCAATCACAGGCGTAATGGAGCCAACATCAGTTAATAAACCTATCTTTGATTGGCCATTATGAAACACAAACTGAGCCGGTTCCCTGGCATCATGCGGCACCGGAAACGGCCGCACTTCAATATCTTTAATGGTGAAGGTTTCATGACAGCTGAATTCATGAATAAAGCCGATTAAATCAGCCGGCAGGCAGCCCGCCGTGCCGGCCGTGGTGTATACCGGTAAACGATATTTACGGGCAAGTACACGGATACCCTGAATATGATCAGCATGTTCGTGCGTCACCACAATGGCACTGAGATCGGCAGGACTGAGTTGATGCTGGCGGAGGCGCTTTTCAGCTTCTTTCGCCGAAAAACCGCAATCCACCAGAATCATCGTATCTGCCTCGCGGATCAGCGTGCCATTGCCACGGCTGCCACTGCCAAGTGAGGCAAACTGCATTATTGCGTCAGTTGTTCCTGAATCAGTCCCAGCAAACGCTTGGCGGTATCCGTTGCACTGCGGACTTCCTCAGCATCCAGCACCGTGATCCGGGTGGCCTGGGCTTCAGAACTTAAGCGAATGTAATAATATTCCTCCGGTGCTTGTTCAACATCATCACGCCAGAATGCCAAACCACTGAAAAAGCCTTTTTCTTCGCGCTCAGCTTCCATGAACGGATCAATGTAACGAACAAAATACAAACCACGCGATCTGTCCCGATCTTCAACAGCAAAACCGCGACTGTCCAGTACCCTGCCAACACGATCCCAGACATCACTGAAAGGTTGCTCAACCATCAATGCCTGCAAATCGTTGCTTTCATCAAGTAAAGTAACTCTTGGCAAATCTCGTGATGCCTGTTGCGGTTCGCTGGCCGCTATACGCGCTTTATCTTCCTGATACAAAACACCCAGAAAGTCAGCCAGCTGGCGAAGCATCGCTTCATTTTTGGTGACATTTTCGTTTTCACTGTCTTTTCCGCTGATGAAGATCCGCGCCGAATCTTTAACATCACCTTTTTCCATTCGCAGCCGATAAGCATAACCATCGGAATCTGCTTGCGTATCCATTAAACCAATACGGCTATCCTGACGCGCAACATCGATATTACGGGTTGACCAGAAGTTTTCGATACGCTGCCAGGTAACAGTTGTTTCACCGGGAACTACTAAATGCCGGCTACCTTCCTGACCAGCCAAAGCCGGTTTTTTGTCAGGAACAATGTTATACCGTGCCGCTAACGGATTATTTGCGGCTTCTTCGAACTCAGAATATGTTGCCGATCTGTTGTCGCTACCGGCAATTTCATCATTGATACGATTAACACTGAGATCCGGTGGTACGTCCAAAGGCGGCATAGTTTCCGCCTTACGGTATTTCTGGGTGTTATCCGGCGCGACTTCTTCCAAAGACGGCAACAAACCGCAGCTGCTAACAGCCAGTGTTGTGGCAACCAGCCAGGCACTTGTTTTTAAACGTTTTGCGTTCATTGATAGATGTTCACTCATTTTATGGATTCAATACCCCGGCTGCAGCCAGCGCATCACGAACCGGTTGATGAAATTGTTCCGACAATACCGTCATTGGCAGACGGATACCCGCTGGAATCAGACCCAATTCATGCAGGGCCCACTTCACCGGGATCGGGTTAGACTCACTAAATAAATACCGATGTAATGGCGCAAGCTTATCATTGATCTGACGGGCTCTGTCAGCATCACCGGCCATTGCTGCCGCGCACATTTCATGCATCAGCTTCGGTGCCACATTGGCAGTGACCGAAATCACACCGCGGCCACCGGCCAGAATAAAATCAACGGTATTACCGTCTTCACCAGTAAACAGTTGAAAATCGGCATCAACCAGGTCCTTAATCAGCTGCACCCGGCGCACATCACCGGTGGCTTCTTTGATACCAATAATGTTTTTAACTTTTGCCAAACGTGCAACTGTTTCGGGTAATAAGTCACATGCCGTTCGGCTCGGAACGTTATATAAAATCTGTGGAATATCAACAGCTTCAGCGATAGACTTAAAGTGAAGATACAAGCCTTGTTGCGTAGGCCGATTATAATATGGAACGACCAGCAGTACCGCTGCGACACCTAAATCGCGGGCGTATTCGGACAGCTCAATTGCCTCGGCGGTCGCGTTGGCACCAGTGCCGGCGATGACCGGAATGCGGCCATTCACTTGCTCAACAACCTGACGAATCACATCACAATGTTCTTCGACGCTGAGTGTCGCAGATTCACCAGTTGTCCCGACGGCAACAATTCCATCAGTGCCGTTGTCGATGTGAAACTCGACCAGTTTGCGCAGGCTGTCACTGTCCACCGAGCCATCTGCCCGCATGGGTGTTACCAGTGCTACCATACTGCCGCTGAACATAGATGCCGAACTCCGGGAAAATAAACTGGCATGGTACTTGGCCGGCCTCTGGATGACAAGATCGGACTGGCCAGATACCGACGACTTTAATACTAATTAAATAAGGATCCTTTTACATGAGCGAAGTGGCCCTCAACCAACCCGTGCCCGATTTTGAATTGCCCAGCACCGGTGATAAAAACGTCAGACTCTCCGATCTGCGCGGTCAAAATGTACTGATTTATTTTTATCCAAAAGATAATACCCCTGGCTGCACTCTAGAAGGTCAACAATTTCGCGACCATATCAATGAATTTGAGCAACTGAATACCGTGATCTTCGGTATCTCACGCGACAGCATAAAAATGCATGAAAACTTTAAGAAAAAACAGGCGTTTCCGTTTGATCTGCTCTCTGATGCCGATGAAACCGTCTGCAACCTATTCGGTGTCATGCAACTGAAAAAACTCTACGGCCGCGAGTATATGGGCGTTGATCGCAGCACTTTTCTGATTGATACCGAGGGCGTACTGCGTCACCAATGGCGCTCGGTTAAAGTGAAAGGTCATATCGAAGACGTGCTAACCACTCTGAAATCCCTATAAAACCCCAAACACCGGCAGCATAACCACTATGCTGCCGGCGCAGTATCAATGTGATG
>JBFJJO010000103.1:0-7810 GCA_041612215.1 Methylophaga sp.
CAGGAAAAGACCGAAGCTTTAAAATCCAAAATTCGCAAGGCACTCGTGTATCCGGCAGCAATTATTGTTGTGGCGTTCATCGTTACCGCGATTTTGATGATATTTGTTATTCCGCAGTTCGAATCATTATTCAGCGGTTTTGGTGCCGATCTGCCGGGTCTGACCTTATTGGTTATTCGCGTTTCAGAAATCTTCCAGGAAAAATGGTGGCTGATTTTCGGTGTGCTGATAGGTACGGTGGTAGGCTTTATGGCCGCTAAAAGACGATCGCGCAAGATTCAGCATTTTCTTGACCGTTTACTGCTTAAATTACCCATAATTGGCGATGTTCTGACCAAAGGTGCAATTGCCCGGTTTGCAAGGACATTTGGTGTTATGTTTAAAGCGGGTGTGCCGATGGTTGATGCCATGACGTCAGTCGCTGGGGCGACCGGGAATATTGTTTATTCAGAAGCCACCATTACCATGCGTGATGATGTGGCCACCGGTACGCAATTGAATAAAGCCATGATTGATACTGAATTATTCCCGAATATGGTAATTCAGATGGTCGCAATCGGTGAAGAGTCCGGTTCACTGGATTCGATGCTGGCAAAAGTTGCGGACTTTTTTGAACGTGAAGTTGATGACGCCGTCGATAATATGACCGCGTTAATGGAGCCTTTCATTATGGCTTTCCTTGGCGTATTGATTGGTACGCTGGTTATCGCTATGTACCTGCCCATATTCAAACTCGGCGCTGTGGTGTAAATGCCGGTGGTCGAATTTCTGGCCGGCTCGATGCCGGCCTTTATCAGTGTTTTATTTATTCTCGGCTTGATGATTGGCAGTTTTTTGAATGTTGTGATCCATCGTCTGCCGGTAATGATGCACCGCGAATGGCAGCAGCAATGCCATGAACTGATTGGCAGCGCTGCACCTGAAACGACACCGTTAACGTTAAGCACTCCCCGTTCTCGTTGTCCGCATTGTGGCCATGCGATTAGCGCGCTGGAAAACATTCCGGTAATAAGTTATCTGTTTCTACGTGGCCGTTGCCGCGATTGTCAGGCACGCATTTCGGTTAGATATCCGTTAATTGAAGCATTAACGGGTGTGTTATCCGCCGTGGTGGCTTGGCATTTTGGTTTTAGCTGGGTTTGTTTGGGCGCACTACTTTTAACCTGGACGTTAATTGCATTAACGTTTATTGATATTGATGAACAATTATTGCCGGACAGCATTACCCTGCCACTGTTATGGTTGGGGTTGTTTTTTAATTTATTCGGGAGTTTCACGACCCTTCAAAGCGCTGTTATTGGTGCACTCGCCGGTTATCTATCATTGTGGCTGGTATTTCATGCTTTTCGTCTGGCGACCGGCAAGGAAGGCATGGGGTTTGGTGATTTTAAATTATTAGCGGCGCTTGGTGCCTGGCTGGGCTGGGAGTTTTTGCCCGTGATTATTTTGTTGTCATCACTGGTCGGCGCGGTGGTTGGGATTAGTCTTATTTTATTGCGTCAACATCATCGCAGCCAACCGATACCATTTGGTCCATATCTGGCCTCTGCTGGCTGGCTGGCACTGATCTGGGGTGATGTTATCAATAGTGGCTACTTGCGCTGGAGCGGGTTCAATTAAATGCCGTTACATGTTGGCCTGACTGGCGGCATTGCCAGCGGCAAAAGTACGGTATGTAAAATATTTGCCCAGCTGGGTGCCGCGATAATTGATGCCGATGTCATTGTAAAACAGGTTTGTCAGCCGGGTATGCCGGCTTATCAGCAAATAGTTGCGCATTTTGGTATTGAACTGGTATTGGAAACCGGTGATTTGGATCGCGAGGCACTCCGGCAAATTATTTTTCAGGATGCTGAAGCCAGAAAGGTTTTAGAAGCGATTGTTCACCCACAAGTCAGACAGGCGCTAACCGCACAATTAAAGCAAAGCCATGCAGCTGTGACCATTGTAGCGGTGCCACTTTTGGTTGAAGCCGAAATGCAGGATATGTTTGATCGCGTTTTGCTAGTAACAGCAAATCACAAGACTAAATTAACGCGATTATTAGCTCGTGAAACGATTTCAAAGACCTTGGCGGAGCAGATGATCAATGCGCAGATTGATGACCAGCAGCGATTACACTATGCTGATGACATAGTTGATAATGATGGTGATGTTAAAAATCTCACTGGGCAGATAAAAAAATTGATGAAAAACTACCAACAACTTGCTGCCATTAGCCCTTAATTTTTCCAAACAGAAGCGACGTGTCAGCGACTACTACTATCTACGAACAACCACTCAACGAGCGCATCCGGACTTTTTTACGGCTGGAATTTTTGTTTGCGCGTGTTGATAGAGCCATGCAATTTGACAACGAGCTTAGCCATCGGGATGCCATTGATGCCATGCTCAGTATTTTGTCGGTATTTGAGCGCAATGACTTAAAGTCTGAGGTATTAAAAGAAGTTGAGCGGTTGATCACCAATCTTTCGGCATTGGAAAATCTGGCGGGTGTCGACCGTACTGCTTTAGACAGTCTGCTTGGTGAATTGGATCAAACGCTTGATGCGCTGCAATTACGTAAATCAGGGGTTGGCCAGGCGCTGAAAGAAAATGATTTTTTATACAGTATTCGCCAACGCTCCAGCATTGCCGGCGGCACCTGTGATTTTGATTTACCGGCTTATCATTTTTGGTTGCAGCACACCCCAGTAGCAGACCGCATCAGTCAGTTACAATTTTGGCTGGAGCAATTTGTCGCGGTCAGAGCAGCGATAGATATCAGTTTAAGATTGATCCGTAGTGGTACCGCTTTTAGCGATGCAGAGGCAGAAAACGGCTTTTTTCAGCGTAGTCTGGACAGTAATCAGCCAACACAGTTGATCCGTGTAAAAATTCCGGCAGATAGCCGCTTTTTTCCGGAGATCAGTGGCGGTAAACACCGGTTTACCGTGCGATTTATGTTATTTGATATTAACCAGCGGCCGCAGCAAATCTCTGAGGATGTTGCTTTTCAGCTGAGCTGTTGCAGTATGTGATGATGATGAAAGTGAATTGCCCGACCTGTGGGCGCAAAGTTATTTGGTCTGAAGATAATGCCTTCCGGCCATTTTGCAGCGAACGCTGTAAGTTAATCGATTTAGGTGAGTGGGCGGCGGAAAATCACCGTATCGCTGGCGATCCGGTTATTGATCCCAACGACCCAGAGTACGACAAACACTAGGGCTTATTTATCTCTTATCTCCGCTTCTGTTGTGAGCTGAAAAATCGCCAATCAAGGCGTGAGAAGAGCCGTTTAGTTATTGTAAACAAACAACGAGCAACGCAGAGTGGCGTTTTTTTAGCCACAACCCGAAGGGCTGGGACTATTTTTGCGCCCGACTGCGTTGTCAATCGCTTATGTAGAATAACTACACACAGCACGATTTCCGCCTTGTCGAACACAAAACTAGCCACCAGCAGTAGTGTAGATAAGAAATAAACACGCCCTAGACCTGAAAATAATTTTTGATCGCAGTGACAATTGCGCCATTGGCAGCCGGAAAATCATGCTGATCTAATTCTGCCAGTGGACACCACTTGATTTGCTGGCCCTCACGGCCATGTACGTCACCACTAAATTGTTCTACCAGCCAGACATCTAACGTTACTTTTCGATCGCTATAATCATGATCGATTTGCAGTAAGTCCTGAGCATCCAGTACCTGCAAGCCGACTTCTTCATATAATTCCCGATGTAAAGCCGCCAAACGGCTCTCATCTGCTTCGCGTTTACCACCGGGGAACTCCCAAAGATCGCCCTGATGTTGGTGCGCATGACGGCGAGCAATTAATATTTGTTTGTCAGCGTTAACAACAACACCAACAGCGACCCGCAAATGCTGCATCAATTTTTAACGAGTTTGAATAAAGTGCCGCAATACGGGCAGCGCACTTCGTCTTGATCTTCGAGTGACAAATAGACCCGTGGATGGGAATTCCACACCGCCATTTCCGGCAGTGGGCAACACAAAGGCAATTCTTCCGGGCGGATTTGATAGTACTTATCGATATTGGCTTGTTTGGCGTCCATGATCCGCTCCAGAAAACTTAAATTGGCAAATCCAACATGCGCTGGAGCGCCAGTTTGGCCTGCGCAGCGGTTACTTCGTCTACTGACACTTGATTAACCACATGACCTTCGACAAGATTTTCCAATACCCATGCTAAATGCTGCGGATCGACGCGGAACATGGTCGAGCACATGCATACGGTCGGCGACATAAAGTGAACCGATTTGCCCTGTGACTCAAATTGCTCATGCAGCCGGTTAACCAGATTTAATTCAGTACCGACTAACCAGCGCGTGCCGGGCGCGCTATCAGCAATGGTGCGGACGATATATTCGGTGGAGCCAACATAATCCGATTTCTGACAAACTTCAAAACTGCATTCCGGGTGCGAGATAACCTTGGTTTCCGGATATTTGGCTAAAAAATTATCAATCTGTACCGGCTGAAACATCTGATGTACTGAGCAAAAGCCTTTCCAGAGGATCATTTTGGCATTTTTCAGCGCTTCCGGTGTCAGACCGCCGAGTGGCTTATCAAAGTCCCAGACCACCATTTCTTCCAGCGGAATGCCCATTTTAAAGCCGGTATTACGACCTAAATGTTGATCCGGAAAAAACAGAATTTTTTCACGCTGATTAAATGCCCAGTCAAGCACATGCGGTGCATTGGTTGAGGTGCAAACGATGCCGCCGTGTTTGCCACAAAACGATTTCAGATCAGCTGCCGAATTAATATAGGTGATCGGCGTTATCATTTCATCGGGATCAAGCACTTCGGCCATTTCCTGCCACGCGCGATCGACATTGACCCGATTAGCCATATCTGCCATCGAACAGCCAGCCGCCAAATCTGGCAGAATCGCAATCTGATCCGGTCGTGACAAAATATCCGCCACTTCCGCCATAAAGTGCACACCACACAAAACGATATACTTGGCATCGGAGGCTGCGGCATTTCGCGACAACTTCAGCGAGTCACCGGAATAATCGGCGTGTTTGAAGACTTCATTACGCTGGTAATGGTGACCGAGAATGACCAGGTCCTCACCTAGCGCCTGTTTCGCTTCGATAATGCGCTGGTCACACTCAGCGTCATCCAGCGAAAAATATTCCTCAAATGGAATCGGACTGTTTGCCAGTTCTGTTGCCACTTTCGTCCTCCTTACCCGCCGCTTAAAAGGGTGTTTTAACTTTCAACAACCGGTGCTTTACGCAAACGGATATTCAATTCTTTCAGCTGCTCATCACTGACCGGGCTGGGTGCATTGGTCAGTAAACAGGCTGCTGACTGGGTTTTCGGGAAGGCCATCACGTCACGGATTGAAGCCGAACCGGTCATCAGCATTGCCAGACGATCCAGACCAAAGGCCAAACCGCCATGCGGCGGGCAACCAAATTTCAATGCCTGTAACAAGAAACCAAATTTTTCTTCCGCTTCTTCAGCGCCAATGCCGAGTAGCTCAAAGACCTGCCGTTGCACATCATTTTTATAGATACGCATCGAGCCACCACCCAACTCCGTACCATTCAATACCATATCATAGGCTCTGGACAGGCATTTGCCCGGTTCAGTTTTCAATAATTCCAGATCGGCTTCACGTGGCGCAGTAAACGGATGATGCAAGGCATACCAGCGCTGCGTTTTGTCATCCCATTCAAACATCGGGAATTCAACAACCCATAATGGCTGCCAACCATGGGCCACCAAATCCAGATCGTGCCCAAGTTTGACACGCAAAGCGCCCAGAGATTCATTAACCACAGTGGCTTTATCAGCACCGAAAAATACCAAATCGCCAGTTTGCACTTCAGCGCGCTGCATAATGGCATCAATGACATCGTCAGGCAGGAACTTCAGAATCGGTGATTGCAGCCCTTCACGGCCAGCAGCTAAATCATTTACTTTGATGTAAGCAAGGCCTTTAGCGCCATAAATACCAACATATTTGGTGTAATCATCAATTTCTTTACGGCTCAGGCTATTGCCGCCAGGGACACGTAACGCGGTAACACGACCGCCCGGGTCTTGCGCGGGCGATGAGAACACTTTGAAATCAACATCTTGCATAAGATCACTGATTTCTACCAATTCCAGAGGAATACGCAGATCCGGTTTGTCACTACCAAAACGATCCATCGCTTCAGCATAGGTCATCCGTGGGAACGGATTTGGCAGCGCCTCTTCCAGTACATTGGCAAACAACTTGCGGATCATATCTTCCATCATGTTCATCAGATCTTCTTCTGAAACAAATGATGTTTCGATATCTAATTGGGTAAATTCTGGTTGACGATCGGCACGTAAATCTTCATCGCGGAAGCAGCGGACCACCTGGTAATAACGATCCATACCGGCAACCATCAGTAGTTGTTTAAATAACTGTGGTGATTGCGGCAAGGCAAAAAATTCGCCCGGATGGGTACGGCTGGGCACCAAATAATCGCGCGCACCCTCAGGTGTGGCTTTGGTCAGAATCGGTGTTTCGATATCCATAAAGCCATGATCATCCAGATAATGGCGCAACTGCCGTGTGATTTGCGAACGAAAGCGCAGCTTTTGCAACATTTCAGGGCGGCGTAAATCAATATAACGATGGCGTAAACGGACATCTTCGCTAACATCGGCTTGTTCTGACAGCGGGAATGGTGGTGTTTCGGCGCTGTTCAGAATTTGCACCGACTTAGCGATGATTTCGATTTTGCCGCTTTTCAGCTCGACATTTTCACTTCCCGCGGGGCGACGCTGAACAAAACCCTCGATTTGCAGTACATACTCACTGCGGACTTTTTCGGCAACAGCAAAACTTTCGGCATCTTCAGGATTACAAACAACCTGAACCAGACCCTCACGATCCCGTAGATCAATAAAAATCACACCACCATGATCGCGGCGGCGGTGCATCCAGCCGGCGACGGTGACCGTTTGTCCCGCTAAAGTTTCGTTTACCTCGCCGCAATAATGGCTACGCATAATGGTTCCAACACTTTCAAATTAATAAAAACAAAAGCCGCCCAGGTCGGCGGCACAATTTTGATAACAATTTTAACTGATGATCGTAAATCCGAGTTCAATAATCAGCACATCTGCAAGTTCAGGCGACCGGTGCGCTGGTGTTTTCCGGGCTGCTGGCACTATCGGCTAAATTACGCTTGCTGCCAGATTTAAAATCGGTTTCATACCAGCCATCACCTTTGAGGCGAAAACCGGCTGCAGAAATTAATTTACGAAGATCCGGTTTATCGCAGGCAGGGCAATGTTTTAAAGGTTCATCACTGATTTTCTGTAATGCCTCGAAATCGTGGCCACAGCTGTCACAACGGTATTCATAAAAGGGCATGGTCAATCTCCAACAGGCAAAAATAACATTGCGGCATCTGATATAAGGCGCTGCGTATCCGGTTTCAAGACCAGAACCTGCTGATTATAACCAAAAAACAGTATTTTCGTCTTAGCCTTTCGAGTTCACTCTGACAATATCATCTCCCGAACGAATAAAAAAATCATTCGAGTTGGCGGACAAACCCTAGCTGATTGCCCTCCAATGACAGCTTAAAGAACTCCTGATTACTAAACTTGCCTGACTCACAGCGACAGAAATTATCCCTATTAATGTATATTTGGCGATGAGTAGCGCACGCAGTTAATACGCTGTATGCCGAACAGCGCTCTAGCACTTTCCAGTATATTTCCCAACAGAGTAATCAGCAGTCATTTCTGGCTGAGAAACCAACCTGAAATCATAAACCAGTGTTCAACAGCCAACCACCCAGGCCTCA
>JBFJJO010000104.1:0-7766 GCA_041612215.1 Methylophaga sp.
AAGATGCTGTTTATTATTGCGCCGTTGGTTATTTTTTTCTGGCAATTGTGACCTTTGCTAGCTTATTGAAAAATGAAATCTGGTGGATCAGGGTCACCGATTTTCCTTGTTTAAAGTAGTGTTGGCTCATAAAGCATCGCTTGCACGGCGCTAAAGTTGATCACTTTTTTCCGGGATATTGAGCTGAATTATCTGGAGAAAAATCGCATTTATTTACCGCATGGTCGTCTTGAAGCAGCTGAGAGAAAACGCCAAAAGGCCGAACAAACAGAGGTTGTATTGGCCAATGAAAACGGGTGATGCTTTGCGCGCTAATTACGTTGTCAGTGATTATCCCAAAAATGACTCTAGTACTGCCTCGCTTGCCGATGAATATGGAGGAAATATTAAGGTGGGGTAGAAGTTATTCAGCGAACGATGAATACCGAAATATGCTCATGCTCTGCCAGATGACTGGCATTGGCATGAAACAGATTATCCATAAAACCCGGAACATGTGATGCCATGACTACCAGGTCAGCACCGACTTCATCACCAACTCTTTCAAGCGCCCGTTCCAGTTCTGCCACTGGATCATTGCAAGTCACGGCTTTTGACTCCATCGGATACCCACATTGTTCAGTGTGTGACTGGGTAAACTGCTCCAGTTTCTGTGCGAACTCCTCCGGATTGTGAGCTACGCTGCACGGTGCTGAACTTACTACCCCAACTAGTATGACCTTAGATTGGTATAGCTTTCCAAGATCCGCTGCGGTTCTGATTGCTTTTTCCAAGGTGGCGGTATGTGCCAAATCAACTGGCACTATAATAGTTGAATACATCATTTTATCTCCTGCTTTGTCATAAAGTGTCAAAGTAAAATTAAATTCAATCTAAATTTTTCTTTTAGACCAAGCTAAGGTCTATAGAAGACTTTGTCCAATAAAGCGCTATCTGTTTTAGAAATAGATAATGTTCATAAGCCTCTTTATTAAATAAGCTTTTGATAAAATTTGACTATAGTCAGCCTTTTGCATTACTACACACTTTGCTGTGCTTAATGCCCCTAGTCACAAAGTTCTTTAAGAGACTTCCAATAAACGAGATAAGCTCTAGCCACTGGCCCAGCAAGAAACACAACGACGCGATGACTGCCTTGGGTCCATGCTTCGAGGCTCTCTTTTCAAACGACGTACATCACGTAATTCCGATAATAAGACGCTTAAGCACAGACCTGTTTTGGTGAGGTTGATAATGCGATGATTGCGAGCCTTAAGACCTACCGCTGTTTGCATGATTCAAGCTCGTTACTGTAGGGTTGGTAACTTTTATTAAAACAAATGTGTATTTGACCATAATTCATTACAGCTGAGATTCGATAAATGACCTTACTCACATACCGTCCCTTTGCCCGAGAACAATCAATTTCACTGTTACTAAAAAAAAGGGCCCATGCCCCCTTTTTGAGTCTTTTGCTTTTCACATCTGGCTCCGCTTTTGCTGCTAGCGAGGCAGAACTTAAAGCGCGTATTCAACAGCTAGAAGCCGAATTAAATTCGGTCAGTGCTGAACTTGAAAGCATTCAAACCGAAAATAAAGATTTGGCGAAAACCAACGCTAAGCTCGCCGAAGCTGACGAGCCAATTAAGATTGGTAATTGGACAGTAGGCGGCGCTATTCGTGCCTTGTACACGGTCGGTGATTATCAAGCCAACGATAGCGGCGCACCCGGTCGAGCCTGGGAGGATGATGGTAACGTTAATTTGGATACCTTGCGTGTAAACCTAGGTTACAACAACGGACCTTACTCAGCGAAAATCGAGTACCGTTGGTACAATGGCTATAATTTCTTGCACACCGGTTGGGTGGGTTACAGCCCGGATGACAACAGTCAGATTCAGCTGGGTGTCAATCGCGTGCCCTTCGGTCCCGGTGCATATGGTATCTCACAGGCCTGGTTGTTTGACCAACACTACTACCTTGGCCTGTCAGATGATATGGATCTGGGGATTAAATACAGTACGCAACGCGATAAATGGACATGGGATGTGGCCTATTACGCCAGTGACGAAGGCCATTATGCCGGTGCCAGTCGTGATAGCGCCCGCTATTCATATGATGTCGTCGATGAGTCCGGCAATGGTTATGAAGAACGCAATCAATTCAATGTTCGGGGTATATATTCATTTAACAGCAGTGATGACAGCTCAACCGACCTGGGTTTTTCGCTTCAAGCAGGTGAACTCAAAAGCCGCGGGGTACAATCCGATGGTAACCACTATGCCGCCTCGGTGCATATGGTTAATCAATGGGGCAACCTTAAGTTAGCTACTCAGATAACACGCTTCGAATTCGATGTCGACGCTGGCCAAGCACTAGGCACAGATGATCTGGTGCAATTTGGTGCCTATGACTTCCCAAGTACAGCGGCTGCCAAAGGTTGGATACCTGCCGTCTCACTCAGCTATTACCAACCTACCGATAACATTTCTTGGCTGGACTACGTGCTGCCTTATCTGGAATATAGTTCTATCGTGAAAGATAAGAGCGGATTCAACGACAGTGAAATGATCGTTGCCGGTGTGGCTCTGGCTCGTGGTGGCTGGTATATCTACAACGAAGTTGGCTTTTCCAACGGCAACGAGTTTGTCGGCGGTGATGCAGCCTTCGGCGATCGTCTCGGAGCAAACACCGACGACGAGTGGCAGACCCGTTTCCTGATCAATTTTGGCTATTACTTCTAGGCGAAAACGTCTTAATCAGCATCACCAAGAGGCAATGCTGATTTTTGTAATGTGTTGACAGGCATACAAAAACTCTTCAACAAAAGGAAATCAACGTGAGTAATCAATCCGATCACTCGGCTGAACCTCAATCAGTAGGTGTACGCGCACCCAATGGTGCAACCAATTTGATCGATACCGATTATAAGATTGGACAAGATAACTACCGAGCAAAGCATTTCGGAATCACTGTTGATCTTCATGGTGTCGTTTTTATCATCTCGGCAATTGTTGTGTTGGCTTTTGTATTCCTGTCGCTGGCCTTACCCGAACAATCCACTACGATCTTTGAGGCCAGTAAAAACTGGATCAATACGCACATGACATGGTTTTTCCTGTTATCTGCCAACATATTCGTGGTCTTATGCCTAGGCTTGATTATTTCACCATTGGGTCGTATTCGCATAGGTGGGGCTGAAGCCAAGCCAGACTTTTCTCGCCTTTCCTGGTTTTCTATGCTTTTTGCAGCCGGTATGGGCATTGGACTTGTTTTCTACGGTGTATCGGAACCACTGTCTCACTATAACAGCGCTTTTGGCGGCACTAGCGTGGGCGCTGACGGTCTGAGAACCGATTGGGCACCACTTGGTGGAGCAGCAGGCGACCCTGAGGCTGCAAGGAAGCTGGGAATGGCCGCCACTATTTTTCACTGGGGTCTGCATCCTTGGGCTATTTATGCCATTGTGGCGCTGTCACTGGCAATTTTTTCATTCAATAAAGGCTTGCCGCTCACGGTCCGTTCTATCTTCTACCCAATATTAGGAGAGAGAATTTGGGGCTGGCCTGGTCACCTTATAGATATTTTGGCAGTATTTGCCACACTCTTCGGTCTGGCAACCTCATTGGGGCTTGGTGCTCAACAAGCAGCTTCGGGGTTAGATCACCTGTTTGCCGTAGGCGATGGAAATGTAGTGCTGGTTCTACTAATCGCAGCCATCACCGCAATTGCCATTGTCTCAATTTTGGCCGGTGTCGACAAAGGTGTAAAACGGCTATCAGAAATTAACATGGTGCTGGCATTTGTACTGCTCATGTTTGTGGTTTTTGTTGGTCCCACCTTAATTATATTTTCAAACTTTTTTTCTAACTTAAGCAGCTATTTCACTGAACTTCCTGCATTGTCGAATCCGTTTGGTCGCGAAGATGCTAACTTCAGCCAAGGTTGGACGACATTTTACTGGGCATGGTGGATCAGCTGGTCGCCTTTTGTGGGCATGTTTATTGCTCGAGTGAGCCGTGGTCGTACTGTGCGTGATTTTTTAATCTCTGTAATGTTGATCCCATCTCTTGTCTCAGTTTTCTGGATGACCGCATTCGGCACAAATGCGATCACGCAACTGCAATCTGGTTTTGACGGTGCTGTTTCAGC
This sequence comes from Methylophaga sp., assembly GCA_041612215.1. Classification (GTDB taxonomy): domain Bacteria; phylum Pseudomonadota; class Gammaproteobacteria; order Nitrosococcales; family Methylophagaceae; genus Methylophaga. The sequence goes on from JBFJJO010000104.1 coordinate 4,132, forward strand.
AGATCTGCCGCTAAAACTATTTGTTATGCTCGAGCAGCTTCCTCTCGCTGAGATCACGTCGTTTATCGGCATAATCCTGGTCATTGTGTTCTTTATCACATCTTCAGACTCTGGCTCTTTGGTTATCGATACCATTACTGCCGGTGGCAAAATCGACGCACCTAAACCACAACGCGTATTCTGGGGCGTTATCGAAGGTGCTATTGCAGTCGCCTTGTTGCTAGGTGGTGGACTCGCTGCACTGCAGGCGGCATCCATCTCTGCGGGTCTTCCTTTCACAATCGTGCTACTGGTAGGGTGTTATGCAATTGTTCGTGGCTTAATGACCGAGCCCAGGTAAACCTACCAATTCAATCCCATAACTGCCCAATGGCAGTTGTGGGAGAATAATGTCTGGCCACCTGAGCTAAAAACAGTTCAGCCGTGGCCATGGCATCTACCTTTGCATGATGAGCTGAATATGTCGGCAAACCATATCGCTGGCGGCTATCATCAAGTCGAATAGAAACGGACTGTAAACCCAACGTTTCTTTCAACAGGTGTTTCCAACCTCTGCGCTCCCAACGCGCTTCGATTGCCATCGTATCAATTAATGGAAACAAACAATGCTCTCCCCATAATTTGCGGCAGGCCAGGTCTAGAAAAGGCCGCTCTATTTGATGGTAATGAACAACCACTATACAACCACTCAATCGTCCCAGCAGTTCATCTAATACCCTTTCCAACGGCGGTGCAGTGTCTACCTGAGAGTGAGTAATACGATGAAAGGCAATAGATTCCTCAGACAAGATACACTTCGGCTTCACCACCTGATAATAACCATCTGATGGTCGAATACTTCGTAAGGTAAAAGGCACCAGACCGAAGCTGACTATTTCGTTGTCCCTTGGGTCTAATCCAGTAGTTTCAAAATCCAGAGCCACAAACGACACTTCCGAAAGAGGCATTTCAGGATCCTTCAGCGGCACTTGATAAAAGCGTTGTAGTATCGGATTCACACAAGCCTTCGCCTGCTGCGCTTGATAATGTTGCCACTCATCAATCACTTTCTGTTGCGATCGTTTTTTAAACATTCATTTTGCCGAGTATGGATAACGATAGGGAAGAAAATTCTGTGCATTATTAACCACTTGGAAAGCCTCTTTCAGGTTGTGACGCTCTGCTGCGTCAATATTTTCTGGTTCAATAGCATTATCTACCGTCTGGTCATTCTGTAATTCAAACGCTTGATGGCGCATGCGCACTAAAGCAATAAACACCAGCGCATACTGCAGTTTATCGACCTGGCCCGCAGGCAAAATGTTTGCCTGCTCAATATCCCGCAAACGTTCAGCACTGTTCTGAGCTTTCGAACCAACCGCCAACGCATGCACACGAATCACATCCGTTATAGGAGCCAAACCTCGACCCTTGATATTAATCACCTTGTGCTGACGACCATCGGTTTCCATCACAAAGGTACGAAAGAAACCCAAAGGTGGTCTTCGATTCATGGCATTACGAGCCATTGCACCCAAAAAACGAGGGTTATATCGCGCTTTGGTTGCAATCATATCTTGCAGGTTTTCCACTAAATACTCTTCGCCATACACAGCATCCAGATCGAAAAATATACAGCTGTGTAAAAGCCGTTGAGGGTCAGGGTCGGCAATCCACTCATCGAAATAGCGTCGCCATTGCGCGAGGGGCTGCCGCCATTGTTCATTGGTGGCCATAATGCCGCCTTTACAGTATTCATAACCACAGGCATCCAAACCATCGCTGACTTTTTTCGCCAACATTTTAAAGTATTCATCATGCTGCTGTGGATCGAAACTATCATGCAATACAAGCGCATTATCCTGATCCGTTATTACCGATTGCTCGTGGCGAGCCAACGAACCATGGACCATAAAGCAATAAGGTATAGGCGCTGGTCCTAACTCATCTTCAGCCAGTTCGATCAAACGCCGCATCAGGCTACGCCCGATACTAGACATAGCATCCCCAATCATCTGTGCGGTAGAGCCGGATTCCACCAAGCGTATAAAAGCCGCACGTATTTCTGGAACCAACCGCGACAAATCACGCACAGAGCTACGGCTAAAAATATTACTGGCCAAATACAGGCTACTGTTGGTTTCATAACGAACGATATCAGACAGATGTATGACACCAACCGGCCGACGTCGATGCAGTACCGGCAACCGCTGAATATGATTACGCAACATCGTCAACATAGCTTCGTTGACAGACTCATCAGACTGAATTGTAATTAAGCGGCCATCACCAAGTTGACCTATCGAGCTATCCGGTTTAACCCCGGCAGCGACAACCTGAGACCTTAAATCTTCATCGGTGACCATGCCTTTCAGGCGCCAGAGTCCCCCGTCATCACTTCTAAATACTCCATCACTATTTTCCTCGTCTGCAGGCTCAATTAAGAGTACTGAAGAGACCGCATTCTCAGTCATCTGGCGAGCGGTCTCTTGGATCGACACATTGGTCTCCACCATCAGTGGCAAACGACTTATTAACTTTCGTACCCGCGTGGTCATCAAGGCATTTTCATGCAGACTCACATCTACCGTGCTTTTCAAGCGTGAACCAGACAACTCAACAAAATCAGCAAAGCTATTGTCTTCACACAGGCGTTCAAAAGTAGTATTGGGAATTTGATAAAGCAAGGTATCCTCTATGGCCTTAACTGGAAACCGAACCTTGCTTTTACGCAAAAGACCAAATTGGCCAAAAATATCCCCTTCTCCCAAACGGTTATAGAGTTCACCATTGTAATGATAGATCTCTACAGCGCCGCTGCGAATATATGAGAGTTCCTGGATAGCCTGACCTTTCTCGAGAATCATCGAGCCTGCCTTAAAATAGGTAATCTCGATATTGCCCACGACATCATCTAACAACTCATCCAGCAATCTATCGAATGGGGGATGTTGGATCAGGTGATCGCGTATTTCTCTAAGTTCTGCTTCCATTAAGATCCCTCATAAAACAAATGGCAATGGCCGATTACCCACAGCGCCATCTAAACTATGAGTAGTGGTCAAGTAAAACGTGCCCCCCGCTTAGTAAGAACACCTGAACCTATACCTGCAGTTTTGGCGATAAACCGCCATTATATTGTTGAGGCCTAACTTGGCGATGATAGATGATCATATATAATCACAGCATGCTTACCCGCAGCAAAATGTTAACAACAATTTAAAAATCCCCCCCGGTAGCTCACCCCTGTGGATCAGCTTTGCATGGTTGTTAAAAGATACTGCTGAACGTTATGTGATTCTGTAGGGACAGGGTGATATCGAGAACAATCATTTGTCAAAGTCAGTGATGATGTGATTATTCTTCCTTACAGAAGACAACGTACCACCAATACCGGCTTTAGTGATCCGATTTTTCTGGCGATTTGCTCACCTCGCTTTTAGTAAAGTAATTATTTGGATAGTTAATCTTACTGATCAGGACATCCAACTATGGCACAAACACCTTCATCCATAGAACTACTCAATGCGGCGTTAACCCTTGCACAGAACAAACACTGGGAAACACTCCGCTTATATGAAATTGCTGATTATCTCGGTATCAGCATTGCACAGGTCAACCTGGTTGTTCAAGACAAAGAAGCACTGGTTGATCTG
>JBFJJO010000105.1:0-7735 GCA_041612215.1 Methylophaga sp.
AATCAACGACCCACTGGCGGTCTTCGGGATGCATGCGCGATGCCCAATCTTCGACACTGACCCAACTTTCCGGCTTCCAGCCCAGCAGTGTTTCGATTTGTGGGCCGATATAGGTGAACCGCAAGGTCGCCCAGTCAATTTTCCAGGGAATGGCTTTGGTAGATTCCAACAGCGTTTTATAAACGCTGGGGTCATCATTAAATGGACTGACCATATCAGTCATCGCGCAGCCTCAAAATATAAACAAATTTTAGCCGAAAATCTGTTATTCAAAAACGTCGTTTAACGGATTTTGCGTACCCGTACACTACGGTTTTTGATTTTACCTTGTGCCAAAAATTCCAGCGTCTGACGCAGCGCCGGTCTGGCAATCGCAACATAACTCGACATATCCATAATGCTGATTTTGCCAATGCTGCTGCCAGCCAATTCGGCATCGCCGGTCAGCGCTCCCAAAATATCGCCAGGACGTAATTTTTGTTTGCGACCGGCATCTATCTGAATGGTCGTCCATTCTGATTCCAAACTGTAACCTGCATCACGATCCAATGATGCCGGTACGTCACATCGACAAGGCTGATTTAAATAACGCTCAATCGCTGACATTCGCGGGGCATCCGCCTCTACGGCCAGACTCATGGCAAGCCCTTTTTCACCGGCACGACCAGTACGGCCAATACGATGCACATAGACGTCTGGATCGCGCGGTAATTCGTAATTAATTACCATATCAATGGCCTTAATATCAAGGCCGCGTGCGGCTACATCGGTGGCCACCAGCACCGGACAGCTTTGATTATCAAAACACGCCAGCACTTCATCACGGTCTCGTTGTTCCAGATCGCCATGAATCGCCTGAGCACTGATTTTCTGACTGTTCAACCAATCGGCAACTTCATCACATTGTTTTTTGGTATGGCAAAACACAATCGCCGTCCGCGGCCGGTAATGTTCAAACAACGCCCGTAACGTATTATTACGTTCGTGTTTTTTTATTTCATAAAACAGCTGTTCGATAACTGCTGGCTGATGCTCACTTTCAACACTCACGGTTAGCGGATCGCGCTGGAACTGGCGACTAATTTTGGCAATACCTTCCGGATAAGTCGCTGAGAATAATAAGGTTTGCCGCTGCTTAGGGGTTTGGCTGAGAATATCTTGCATAACATCAATAAAGCCCATATCCAGCATACGGTCGGCTTCATCCAGTACCACCGTGTTGAGGCCATCGAGTTTCAGGGTGTTTTTCTTCAGATGGTCCTGAATACGTCCCGGGGTGCCGACAATAATATGTGCGCCCTTTTCCAGCGAACCGATTTGCGGGCCAATTGATTTACCACCACAAAGCATGACCAGTTTCAGATTGGGAATAAACCGCGCTAACTTGCGGATTTCCTTACCGACCTGATCGGCAAGCTCGCGGGTGGGACACAACACCAATGCCTGTGCGGCAAACCATTGTGGCTTAATGTTTTGCAGCAAACCAATCCCAAAGGCGGCAGTTTTACCACTACCGGTTTTAGCCCGGGCAATGACATCCCTGCCTTGCAAAATAGCCGGCAGAGACTGCGCCTGAATCGGTGTCATGGTTTTGTATCCAAGGCTATCAAGCACTTCGATTTGGGCGGCGGGTAATGATAATTTGCTGAATGACTGCTGAGACATAAGGTGCTTTTAAAAACGGAATTAGCCGCGCATGATAACAAAAAGCCTGTTGTCCGATGGACAAATCTTGTCTTTAGAAACAAAAAGTTAAATCAGGTAAATTTTGAACAGCAGCATTTTTTAAGGGTCACAATGTAATGACCGGACGCCAGTTGAGGTTAAAGCGATGTCTGTTTTGAAATTACCCTTTTTAACCCTGTTGCCAATTTTTTTCAGCGGGCTTATCTGGCTGATGCCGCCAGCGGTATTGGCTGATCTGAGCATGAAACCACGCACCTGCAGTAATTGCAGTGGCTTTGGCAGCCAGTCCCCGCTTAATCATCAGCACCCATCGCACCGGCCATATTCTGACAATAGCTTTAAGTATCCTGGCGCGCATCAGTATTATCACGACAAACCGCATTATCATCCTTACCAGCCATATTTTGATGGCTACCAACCGTATTATCGGCATCAAAATGGTATTCATTTGGAGATTGTGGCACCGGTTATTCATTCCGGCACCTATTACAATAATGTGTCACCTCGGCCTTATTCACCAGAACCTGTTACCCAACATGCGCCGGCGCCAAACCAACGTAATCTGGCAGGGCAAAAGATTGATGCCTGGACGGCGCTGGGTAATTATCAAACCGATCAGGCATTGGATGGTTTTGCTTATCAAAGTCAGCAAAACCCTCAAAATGCCGTGCCAAAAGTCGGTTATGCGCTGGCCACTGCACTCACCGGCGAATACGATAAAGCGGCGTGGGCTATGGGTTTAGCGTTGAAAGCCAATGTCACCGATCTGCATTATTTTCAGGCCGATGCCAATATGCAGCTGGTACTGGAAGACATATTAATGAGTTACTCCCTCCAGCCCATCATGCGCGCAACCATTTTGTATTTACAGCAGGATTATCTGGCTGCTGATAAGGCGGTCAGTGAATCACTGAACAATTGCCGTGATTGTCGTGGAGAGCAAAATTTACAGGATTTAATTCATCGTAAACTGAGTTAAAAAAACCGGCAGAAAATATTGATTTTCTGCCGGCTTAAGACTTAATCACCTTCGTCAAAATCTTCGTTTTGTTTCGGGTTAGTTTTACTCCGTAGATCTTTTTCCGAAGACCGCGCTTCATCGGTCAGTGATTTTGGCGAATCAATAACCCGTAACGGTGCAGCTGGCGCCTTACCCTCTTTGTCTTCACCGAAATACAAGGTCAGATGTGGGTATGGTATCTCAATACCAGCAGCATCCAGATGCCGTTTAACCAGACGGTTATAAGCCCGGCCAACTGCCCACTGCGTGCCCGGCAGAGTTTTGATCCGCACCCTGATGTTGACCGAGCTATCAGCCAATGCCGTCACACCATGAACTTCCAATTCATCGGTGAGGATTTTACTGCGGTTATCATCATCGGCCAGCAACTCATCAAAGGCTTCACGCAATTTAACGATTACTTCATCAGTATCTTCACGGTAAGCCACACCGTACTCACCGACGTGATAAGCAAACTCCCGCATGAAGTTAGAAACCGTATCAACCGATGAAAACGGAATAATATGAAAGGTACCGGACAAATCACGCAAACTTAATGAGCGAATGGTCAGTTTTTCAGCGGTACCGGTAATACTGCCGGCAGTGACAATATCGCCCACACTGATGGCGTTTTCCATCTGGATAAACACCCCGGTAATGACATCCTGCACCAGTTTCTGGGCACCAAAACCAATGGCCAAACCGAGCACACCGGCACCGGCCAACAGTGGTCCAATATTAATGCCAATTTCTGACAACACAATCATCACCGTCATGATAATCAGTGCGATTGCTGAAGCATTACGGAAAATCGTCAACAGGGTTTTTTCGCGCGCAGTTGGGGCATCATCAGCGCTTTGTGGGTTAAGGCGATGTTCTATCCAACTGGCCAAACCAATCCAAATCATCATGGCTGCCAGTAAAATTGCCCCCACGGTTAATACTGTGGCAATAAATTGAATGCCCGCAGATGAAGCCAGCCAATCACGTAAGTTAAAGATGTGCCAGGCATCAAATACTACGGCAATCACAGTGATAAGAATCACGATGCGCAGTGTTTGGAATACCTTCGGCACAAAGCCATTCAGCCGGTGTTCCAGCATTGGAAAGCGACTGCGCAGACTGTCACTCACTTTCAACGGACGGTTTAAATACCAGGCGACTATGCTCATCACCAGCATACCGGTTGCTATAGCAATCAGAGTTTGTACCGTTGCCATAAGCATAAAGGGCAGCGCTTGCTTGGGTTCTAACAACAAACTACCCGCCATCACAGCAAAGTAAACAATTGCCAGTAGATGCCAGCTGCGTGCCAACATGCCAAGGCCAACACGACTGAGACTAAAGCTGGCATCCAGTGCAATTGTTTGTAACTGTGCACGCACCTGTTCCCGATTTTGCAAAATCGTCAGCAGCGCATAAACAAAGGCAAATAAAACGATCAGTACATTGAGCAATTGGGCTACCGCTGATGACACCAAATTACTGGTCAGTGGTACCACCAGCAGCACACCGTAACCGATAAAGTTGGTCAGCCGGTTTAACCAGCTATGCCAGTAAACCGCTGTATCATCATTCATCGTTAAAGGCCGCAAGGCAGCATCTTTAACTGAGAATACGGTGCGCAACACCACTTTGAAAATCTCAATCATCAAAAATGCATTGAGATATAAAGACTCAATGACCTGCATTTCGCCGCCATCACCAAGCGCAAACAGTGCTACTGCATAACCCGTTACCCAGGCGAGGGCCACTACCAATAAATCCAGTAATACGGAGACAGTAATTGCCAGACCACGGCGAATTAACGGAGTACGGGTATCGCCATCGGCCCAATTGTTGGCCTTGGTGAACAATTTTCTGGCAATGCCCCGGGTCAGCCAGAACACGCCAATGGTGATGGCAATGACAACTAATAAATGCAGCAAATCTGTCGTCAACGCCGACCAGTCACGCTGATTGTCAGTCGTACCAATTTTACTGACAGCCTGAAAACTATCACTCACTGTGGTGACCAGGTCCTGAGCAACTTGTTGGGTTTTATCTGCGATTTGCCGGGCGAAGGACGCGCCCTCTTCAGTGATGTTATTCGACTCGGCATTGCTGGTTTCACTAACAGTCTTGCCGGAAATCGATCGCAACTCATCAATTAATTGCTGCCGGGATTCAGGATTTTCCAAAACATCGGCGAGGGTTTCATAGGATGGTTTACTATCGCTGGCTTGCGCAGAATCGACAGCAGTTTGTCCCGCATTGACGGCAGATGTAAACGCAAAAAATAACGCTATTAAAACAGCGAAAAAAATCGACTTCATAATCTGGCTAAAAGAAAATAGATGCACTGAGCACTCCGTTGTATTTTAAAATTTTAGCTGGGTTGTGCAGAACGATTGTACGCAAGCAGTATACAAATTCAGGCCCTTGCCTTCAAATCGCCCGGCTTTTATTTACAGGCTACTGCAGTGAAAACCCACTGATAATATTGATATTTCCCTGCTTGCTGCTCCTGACCAGATAACCGTTCCCAGAGGCAGCAAGTCCGCCCAGCAGAGCCGATAAATTGACCTGATGAATGATATAAATTCGTGCCGCTTTATCGTTATTTGCAACTAAATGTTGCCTAAAAGCTTCAGTGGCGACTTTTTTAGCGTTCGCATCACGGGAACGAGAAAAAGAATGATAGCCGGTAATGGTTAGGTTTAGCTAAGCCCAGTAATTCAGTGGTTTCCATACAGCGACACCAGCGACTGCTGTAAAACGTCGCCGATTCAATACCCGCCGCACGAAATTTATCACCAATTTGCAGCACCTGCCTGCGGCCCTGCTCCGATAGATTACGTTGTGTATCACAGTGCTCAAGCTGAAATCCTGGCGGGTCACCAACACCGGGAGCCGGAGCATGCCTGAGTAAAAATGCGTGACCTGGTTGTGACAAAACGCTCAGATCCACAGCCTGCACCGGCAGAGTCAGTAACGCTAAATACAAAAAAAACAGTCGCAGCATTTGAGTTGCCCTACTTGTTACCATATGGCAAATAGCTGCAGGCCAAGCTGCAGGTTGCAACCTTTGGAGAAAATTATGGCGGATAGCCCATTTTACAAACGCGTGACCCTGATATTACAGGGTATTCTGGTGCTGGGTCTGGGCGGTGCTATCTGGGAGCAACAATGGCTTAATGTGGTGATCATTACCGGCATCATTATCCTGAGTTTGTACCCGGTGTTTCTGGCAAAGCAGTTTCACCTGCGTATTCCCACTGAATTTCAACTGTTAACGATTGGCTTTGTATTTGCCGCTGTATTTCTTGGCGAAGTACACGGTTATTACACCCGCTTCTGGTGGTGGGACATCGTGTTGCACGCCAGTTCTGGTTTTTTACTCGGTATTATTGGCTTTTTACTGGTTTATATCCTTAATGAAAGTGAACAGATTGATTTGCATATGCGCCCCGGATTTGTGGCGTTCTTTGCATTTTTATTTGCAATCGGCATAGGCGCATTATGGGAAATTTTTGAATTTGTTATGGATTCATTACTTGGCACGAATATGCAAAAACCAATGTTTGGTGACTATTCAGGTTTGACGGATACCATGTGGGATTTAATTGTCGATGCTATCGGTGGGCTTATCATCAGTGTACTGGGTTATGGTTATTTGAAAACATCTGATAACGGCTCCTTTTTGGAGCGTATGATCCAACGCTTTATTCATACTAATCCACGACTGTTCAAACGCCGCTAATAATAGGAAACACATGGGAAATGACGCTAGAACCGGCTATTGGCCGCTGATCCGCCAACATTTTGGGTTGTTGGCTATCAGTTTTATTGCCCTGTTTACCGGCAATCTTGGACAGAGCTTTTTTATTGGGCTGTTTCAGCAAGATATTGCCCAAAGTCTGAATTTATCCGCCGGTGAATTTGGTGGTGTTTACGCAGCAATAACTATGGTCAGTGGCTTTCTGGTCATGCATTATGGCGCCAAACTCGACTGGATTGCCCCTAGGCGTTATGCCCTGCTTGTCCTGGCGGCATTATTATCTGGTGTTGCCTTGCTGACCCTGTCGCCATGGCTAATCACTGCAATTATCGGTTTGGGGCTAGTGCGCTTGTGTGGTCAGGGGCTAATGACACATTTTGGTAGCACGCTGGCCGCCCGGGAATTTACTGTTAATCGTGGTCGCGCGCTGGGTCTGGTTAGTTTAGGCATGCCTTTTGGCGAAATTTTATTGCCACCGTTATTAGCATTCCTTATTGGCTGGTTGAGCTGGCAACAGATTTGGTGGGCGGTTGCTCTAATTGTCGCGTTCATGTGGCTGTTATTAATTTTATTCGCACCTTGGCCAACAGCTCCCGAAGTGCAACGAGATGCCAGTGGCAAACAAATCCTTAAATCTCATCCGCTGCGCGAGTGGCGCTTTTGGCAAATCATTCCGCTGACCATGGCTTTGCCGGTGACACTGACAGGTATTTTTATTTATCAGGCGCAAATGACCAGTGATTTAAAAGCCACAACCACAGCTTATGCATTGGGATTAGCGGCAATGGGTGTGGCACGTTTTCCAGGTTCTTTAATGGGTGGCCGCTGGGTCGATGAATGGGGTGTTGCACTGCTGGCTCGTGTCTATTTATTGCCTTTTGCGTTGGCGATCATCGGCGCAGTCATTGTTGGTGGTAATGTCGGTGTAGTAATTTTGATGATTGGCGCTGGCATTTCTCTGGGTATGTCCTCACCGGTGATTGATAGCTTACTGGTAATACTTTGGGGCCGTGAAAATCTGGGCCGAGTGCGTAGTGTAAAATCCGCATTGATGGTATTTTCAACCGGTTTGGCACCGGCTGTGCTGGGTTTTCTGATCGACGATGGTGTTAGTTTTGCCGCTATTTTGCTCGGTATGCTGGCTTTTATGCTGCTGGGCTGGCTGGTGGCACAAAATCAGATACGCTTAGCCGCCAGATATACAGCTGAGGGCCAGCATTAATCTGGGAGGCGCTGGCTTTATAGTCGTTTTTCTACAATCTGACAGATAAATATGGGCAGTTGACACG
>JBFJJO010000106.1:0-7700 GCA_041612215.1 Methylophaga sp.
GGCTTTTCAGATTCAGCATGTGTTTCACCAACTGGGCCAGTCTTTTAAACCGGCCATTGCCATGTTGACTGGCGGCGCTTCCCCGTGGGCCCAGGTTCAACATGCCCAGGATAAAAATTGCGACATTATTATTGCGACACCGGGTCGCCTGCTGAGTCTGGTAAACGATGATTCGGTCGATTTAACCGGCATCAATCTGGTGATTATTGACGAAGCCGACCGAATGCTGGATATGGGTCAGGGACCGGATGTACTGAATATTCTTGCCAATATCGGCCAGCGCTTTCAGGCTGGTTTATTTTCGGCCACCCTGGCGGGCAGCGGTGTTCGGATTTTTGCTGAAGAATTACTGAAAGATCCACAGGAAATCCTGCTACAAGCTGCCAACCAGCAAGCAGTCAATATCACGCAAGAAGTGTATTTGTGCGATAACCTCGAACACAAACAAGCGCTGCTGATGTCATTTATTGAAGATGCCAAATGTCTCCGGGCACTGGTGTTTTGTAATAAAAAAACCCGCGCCGAAGAAGTCTGTGACTTTTTACAATCACGTAATATTTCGGCGCAATTACTGCACGGCGATTTTGATCAATCCGTGCGCCGCGAACGGATCCGCAAGTTTCGCAGTGGCCAGATCAAAGTAACCGTCGCCACCGATGTTGCCTCCCGCGGTCTGGATGTTGCCGATATCAGTCACGTGATTAATTTTGATGTGCCGTTTCGGGGTGATTTATATATTCATCGTATTGGCCGCACCGGCCGCGCTGATAAAACCGGGTACGCCATTAACCTGGTCGAGCCGCATGATCATAAAAACCTGCAACGTATTGAACATCATGTCGGCGGCCCGTTAAAAGTCTGCAAACGCAAAGGCATGGCGCCAAAAGGTAAAAGCAATAAGGCATTGTCAAAAACCAAAGCCGAAAAAAGCCGCTATATCGCCAAAAAAGACCGGCCTGCTGAGGACTGATTGATCTTTCATCGCCGCCATTAACGGTGATGAAAGACAAGCTCAGGCTTTAACCGGTGTTTCGCATGCCCTGAGAAATAGCGCTGATAGTTCGTAACAATGGATCCCGCCAGGTTTGGATGTCTTCTCCGTTATGCTCAGCTTGCCGGTACCGGCGCAACAACATGACCTGAATATGATTCAACGGATCCAGATACGGGTTACGGCGCCTTAGCGATAAGGCCAGCACCGGATTTTCGGCAATTAGCCTGTCAGCGCCGACGACTTTCAGTACTTCATCAATGGTCAGCTGGAATTCGCCGCGAATTTTACCCAGGACCGCCAAAGATTGTTCGGTATCCAGACACAAGGTCGCATATTGCTGGGCAATGCCCATATCAGCTTTGGCGACTGACATTTGGGTATTACTGAGTAACGCCCTGAAAAACGGCCAGTCTTGCACCATTTGCTGCAGTATTGGCATACCCTCTGGATTCTCCTGCAGCCAGGTATGAATGGCGTGCCCGATACCATACCAGCCGGGCAAAGTATGCCGCGATTGCGCCCAGGCAAATACCCAGCCGATAGCCCGTACTGACGATTTAGAACGATCTCCGGCTTTACGATGCGACGGCCTTGAGCCAATGTTCATCAAACCGATTTCACTAATCGGACAGGCCTCGTAAAAATAATCGAGGAAAGATGGCGTCTGCTCTGTCAGTTGCCGGTATTTCTGCTCACCGGTTGCCGCCAGTTGCGCCATGATCTGATGATACTCAGCTGGTTCGCGACGCGCTTTAGTGACCAAACTGCGGCTGGCTTTAATCAACGCAGATACGCCCATGCCCAATTCATAAGCCGCCGTTTCGGTATTGCCATATTTAAACGACAATACTTCCCCCTGCTCGGTGAACTTAATTTGCCCCTGCACAGTGCCCGGGGGCTGCGACAAAATCGCATCGTGGGTTGGGCCACCACCCCGGCCAACGGTACCGCCCCGGCCGTGAAACATTCGACAGACAATGCCGAACTTTTCTGATAATTGACTGACCTTTTGCTGCGCCTGATACAAATGCCAAGCTGAGGCCAGAATACCACCGTCTTTACAAGAGTCAGAATAACCGAGCATCACTTCCTGGCGATTACCCGAAGCTTTTAACAGGCTGCGATAAGCGGGATTCTCAAACAGCGCCGTCATTACCGGTTCGATATGCGCCAGATCTTCGATGGTTTCAAATAAAGGTGCAATGCGAATATGACAAAACCAGCCCTGTTCATCCTGGCCAACCAGTCCGGCAAACCGGGCCAGCAGCATGACTTCAAGGATGTGACTGGCAGCATGGGTCATCGAAATCACATAATGACCAAATGCCTGCTCGCTGACTTCGACACGCAATCGGGCCATCAACCGCATCAATGCCAACACTTCATCGGTCTGTGGCTGTAAATCGCCGTATATGTCCGGCAAATTGGGCCGGCGCAACAAGTCACTGATTAACTGCTGCCGCTCGGCTTCAGATTGGTGTAAATAATTGCGGCACAAGCCGGTATGCGCCAGAACTTCAGCCAACGCTTCGCTGTGCCTTGATGATTCCTGACGGACATCCAGATGCAACAAATAAAAGCCAAAGGTTTCGACCAGTCTGATTAAGTCACTCAGCTGGGCATTGGCAACTTCTTTATCGCCGTTATCAATCAGTGATTTCTGCAGGCAGTACAAATCAGCCAGCATTTCACGCTCATCAGCATAGGCGACGCCGAGCGAATCAACGCGCTGCTCCGGCCTAAAGTATTGTTGCAACAGCCGCAAATTATCTTCCAGACGAGAGCGCATAATGTAAAGTTTGCGGCGGTATGGCTCATTAATAAAACGTTGGCTGTTAGTGGCAAATGCTTTACCAAAACGCTGTTCACTATCAGCTAAATCTTCTGCCAGCGCCGCATTTATCTGACATAACGGCTGCGACTGAGTGAGAATAAACATCAAATCAGTGACATCCTGCAAATAACGGCGCAGTACTGAACGCTTTTGCAACATCACCGCCATTTCAGTAGTTTGCGCCGTGACGTAGGGATTACCATCGCGATCACCGCCGATCCAGGAACCAAATTGCAAATAATGCGGGATTCGGATTGGCTCGGCTTCGGTCAATTCATCGGCATAAACCCGGCGGATGGCGTTTTCCAGATTGCGATAACTGCGCGGCACGGCATCAAACAGACTGACATTAAAGTAATACAGGCCGTTTTTGACTTCGTCACGGACACTGGGTTTGATGGCCCGAACTTCATCAGTGGCCCATAACAGCTGTATCTGCTGTTTTAACTGCCGTCGAATCTTCTGTTCATCAAACACCGTCAGTGGCCGGTTGGTTAATTGCTCGTCAAGCAAAAAAACCCGCCGCAAGATTTCCATCACTGTACGCCGTTTGGATTCGGTTGGATGCGCGGTAAATACCGGCATATAGATCAATTTGCCGAGTAGTGATTTCAACTGGTTGAGGGTAACGCCTTCCTGCTTTAACTGGGTCAGTGTGTCTAGATAAGAACCATGCCAAAGATTACCGCCATTACGCAGCTGAATCAGACGGTTATGGTGGTGGTAGGCTTCTTCGGCAGTATTGACCAGACTGAAATACAAATTAAAGGCGCGAATGACCTCACCCAGCGTCCGGGGATCAAGTTCACCGATTTGCGCCATTAGCTGATTACGTAGCAGCGGATCGTCTTGTTTACGCAGCCGGATAAAACCTTTGCGCAATAGCTCAACCGCCTGATAAACGCTGTCGCCAGAACGCTCGGCAATCACTTCTCCGAGCAAATCCACCAAAAAGCGAACATGGCTGCGTAAATCCTTATCTTCCAATAAGCTCAACGCTTGCAGTTGGGCAAATTGTGTTTCCATAACAATAACCTTTTATGGGCTGAGTTGTTGATACAAATCGAGATAACGGCGGGCACTTTTCGTCCAGCTGACATCTTGCAACATGGCGGTCAGCATCATCCGTCGCCATAAACGAGGATGGCTGAAAAGTTCGATGACTTCGTGCAGTTTTTCGACCAGCGTTTCGCTGTTGGCGGCGGTAAATTTAAACCCTGTCGCTGTATTATTTTTGCGGTTGGCTTCGGTTGCGTCTATCACGGTATCTGCCAGACCACCGATATTACGCACAACTGGCAAGGTGCCATAACGTAAGCTATATAGCTGATTGAGACCACAAGGCTCAAACCGAGATGGCATCAAAAACACATCGGCGCCCGCTTCGATTTGATGAGCCAGTGCTTCATCATACCCCAGCTGCAAGCCTACCCTATCCGGATAGCGGGCCCGCAACACGCGCAAATCCTGTTCAAATCCCGCTTCACCACTGCCCAGACAAACCAGCTGAATATCTGCATTTTCTGACAGTAACTGGTCCAGTGCTTCAATCGACAAATCGATACCTTTTTGGGATACCAAACGACTAATCAGGCCTATGACCAACGTTTTGGCACTGTCGGGTAAAGCAAACCGCTGTTGCAATGCCTGTTTATTAACGGCCTTAAAACGAATGGTCGCGGCACTGTAATTTTTCGCCAATGCCGGATCTCTGGCCGGGTCCCATACATTGGTGTCAACGCCATTAACAATGCCACTGAGCCGCCCCTGACTGGCGCGCAACTTCAGCAATCCTTCAAGGCCATAACCAAATTCATAATCACATATTTCATCAGCATAAGTAGGGCTGACGGTGGTGATATGGTCGGCATAGACCAGACCACCTTTCATAAATGACAGCATGCTATAAAACTCCAGCCCGTCCATATGCCACAGGTTATCCGGCAAATCGAGGAGGTCGAACAATTCCCGGCTGAACAGCCCCTGATAAGCCAGATTATGAATGGTAAATACCGTCGCCGGTCTGTCTTGCTGCAAACTCAGCAGTGCAGGTACCAGCCCAGTTTGCCAGTCATGACAATGGACGATATCAGGCTGCCAATGCAGTCCGGCCTGATCCTTGGCAATCGCCACAATCGCCCGGCAAAACAAGGCAAAACGGGCGGCATTATCGGACCAGTCTTTTCCGTCAATACCACTGTAAGGTCCACCCTCACGATCAAAATATTCGGGTGAATCAATCAGCCAGCACGGCACATCACTGCCCGGCAGCGTAGTTTGCAAAATATTAACTGGCGCATGGTAACCATTGACTCTTAAACTACCGACGATTTCTACGTCAGTAACTTGTTGCAATGTTGCCCGGTATGCCGGCATAACAATCCGTACATCCTGCCCCTGTTCATATAGCGCCATGGGCAGACTGGCGGAGACGTCTGCCAGACCCCCGGTTTTCATCAAAGGGGTGACTTCACTACTGGCAAACAGAATTTTTCGCACGAGCAACTCCAAAATTGTACAATTGATAGATTATATACGCTCACGGCCACAGTCACAGCCTGCTACGGGAGAAATCATGCAACCTTGTACCATCATTATTTTCGGCGCCACCGGCGACTTATCACAAAAAAAACTGCTTCCGGCACTGTATCATCTAGATGCCGAAAAACGCCTGACACCAGAGACTAAAATCATCTGTATGGGCCGTAAGGAAAGTACCCAGCAAGATTGGCACGCTTTGGTTAAAGATTACGTTACCGGCAAAGCCCGTGGCGGTGTTGACCAGCAATTGCTGGATACTTTTTTAAACCGGGTCAGCTACTTTAAAAACGATATCAACGATACCGCAAGCTATCAGGATCTGGCAGATATGCTCAATGATCCGGCCAATGCGTTTTCAAAAAACATCGTCTTTTACTTGTCGATCAGCCCATCATTATTTGGTGTCGTTGGCGACCAACTGTCAACAGTAGGTCTTAATAAAGAAGACGATGGCTGGCGGCATCTGGTGGTTGAAAAACCGTTTGGCTATGACCAGAAAAGTGCCAACGAACTGGAACAAACACTGCGCCGTAATTTCACGGAACAACAAACCTACCGTATTGATCATTATCTTGGTAAAGGCACAGTACAGAATATTTTTGTCTTCCGCTTTGCGAATCTGTTACTGGAGCCGCTTTGGAACCGTAACTATATTGACCATGTACAAATCACCCATGCCGAACAACAAGGTGTCGGTGGTCGTGCCGGTTACTATGATACCTCTGGTGCGCTACGCGATATGATTCAGAGTCATTTATTGCAAGTGATGGCACTGGTTGCCATGGAACCGCCCGCTAATCTGGATGATGAGTCACTGCGTGATGAAAAGGTCAAAGTACTGAAAGCAATTCGGCCGATTGCGTCAGATATGGTCGATCAGCACGCTTTTCGTGGTCAGTATGCCGCAGGCGAAGTTAATGGCAAAAAAATACCCGGTTATCTGGACGATGACGAAGTGCCTAAAGACAGCGTCACCGAAACCTATGCGGCGATGAAGATTTATATCGACAACTGGCGCTGGCGTGGCGTGCCGTTTTACCTGCGCACCGGTAAATGTATGCCGGAATCAAAAGCAATGATTGCCATTCGCTTTAAAAAACCACCACAAGAATTATTTAAAGATACCGATATCGGTGACAGCCACGCCAACTGGATTGTCATGGGTCTGCAACCTGATAATACTTTGCGTATTGAACTGCAATCCAAAGAACCAGGACTTGAACTGACATCCCATACTGTCGGTCTGGAAACGGTTGAAAGTGACGATAACAAACACAAACTGGATGCTTATGAAGCGCTGATCCTGGATGCAATTCAGGGAGATCGCTCACTGTTTTTGCGTTCTGATGAAGTTAATCTGGCTTGGAAAGTCGTCGATCCGATTTTGGAAAAATGGGCGCAAGATAAATCGCATGTGGCAACCTATCCGGCCGGCAGTTGGGGACCGGAAGAAGTCAGTAAGTTGCAGGAAAACGCTTGCCATGCCTGGCGTAACAATATTTAAATTGTGCCCTTGCTTAAATAAAAAAGCCGGCGAAAGCCGGCTTTTTTATTTGTGCACTAACTAACTTAATGCCTCACCCATATTGACAGTCATATCGGCTACCAGTGCCTGCCGCAGCGTTGGTGCACCTTCCGGTAATAACACAATAACCGTTGAGCCCATATTAAAACGACCCATTTCTGCACCTTTATCAAGTTGGATATTCTCGGTCTGATATTGCCAATCACGGATCTGTTTGCCATAGGGCGGTGTGATTTCGCCATCTTGCCAAACCGTTTGCATACTGCCGACAAAAATCGCACCCACTAAAACCACTGCCATCGGCCCAAAATCGGTTGCAAAAATAGTTATCAGACGTTCATTACGGGCAAATACCCGGGGGACTGCACGGACCGTGCGCGGATTAACCGAAAATAACTTACCGGGTACATAACGCATATGCTGCAATCGTCCCGAGCAAGGCATATGAATCCGGTGATAATCGCGTGGTGACAAATAAATTGTTGCAAACTGGCCATCGGAAAACTGGTCAGCCAACGCCATGTCATTACCCAACAACTCGGCAACCGTGTAATTCTGGCCTTTTGCCTGAACGATGCGGCCCTCATTGATGTGACCTAACTGACTGATAATACCATCCACAGGAGACAGTAATTCACTGGGTGCCAACGGCCGGACTTCCGGCCGCAAAGCCCGGGTAAAAAAAGCATTAAAATGTTCAAAGGCATTGATATCTTGCTGCTCTGCCAAAGACATATCGACTTGATATTGTTTGATAATTGCCTTGATCATCGCATTTTTCAGCCACGGCCAGCGACAACGACATA
>JBFJJO010000107.1:0-7562 GCA_041612215.1 Methylophaga sp.
TTGCAGTTGTTTAAAAATATTAAATGGAGCATTGGCCTGCGTTTCATCCTGCAGGTTAAACGGTGTTTCGCCATCGCTTTCACGTTTGCTAAGTTGTTTAGTATCACGCAGTTTCAGCACATAACCGTAAAGTTTTAATAAACCCAAACCTGTCATCATGCCCAGCACGGGCGGTAAATGCAGATAATGATGACCGGCAGCGGCCATAAAAATCGTCAACATAAACAAACCGATGACAACAAACGCACCAGTTTTCAGTTGCACATTTTCATGCATTGGCAACGCAGCTACATTATGGATTGCCAGCGACATGATCGCAGCGGGGATCAGCCAGTTCACCAGTGACGGCACAAATAGGGCAAAAAACTCGGTAAAGTCCAGTACCCCTTTTTGCCAGACCATCAATGTCGTGATGTCGCCAAACGGACTGAAAGCGCCGCCGGCATTGGCGGCAACCACAATATTAATACAGGCAATAGCAATAAACTTATGATTACCCGCCGCAACCGTCATTACTACGGTGGCCATCAGCAACGCAGTAGTGAGGTTATCGGCAACCGGCGAGATGAAAAACGCCATCAAGCCAGTCAGCCAGAACACGCTGCGAAGCGTAAAACCCTGATTAACCAACCAGCCACGAATACCATCAAAAACGCCCCGTTCACCCATGGTATTGATAAAGGTCATTGCCGCCAGTAAGAACAGAAATAATTCGGCATATTCCAGCAGATTATGACGGATCATCGTTGCTGCGGTATCGTGAAATACCGGATCGCTTTGTTGTGCATAAATGACAGCGATCAACGCCCAAATCAGACCGGCAGCGACAATGACCGGCTTGGATTTACGCATATGGATTTCTTCTTCGAGAATGACCAATGCGTATGCGACAAAGAAAATCGCCAGTGCCGCAAAGCCTACCCAATGCTGGGTTAAATCCAGTAAGGCAACTGAAACATCAGCAGCATGAACTGTGATCGGCAACATCAATAAACCGAAAAAAAACGCCCAATGCACGCCGGGACGGGCGCGCAGTGCTGAAAACTGGATCATCGTCTGACCTTGCCGCTGGTTGAAAAGCGCACAATCATACGCCGAGATCCGGGAATGGCAAGCTACTCAGCTGTTACGCTGTGATAAAAACCTTCAGAGGCGTCAGTGACCAGATCAAATACATTATCAAAACCTTCCGGACCACCATAATAAGGGTCTGGTACATCGCGTTCCGGGCGACCTTTGGCATAGTCCAGAAACAATTGCACTTTGTGTTGATGTTCTGCTGGACAAGCATGCTGCAGGATTTTGAAATTATCGGTATCCATTGCCAGAATAAAATCAAATTTTTCAAAATCGGCATTGGCAAATTTACGGGCACGTATGAATGATAAATCTATACCACGCTGCTTGGCCGTTTGCTGGGCGCGACTATCAGGCGGTTCTCCAACATGATAGGCATGGGTGCCGGCAGAATCGATTTCAAATTGCTGCAAGCTGTTTTTTTGCTTAAGTAAATGAATAAACACGCCTTCTGCAGTGGGTGAACGACAAATATTGCCCATGCAGACAAAAAGCACTTTGATTTTGCGCATTGTTAACCTTTGACTTCCGATAATAATTGGTTGGTCATGGCTTCAGCCTGACTCAGATAACCACCACCAAACAGGTTGAGATGGTTAAGAATATGATAAAGATTGTAGAGGGTTTTTCGCACCCGGTAACCGCTGTCGATGGGACGAATATCTCGGTAAGCAGCATAAAAATCATTACCAAAATTGCCAAATAATTCGGTCATCGCCAAATCTGCTTCAGCATCACCATAGTAACAGGCGGGATCAAAAATCACCGGTTGTCCCTGGTCATCGGATGCGGCATTGCCGCCCCATAAATCGCCATGCAAAAGAGAGGGCTGAGGGGAATAGTCACTAAAAAACGCCGGGACCTGTTCTATCAGCCGTTCGCCATTTTTTTGTAAACTGCCGGCAAAACCTTGTCGGGCTGCCAGTTGGTATTGATGCGCCAGTCGCTGATGTTGGTAGAAGTTAACCCAGTCATTTTGCCGGTCATTGGGTTGGGGCGTGCTGCCGATGGTATTGTCCATCGACCAACCAAAATACGACTGTTGAACAGCGTGCATTTGTGCCAGTTGTTCACCGAGAAAACCAGTGGCTTGGCCACGTAAACTACCAAGCGGAATATATTCCAGCACCAGAAAACTATCACTCAAGGTGCGGCCATGACAAATGACCTTTGGCACTCTGACAGCCTCCGTGGCCGCCATTTCCTGTAACCCTTGGGCTTCGGCAGCAAACATCTCACTGAGCTCAGGCCGGTTAACTTTGACAAAAAACTGTCCGGCCGGTGTATTGAGCCGATAAGCGCTGTTAATACAGCCACCACCAATGCTTTGGCTGTCATAAGGCTGGCAATTGTTGCCGGTCGCTAATTCGATTTCGGTAATAATTGCTGTTAAATCTGCCATGTCATTGCTCCCGATTCCGCATATAAGTTCGTCACAGAGACATGATAAGCTGTGAGAAAAATTTGCCAAGCTGACAGGAGTATTCCAATGGCTACAGTTACCCCTTTAAATCCCAAGCAACGGGTGGCGGCAAGCGCCGCTGAAATGGTTGAAAATGGCATGATAGTTGGCCTTGGCACCGGTTCAACAGCGAATTTATTTATCGATGCACTGGCCAGTCGTTGTCGTGAACAAGAATTGCAACTACGCGTAGTGGCAAGCTCGGTAATCAGCCATAACCGCGCCATGCAAGCGGGGCTCAGCGTCATGAGTATCAACCAGCTGACAGGACTTGATTTATATATCGATGGCGCTGATGAAGTCTCACCGGATTTAAGTCTGCTAAAAGGCCGCGGGCAGGATCTGGTGCGTGAAAAAATTCTCGCCCATCATGCCGATCAGTTTGTGGTGTTGGTTGATGAGAGCAAACTGGTTAAAGCGATTGGCGATACCCATCCCATTCCCATTGAAGTTAATCCGGATAGCTGGCAACTGGTGCAAACTGCCTTGCAGCAAGCGGGCGGTAGTGGTGAATTACGTTTAAATGCCGCTGGTGATAATGTGTTTTTTACCGCTGCCGGGTCACTGGTTTTGGACATGAAATTTAGCGAGATCAGCTGCAAAACCCTGGACCAGTTGTTATCGTCGTTGCCAGGTGTGGTTGAACATGGCATTTTTTATCAGCTGGCCAGCGATGTGCTAATTGGCAGAGCTGACGGGGTTGAGCTTTTAACCGCGGATTAAAAAGCAGCAGCGCAAAAGCGCTGCTGCGATAAGCGTTATTTTTTTAGTTCTTCCAGAATGGTTTCAGCTTTTGATTTGCCAAATTCGCCAGAGCCTTCGACGCCCAAGTATGTGACGGTGCCGTCTTTTACAATCATCGCAAAACGGTAAGCTCGGACACCCATACCGCCACCCGTCAGATCGCGGTCAAGGCCGAGAGCTTTAGCATATTCGGCACTGCCATCGGCCATCATGCGCACTTTACCAGCTGCATTTTGTTCGCGTCCCCAGGCTGCCATGACGAAAGCATCGTTGACTGCCATACACCAAATTTCATCTGCACCAGCTGCTTTAATATCATCTGCCATCGCCACAAATCCCGGTAAATGTTGTGCACTGCACAGCGGTGTAAATGCTCCGGGCACGGCAAATAAGACAATGGTTTTGCCCTTGGCCATTTCAAGCACGTCATGTGGCTGTGGGTTCATCGGGCAACCATTGTGGGGATCAAATTCCACACATTCGGTGAGTTTGCCGGCGGGTAATGTTTGACCAACTTCTATGCTCATGATGATTTCCTCTTTATTTATGACCAGGTCACTCAGCATAAGCCAATTATCACGATTACAAAACAGCTGGTTTGGTGATCGCTGGTGACACCGTTATGATAGACATGAAATAAAATTAAAGGAGCTAACGATGGCCATGCAACAACCATTGAAGTGGGGCGTACTTGGTGCAGCCCGAGTCATAGAAAAATTAGTCCCGGCAATTATCGCTGCGGATAATGCCGTGCTGGTGGCCATTGCCAGTCGCCGTGCCGGAGCTGCTGCAGAGGCCATCGAAAAATATGCGCAGGGTCAGCCGATCGAAGCATTGGACGATCCGCAGGATTTATTGGAACGTGATGATATCGATGCCATTTATTTACCGATGGCCAATGAGGAACATGCTGAGTGGGCGCTGAAAGTCATTGCTGCGGGCAAACATGTTTTGATTGAAAAACCAATGGCGCTGCGGGTCAGCGATATTGATGCCATTACCGCAGCCGCTGATAAAGCCAACGTTACGGTGATGGAAGGCTTTATGTATCGCTTTCACCCGCAGCATGAAGCCGTGCGGGAAATTATTGAATCCGGTGCGATTGGCGAAGTGCGTACTGTGAATACACATTTTGCCTTTCCGATGAAGCCGGCGCGGCTTTACCGGGTTAATCGCAGTATTGATAACGGTGGTGGTGCCATGTGGGATATCGGTCCTTATGCCGTGCATACCGCACGGCTTTGGTTTGCCGATGAACCGAAAGCAGCTTTTGCAATGGCAAATCTGAACGAACACGGTGCTGATTTGAGTCTTGCAGGTCAGTTTGACTACGGTGATGGCCGTTATTCGCAGTTTGAGATGAGCTTTCAGCACGCCCGGCGCAGCACCTACGAAATTATCGGAACATTAGGCGGTATCAAATGCCATCAGGTCTGGCAGCCTGCTGATCAGGAACCGATTATTTCCTGGTGGACCGAAGCCGGTCATCAGGAACAAATTACTTTGCCAATAGCTGATCAGTTTGTTCGTGAAATTGAGCATTTTTCCGATTGTGCCTTGAATCATAAGCCAACGGTTTTGACGTTGGCGGATGCCCGCGCCAATTGTGCGGCGATTGAAGCTGCATTAAAGTCAATTCGTGAAAGTCGTCTGGTCAAAACCACATGAAATGGCGCACTAATTGCTGATAATCTGACACAGATCTGAAACAATAAAGCTTGCTATGGCGTTACCCTCAAAATTTTCTTTGCATCTGACCAGTATCCGCAGCCGCCTGTTGTTACTGGTTTCGCTATGTCTGGTGCCGGTTGTTATCTTGCTTGTCTATTCAGCATTTGAAAACCGGCGTATTGCCAGTGGGCAGGCGATTGAAAATTTGGTGACTGTTGTCGACTTGATTCACAGTGATTTCGAAGATGCTATCTATACTTCATCACAATTATTGACTTCACTGGCACTGACACCTGATAGATGGCTGAAGACCTCTGCACAATGTAATCAGCAACTTGCGAATCTCAGTACGCAGTTTTCCAGTTACAGTAATATTTTTTCCGTTGATGCCAATGGTAAAGTGATTTGCACTGCCATAGGCTATGATTCGTTAGTGAATTTGCGGGATCGCGATTATATTCAGAGCGCCTTAACAGGAGGCACGGTCAGAGTTGGTGAGCCTGTTGAAGGCCGTGTTTCCAGTCAAATGGTCGTGCCCATTGCCTTACCGCTTCATGCTGACAGTGGCGAGGTTGTCGGTGCTATTGGCCTTAGTATAAATCTGTCACAGTTTCTGAAGCACAAGGTCCGCTCACAAGGGCTTAATTCTCAAAACATAAGTAACTTAGCGACTACGTTATGGAAACCGGACGGAACCGTGCTGGCACGTGAACCGGACTTATTGGGATTGGTGGGGCAGCGGGCCAATGAAAGTCAGTTATTCCAAACACTGGTCAAAAATATTGGCAACCGTCATACCATGGAGGTAATTGGTTTGGATAATGAGCCGCGCTGGTATGCTTTTGCCCAGATTGGCCCGTCTGAATCAAAAATTTTATTAAGTGTCGGTCAGTCAACTGCAGCGTTATTTTCAGAAGTTGATGCTATTTTCCTGCGTACCATCAGTGTTCTGATTCTGGTTAGCTTATTAGTGATAATTGTTGCCTGGTTTATTAGCGAAGTTGCGGTCCGCCGGCCAGTGAGCCGTTTGGCGGATCTGGCTGAACAGGTTTCAAATGGACAGCGTGGCATTCGCGTTGGAAAAATTCATGGGGCCAGTGAGCTTCAGGCGTTAGCCAAGAATTTTGATCTGATGGTGAGTTATCTGGAGAACCATGAACATGAGCAAACAACTAATCAGCAGGCCTTAACACAGGCCAAAAAAAGTCTGGAGCTTAAAGTGCATGAACGCACTATGGCGCTGGAGTCTGCCACCCTTGAAGCTATCGACCGGGCGGCATTACTGGAAAGGCAGCGGCTGGAAATCGCCATCATGAACGAATTGACCGATATGCTGCAATCCTGCCATACACTGGATGAAAGTTGGCCAATTATCGGGCGGTCGCTGAGTCGTCTGTTTGAAGATGTTGATGGCACCATTTATACCTACCGGGATAGTGGTAATGCGTTGATGCATGGTGTCAGTTGGGGTACTAAAGCCGACGAATTGCATGAAGGCTTTGCCCCTGAGGATTGCTGGGGACTGCGTTTGGGTCGCAACTGGCATTATCAGCCACATGACCTGTATCCGAGTTGTAATCACATTGCTGATGCTGATTATGGTGCCTATATCTGTTTTCCGATGCTTGCAGAAAGCAAAACGCTGGGTGTTTTACATATTCAATTGCCAGATGATGATCGTGCTTTGGTGATTGCTGATTTGGCACAATCTGCAGCTGCCCGTTTGGCACTGGCCTTGTCCAATATTAAACTACGCCAGACACTGCGCAATCTGTCAGTCCGCGATGCATTGACCGGCCTTTATAACCGTCGGTTTGTCGATGAAGTATTTGATCATGAGGTGGTGCGCTGCCGACGCAATGATAAATCGTTATCAGTGCTGATGATCGATGTTGATCATTTCAAACGCTTTAACGACAACTTTGGTCATGATGCCGGCGATGTGGTGTTGCGTGCTGTCGGTACGTTGTTAAGAGAAAGTTTCCGTAAAACGGATTTGCCTTGCCGGCTGGGCGGTGAAGAGTTTCTGGTAATCCTGCCGGAATGTGATAGTGAGGCAGCCTTTAAGGTTGCTGAACAGTTACGCATCAAAATAAGTGCACTGGTGCTTTTTCATCAGGGCAAATCGCTGGATGCTGTGACGGCATCAATGGGTGTCGCCAGCTGGCCAGAACCTATCAGCGACGAAGGCTTGCTGGTTTCAGCCGCTGATGCGGCATTGTATGCAGCCAAACGCGCCGGCCGTAATCAGGTGCATGTGGCGGAATTACCGACAGCGAAATCGGCAAAATAATAATCTGTTGTTGCGGTGATTGCTAACCGTAAAATATTCTCAGATGAAATGCGTAACGCAATGTGTTGTTAATCTGATAAATAATACTCAATTGTTGAAAAGACACGGATTTTTTTGATGTGTGGATTATTATTATCGCGTGCGCTGATGCTGAACTGGCCTTAAGAGGCTTGTTTTATTTTGCCGAGATGATTATTGAAATTAGCGGCAAATTTTCGGCGATTTCGCGGGCATTTTGTGTCGCTTCTTCGATTATTTTCGGTTTGATTTCATTATTTGGTACTGCTAATTCATATCACTATCGGCTTCAGTAAA
>JBFJJO010000108.1:0-7438 GCA_041612215.1 Methylophaga sp.
ACACTGAATATCGTACTAGCGTCGCATCCGGACGCAGTCGAATGTTGTGTCACTCCCAGCCCGTACCATCCAGCCTTTGAATCAATAAGCAGCAATCCACGGGTCAGTTGGCAATCACAAATAGAAGGTGATTTGGGGCAACGGATGGCTGCGGTGGCAGCACGCGTTATTAACGAGGGTGAATCGGTCATTCTGTTGGGCACAGATTGTCCGATGCTGGACCGGCAGCATGTTCGTGAAGCCGTGCGATCTTTACAAAGCCACGATGCCGTTGTGATTCCTGTTGATGATGGTGGCTATTGTCTGTTGGGACTGCAGCAGTTTCACCATAGCGTTTTTGACAATATTGCCTGGAGTACTGGGGTCGTCGCCGAACAAACCCGAAAACGAATTCAAAATTTGCACTGGTCGCTTGCCGAAATGCAGGCGTTGCATGATATTGATAACCCAGACGATCTGTTATTTGTCCCACCTCAAATATGGGACAGTTGCAGAGCGCTTTCCCTCAAAACGGAGAAAAATTATGAATAATCAACGCTTACAGTGGTCACTCCTCAGCCTGCGTCTTGGTGTGTTCATCGTCATGTTGATGTGGACGCTTGATAAATTTGTACAGCCCGAACATAGCGGCAAGGTTTTTGAGAACTTTTATGGTTTGGCTGGCTGGTCTGAAACTGCCTTTATGTTTATCGGAGGCTTGGAATTGCTGCTGGTGCTGGCTTTTGTGGCTGGAATCTGGAAAAGGCTGACTTATGGCGTGGTGTTAATTCTTCATGGTGTGTCAACGCTGTCTTCTTATGCACAATACCTGGATCCATTTAACCATTTGTTATTTTTTGCCGCGTGGCCGATGTTGGCAGCCTGTATTACGCTGTACTTACTCAGAGATAACGATGTGTTGTTCACCTTGCCTAAACAGCAAGGCTGATCTCGGGGCGCGTTGTAACCTGGCGGTAGCTTAAGCAACCCGTTCTGGTGTTTAAGGTGAGCTTGGTTGTCAGTTCAGCGTTGACAGTAAATGCTTCTGGTATGTCCATGTGCCATTTATACGGCTGGGCCATTATCACTGAAAGCGGAAGCATCTGTGGACCTTTTTCAGTAAACATACCGAGGAGCTGTTACCGTTAATTTAATGGCAACTAAGCATGCTTTTTTGTTCAATGTGAAAAGAAGTTAGGTTAGATGTGAGCTCCGACAGCCAATGAACTTAATCAATTTAAAAATATCATAAAGCTAATATGGAAAATGAACCCATTATCAGAGCCGGCATTTTTACGGTAATTTTTGTCATGATGGCAATCTGGGAATCACTGGCTGCCAGACGTCCGCAACGTATTAATCGCCGGCAGCGTTGGCCGGCAAATCTAATGATTGTAATCGTCGATACACTAGCCTTACGGGTTATTTTCCCTATGGCAGCAGTGGGTGCAGCAATCCTTGCGCAACAGCAAGGCTGGGGGCTATTCAATTTACTGGATATGCCGATGTGGCTGAGTGTCCTGCTGGCGTTGTTGTTACTCGATTTGGCTATCTACTGTCAGCATCGTGTGTTTCATGCTGTGCCGGTATTGTGGCGTTTACATCGGATGCACCACGCGGATTTAGAATTTGATGTCACCACCGGACTGCGATTTCATCCGTTGGAAATTCTGCTGTCAATGGCAATTAAGTTTGTTGTTGTTATTGCCTTGGGGGCCCCACCTATCGCGGTGTTAATTTTTGAAGTGCTACTGAATGCAACATCGATGTTTAATCATGGCAATGTCCGATTACCGCTAACACTCGATCGCTATCTGAGATACCTGCTGGTTACGCCCGATATGCATCGTGTACATCATTCGGTTGTCCGTCGTGAAACAGACAGCAACTTTGGATTTAATTTGCCCTGGTGGGACCGCTTGTTTAAAACCTATACGCCACAGCCCGCAGCGGGGCATGATGGTATGACGATTGGTATCGAATCATTCAGAGATGTCAATGAACTTAAGCTTGTACGCTTATTGACACAGCCATTCAGGAACAATTAAGTGTCATTCAAGGCTTTATCAACTTTTGTTGTGAATAACCGGCATATATAGTGATGAAAATCTGGTTTGCCCTAAGCGTGACGATAATCTTTATTTTAAAAGTAACCAATGGTTACGCGGATAGATTACAGTCGTTTTCTGCCATCGAAAATTTACGGCAAAGTCAATGGCAGTCACTGACCTTTCCTAGTATAGCGCGACACACCGACTATCGTCTGATCATGCAGCAGGATAAGCAAGTAGTGCACGCGAAAACCAATAACAGCGCATCTGCTTTGGTCGCAAAATACAACCAACCAATTAACGCGACGCATGAACTGCATTGGCGCTGGAAAGTAAGTAATATTTTTGAGCGTGGTGATGCGAGATTAAAGTCTGGCGATGATTACCCGGCCAGAATTTATGTTGCGTTTGCCTTTGAACCAGAAAATGCCAGCTTAATTGAAAGAATTAAATACCAGGCAGCCAATGCAATGACCGAACAGGATTTGCCTGGTTCAGTGTTAAATTACATCTGGGCAAACAAACTGCCAGTAAATGAAATTATTACTAATCCCCATAGCGCGGAAACCAAAATGATTGTTGTGCAATCAGGTCAGCAACTAATAAATCAATGGATAAGCAATAAACGGAATATTTCTGCTGATTATCGTGCAGCGTTTGGCCGTCAAGCCCCGTCCATCATTGCTATTGGTATCATGTCTGATTCGGATAACACCGGAGAGTCGGCTGAGGCCTGGTATGGGGATGTTGTTATCAAGCAGACTTCACAAAATTGAAGCGTGAACTATTTGCTGGGCATGCCCAAGGCAATGTATAAAATATTTCTCTGGGTGTCGCAGCTGCTTGATACAGATTGTTAAACATTTCTTTGTGGTACGTTCGCGGGGATGGGCTATGAAGTATTGTATAGTCATGCAAATTAGCAACGAGTGCCAACTTAAATGGTTATTAAAAACAGATGGTTACGGATCTGCTCATCAGCTCATAATCCCTTTGGTCCAGGTTCGAGCTCTGATAAATGCCTGAAATAGTAGCGATGCAGCTTATAAAAGCGTTCGTTAGATTGTGGAAACCCATTCACCAGCCGCAGCCGTAAAGGAAATTCCTGACGCTAATCAGGGAAATCGCTGTATTGGTTTTTGGTGCATACGCCCACTATATAAAGTGTAAGCAAATATATTCACTCAAAAACAAGGAATTTTATTATGTGGACTAAACCAGAATATTCAGACATGCGTTTTGGCTTTGAAGTAACGATGTATATCTGTAATCGTTAAGATTTAAAGCCTAAAACTAAGAAGCCCCGAAAGGGGCTTTTTTGTGTCTGTTACAAAAGATAAAGCTGTTATTGATAGTGAATTTCCCAAAATATGTTGGGCTATGAATATCAGCGTACCCCTACAGCTCTCGGGAAATATGCCCGCGATGTTTAGCTAGCATTGACTCTTTTTAATGCGACAAACAGAATCTAATATCTCTAATAATCCATCCCACACTTAAAGGTATCGATCATGGAATCAATATATTCTGCTGAGCACCGTGCCCTACAAGAAGAATTCGAGACTACTAAACTGGCTGATTTACTTGATAACGGCTGGATTCATGAAGCGATGACCGATAAAGACAAAACCTTCATTTCCAAAAGAGACATGTTTTTTTTATCGACAGTGGATCCACAGGGGATGCCAACTGTTTCCTATAAAGGCGGCCCAGAGGGTTTTGTTAAAGTAATCGATGACAATACGCTGGTGTTTCCCGGGTACGATGGCAATGGTATGTTTTACTCGGTCGGGAATATAGAAGGCCAGAGTAAGGTCGGTATGCTTTTCATTGATTTTGAAAATCCCCATCGGGTGCGAGTTCAAGGCACGGCCGAATTGGTTCGTGAGCATCCCTTAATGGATGAGTACACTGAAGCGCAATATTTGATTTTTGTGACTGTGACCAAGATCTGGGCCAATTGCCCCCGCTATGTTCATAAATACAAAAAACTGGATCAATCCAAGTATGTCCCTGAGCCTTGTAGAGAAACCCCCATTCCTACCTGGAAGCGCCTGGATATAGTTCAGGATGCGATTAAGCCCGAAGAGAAAACCATTGCAGAATCTCAGGGTATTGTTGACTTAGAAACCTATGAGCAAAAAGTTGAACGGGGTGAGGGTTAACGCTTAGCTCAACCTATCGGCGTCACTTACTGCGTCCTAAATCTATAAAACAAAGCCTTGGCGTTAAATTTTAGCGCCAAGGCTTTTTTGTTTTAGCGATGTTGTTGTCAATGATTGGGATAGATTCCTTGTAGCATGCGTCAGACACAGCATTAAACCGATATAGTGTCTCTATTATTTCACTCAATCTGTCTACCCAATCTTTACCTCATTGAAAGGATGCCTAGTGCGATCGATGTCCCCCCCGCCTGATGCAGAGCCGGCAAAGCTAAGCTGGCAAACGCTTAAATCGCTGTGGCCATATCTGTTCGAATACCGTAGCCGTATTGTCATCGCTATGTTGTGTCTGGTGGCAGCCAAACTGGCGACGATTGTCGTGCCATTTATACTGAAATATATCGTCGATGGCCTCGATAGTAATCAGCTGCCGGACAAGATGATTGCTTTGCCACTAGGCTTACTGCTGGCCTATGGCGTGGCACGGCTTTCCACAACTTTATTCAGTGAGCTGCGCGATACCGTATTTGGCCGCGTCACTGAGCGGGCCATGCGGCGTATCGGCCTGAAGGTGTTTAAGCATTTACATGCGTTAGAACTTAATTTTCATTTGAATCGCCGGACCGGCGGCTTATCACGCGATATTGAGCGGGGCGTCACCGGCGTTGGTTTTTTGCTACGAATGATGGTGTTTAACATCGTGCCGACGGCGTTGGAAATGGCCTTGGTGATTGGTATTTTGCTGCTGAATTATCATGCCGGATTTGCCTGGATCACCTTAGTGGCGGTGATTAGCTACGTGGCTTTTTCCGTGTTGATTACCAATTGGCGACTGCACTTTATTCGTGAAGCCAATCAGGCCGACTCCACCAGTAATACCCGCGCCATTGATAGCTTATTGAACTATGAAACGGTTAAATTCTTTGGCAACGAAACGTTTGAAGCCAACCGCTATGATGATGAGCTTGCTAAATGGGAGCAGGCGCGGCGTAAAAATCGCTTGTCATTATTTTTACTGAACGGCGGGCAGGCACTGATTATCGCTGCGGCAATGACGGCGATGACAGTGCTGGCGGCATCTCAAGTTATCGCCGGACAAATCACCTTAGGCGATTTTGTCCTAATCAATGCGTTCACTATGCAATTATTTATTCCGCTGGGATTTCTGGGCTTTGTTTACCGCGAACTCAAAAGCTCAATGACCAATATCGAGCGGATGTTCGCCTTACTGGATAAAGCACCGCAGATAAAGGATAAACCGGATGCCAAGCCTTTATTTATAACCGATGGTGTGATTGAGTTTGATACCGTGAGTTTTGGCTACAGTGATCGACTGCCAATTCTTAAGGACTTTAGTTTTAAGGTGTCAGCTAAACAAAAAGTCGCCGTGGTCGGTAGTAGTGGTGCTGGTAAATCGACGTTAATCAAGCTGCTGTTTCGCTTCTACGATATTCAACAAGGCAGCATTCGGATTGATGGTCAGGATATTCGTGATGTCACTCAGGACTCACTTCGCCGGGCAATAGGTATCGTGCCTCAAGACACGGTGCTTTTTAATACCACGCTGCTTGAAAATGTCCGTTATGGACGCATTGATGCGACCGATGCAGAAGTGAATCAGGCCATAAAAATGGCCCATCTAGAAGACTTTATTACCGAACTGCCTGACGGATTAAATACGCTGGTCGGCGAGCGAGGCTTGAAACTGAGTGGTGGTGAAAAACAGCGGGTGGCGATTGCCCGGACTATCTTAAAACGGCCACCGATTCTGGCATTTGATGAAGCCACATCATCATTGGACAGCCACTCAGAACGCATTATCCAGGACGCTATTGGCGAAATTTCCAAAGGCCAGACCAGTCTGGTAATTGCCCATCGGCTGTCGACGGTGGTCGATGCCGATCTGATTGTTGTGATGCAACATGGTCAAATTGTTGAGCAGGGAACACATCAGTCGTTACTGAAACAGGATCAGGTTTACGCCAGGCTTTGGAGACTACAACAGCAAAACAAACAAGGCTGAATGGTCACTTCTTTACGGCGTTAATAATGCTGCCCAGCCGAGTTTTTGCATACAGCCCAACAGGCCACGCGTTACCAGACTCATATTAGCCTCTGGAGAATGCCCCTCACCTAACTTGGCTGAACAGGATTCGCTGTCTGCCATTAATTTTTCAGGTCCGGCCCCGGCCCGCCACCAAGAGTTAACCTGCAGTTTTTCCAATGGATCGACAGGTTGCCCGCCTTCATCTGCCATTGCGTCGCTGGCCACAGCAATGGTTTTGGTTTCGCCACGGCTCAGCGGAATCAGCGGTTTGTCGGGGCTTACAACCATCCAGCCTTGCTCTTGAAGGCACTGGTCAATTTCCTGTTCTGATGCTGAAGTCGATTCGCAGCGTTGTTTTTCGCTCTGAAAAGCATCAGCACTGGCGCCGCGTTTAAAACTCATCTCTGCGCCGCATCCTGTCATTAGTAATACGCTACTGCATAAAAATACTGCACATCCTGCGTTAAAAGATTGTTGTTTCATTTTTCACTCCCAACCTCTCAGTTATTTAAAGCCTGCAGTAAGCCTAACCGAAACGCATGATTATCCATGTACGCAATTTGACGTATTTAAGCATCAAGCCCACCTCAATAGTATTGCTTCCGTAGGCAAAAGTTGATTAGCACCGAGGCGAATTCAACAGCATCCATTAATTAACTCTTAAGAGTTTTCGGGAGAAAAAGATGAAAAAATTGAATAAAGTCGCTGGTCTGGTCGCCTTGGCAACAACCGCTTCTATGATGCCTGTAGCGACTTCTCATGCTGCTGGCACTATCACCTTTGGTGAAGATCAGTACATAAGTGTTGGTTTTGGCTTAAGAGGCAGCTTTAGCAGCTTTGAAGATGCGGCAAATGATGGTGGCAACTCCAACGACTTTGAACTGGATAGTGCTCGTTTATACGTTTCAGGGGCTTTGAATAAATACATCAAGGGTATCTTCAACTCAGAAAAATCAGGCGGTAATGATTCTTTCCAGATTATTGATGCTGCCGGTATTTTCCAAATCACCCCCGATGTTGGCATTTGGGCGGGTCGATTCTTGTCACCCAGTAGCCGTGCCAACATGGCTGGCCCTTACTACACATCTGGTGATGGTTACTGGGCAAACATTACTGCACGTTATGGCTGGAATGGCGGCACCATTGGTCGTGACGATGGTGTGGCATTAGTAGCAACAGCCCTGGATCAGCGTCTTGCT
>JBFJJO010000109.1:0-7232 GCA_041612215.1 Methylophaga sp.
CGACACCTTGACCACATTACGGGCCCCGATTTCAGCCATCCATTCACGAAGCGCGGAAATCGTAATTTCTCGAAAGACAATGACAATGACTGGCAGCAAAATAATCCAGACCGGTGATTTGTACAAAATCAGCAGCAACGCTACCACCACAATCAGCTTATCAGCGACCGGATCGATAAATGCACCGAAAGGTGATGTTTGCTGCCATTTACGGGCTAGATAACCGTCCAGCCAATCAGTAATTGCGGCCAGAACAAATATAACGGTGGCCCAAATGGGCGCACTGGCATGAGGTAAAAAATACAAAGCCACCAGCACTGGAATAAGCAGTACACGCAGCAGACTGAGCAGATTTGGAATATTCAGCATATTGAATCGTCTTTCGTCGAGATGACTTATGTTAGCACTTAGCTGTAATTAATTGTCGTTATGAAAACTATCGTAAATTTTTTGCGCCAGCGACTTGCTGATGCCATCAACACTTGCCAAATCTTCAACACCAGCACGCTTTACTTCCTGCAAGCCACCAAATTGCTGAAGGATTTTTTGCCGGCGTTTGGCACCCAGTCCGGGGATCTCTTCCAAACTGGAGGTGTTGCGGGCTTTGGCGCGTCTGGCCCGATGGCCGGTAATAGCAAAACGATGCGCTTCATCGCGTACTTGCTGCAATAAGTGTAATGCCGGTGAATCGGCTGATAAAACCACTTCACCAGCGCGACCAACCAGAAATAATGTTTCTTCGCCGGGTCGCCGCTCAGGACCTTTGGCAATACCAAGAATCGGTAAGTCCGATAAATTCAATTCAGCCAGCACTTCACGGGCCTCGGTGATTTGGCCTTTACCACCATCTATCAGTAATAAGTCGGGGCGTTTACCCTCCCCTTTTTGCAAACGGGTAAAACGGCGGCTCAGCGCCTGATTCATCGCCGCATAGTCATCGCCGCCGGTAATCCCTTCGATATTAAATTTACGGTAGTCGGCTTTGATCGCCCCTTCCAGACCAAATACCACGCAGGACGCTACCGTTTTTTCACCGCTGGTGTGGCTGATATCAAAGCATTCCAGGCGTTTGGGTAATTCATCAAGTTGCAAGGCATCTTGCAAAGCTTCAAAACGCTGTAATAAATTGGCACGGCTGCTCAGCCGCTGGGTCAGACTGATCTCCGCATTGGTTATCGCCATTTGCAGCCAGCGCGTAGCATTGCCCCGCTGTGGTTGACGCAGACTGACTTTATGACCGGATTCCGATTGCAGCACCTCCTCTAAAAGCGGCATATCTGCCGGCGGATGACTGAGCAGAATTTCGACCGGCACATCTTTGCCCAGATAATATTGTGGGATAAACGCTGACAGTAATTCGGCCTCTGTTAAATCCGCCGAGCCTTTAGGAAAATAGGATTTACTCCCCAGACTGCGGCCGCCGCGAATAAAGTTGACTTCAACGACCGCCATACCGTCGCGGATCAAAGCCGCCAGCACGTCTGAATCACCTTGCATGGAACTGACATATTGCC
This sequence comes from Methylophaga sp., assembly GCA_041612215.1. Lineage (GTDB taxonomy): Bacteria > Pseudomonadota > Gammaproteobacteria > Nitrosococcales > Methylophagaceae > Methylophaga. Next base: position 1,515 of record JBFJJO010000109.1, read on the forward strand.
GTTCCTGTATCCGCCGCAGACTGACAATTTTGTCGCGAATGGCTGCTGCTTGTTCAAATTGTAAATCTGCTGCGGCCGCATTCATTTGCGTTGTTAAATCATCCATGACCTGCTGGTTTTTCCCTTCCAAAAACATAATGGTGTGCTGCACATCACGCTGGTAATCTGCCTCGGAAATCAGCCCGACACAGGGGGCGGTGCAGCGTTTGATTTGGTATTGCAGGCAGGGCCGGCTGCGATTTTCGTAATAACTGTTTTCGCATTGTCGTACCGGGAAGATTTTTTGCAACAGATTGAGACTTTCGCGGACAGCACCGGCACTGGGATAGGGACCAAAATAACGTCCGGCTTTACGTTTAGCACCACGATGCACACTGAGTCGCGGAAAATTATCGCCAGAGATTAATAGATAGGGATAACTTTTATCATCACGCAGCAACACGTTATACCGCGGCATCAGCTCCTTGATGAGGTTGTTTTCAAGGATTAGCGCTTCATTTTCGGTATGGGTGACGGTGGTATCGATATGCGCGATTTGCGCCACCATCACCCGCGTTTTTGATGTTAATCCGGTTTTGCGGAAATAACTGCCCACGCGTTTTTTTAAGTTTTTAGCTTTGCCAACGTAGATCACGGTACCGTCGGCATCAACCATCCTGTAAACCCCCGGCCGGCCGGTCAGGCCTTTTACAAAACCGGCGGCATCAAAGGCCGCCGTCGATTGTTGCTGTGCGTCGGACATTTATTTTTAGTTATCACCTTTATGATCGGGGTTATATTGACGTTGATAACATTTGTGCGCCTGAACAAAACTGTTGATCGACAGACCCAACAGAATGAGACCACCAATTATCGCCGGCACATCTTCATAAAAAAAGTAAAACATCGCCAGCGCTGCCAGCAATTCAAATGTGCCAATGACTTTCAGCAGCACAACATTTTCAGTCCGTTTCATTCCCATTTCTGCTCCTTTGCAAATTGTATAAATATAGCATTATCAATTCACCTGTTCAGCGCTCGCTTGTTTTTCAACACGCTACAGGCATCGACGATTTGTGGGAAAATAACGCGCTTTTCAAATTTCAGCCACTAAGGGGACCTTTTTTGTCAGTCAGTTTGCTGCAACCCGCATTACCGACCAAAGTTGGCGATAAACGTCTGGCCGGCCAACTTTATGGCAGTGCTGCCGGTCTACTGCTGGCCCGCACCGCACAGCAGCATGACGGCCCTTTATTGGTTATTACCGATGATATGGGCAGTGCCCAGCGACTGGAAAGCGAAATCCGCTTTTATCTGGGTCGCGACAAGTTGCCGATCCTCCATTTCCCCGATTGGGAAACACTGCCATACGACACGTTTTCACCACATCAGGATATTATCTCTGAGCGCTTGCAGACCTTGCAGCAATTGCCTGATTTTCAACGTGGCATTTTGCTGGTGCCTGTGGCCACCATCATGCAGCGCATTGCACCACCCAGCTTTTTGGCCGGTCATCGGCTGCAATTAAAAACCGGCGATACTTTTGATATTGATAGCTGGCGTCTAAAACTGGAAAAATCCGGTTATCGAAATGTTTCACAAGTCGTCGAACACGGCGAATTTGCCGTGCGTGGTGCCATCGTCGATTTGTTTCCGATGGGCAGCCGTCGGCCGTTTCGGATTGATTTATTTGATGATGAAATCGACACCTTGCGCACTTTTGATCCGGAAACCCAGCGCTCTATTGATGAAATCGACAAGATTGATTTACTGCCGGCCCGGGAATTTCCCGTTAATGACGACAGCATCAAATTATTTCGCCAGCAATTTCGCGATCAATTTGACGGCGATCCGCAACGCAGCCTGATTTACCGCGAAGTCAGTGATGGCAATATGCCGGGCGGTATTGAGTTTTATTTGCCGTTATTTTTTGAAGAAACAGCTTGCCTGACTGATTACCTGCCCGATAACACCTTGCTGGTTAACAGCAATGACACGGCTCATGCGGCGGAAACCTACTGGACAGAAATTCAGGAACGCTACCGGCAACATCGCGTCGATCCAGAGCGGCCATTGCTGCCGCCGACTAGCGTATTTGTGCCGGCGGACGACTTATTTGCCCGCTTTAAGCGTTGGCAACGACTGCAATGCCAGAATTTTGAACTGGAAAAAGCTGCCGGCAATCAGAACTACGCCAGCGTGATGCCGCTGCAACTGACCCTGAATTCCCGTCAGGATAAACCCTGCGAAGCGCTGGAAAAATTTCTGCACGGATTTGATGGCCGGGTATTGATTGCTGCCGAATCTGCCGGCCGCCGCGAAACGCTGCTGGATTTATTACGTAAAAATCAGCTGCAACCCAAACCGGTCGATGACTTTGATGCGTTTTTACAAGACACTGCACCGCTATGTATCACCGTGGCAGCGATGGAGCGCGGCTTATACAGCCCAAGTTTAAAAATAGCCGTTATTGCTGAAACCCAGTTATTCGGCCAGCAAGTTATGCAACGCCGGCGGCGAAGCCGCAAAAAACGTGACAGCGATGCCATCATCCGCAATCTGGCCGAATTGTCGATTGGCGATGCAGTAGTCCATGAGGATCATGGTGTCGGTCGTTATTTGGGGTTGCAGAGTCTGGATGTCGGGGATGTTGAAGCCGAATATGTGACGCTGGAATATGCGAAAGGCGACAAACTGTATGTGCCGGTGGCATCGTTAGAACTTATCAGCAGATACTCCGGCGCGGCGCCAGAACTGGCACCATTACATCAGTTAGGTACCACGCAGTGGGAAAAAGCCCGTCGCCGTGCTGCCGAAAAAGCCCGTGATGTTGCGGCCGAATTACTGGATATATACGCCAAACGTGCAGCCAATAAAAAACAACCGATGGCGGCACCCGATGACCAATATGCGGCGTTCAGCGGCGCATTCCCATTTGAAACCACGCCTGATCAGCAAGATGCTATTGATGCGGTGATTACCGATATGCAGTCCGATACCCCCATGGATCGACTGGTCTGCGGTGATGTCGGGTTTGGTAAAACCGAAGTTGCGATGCGCGCTGCATTCTTAGCGGTGCAATCTGGCAAGCAGGTACTGGTTCTGGTACCGACCACCCTGCTCGCCCAGCAGCACTACGAAAACTTCAAAGATCGTTTTGCTGACTGGCCAGTGAAAGTCGAAGTGTTATCGCGGTTTCGCAGTAAAAAACAGCTTGATACCGTCAAGTCAGCCATCACTGACGGCACAGCCGATATCATTATCGGCACCCACAAATTATTGCAGCAGGATATTCAGCCGAAACGACTGGGCTTGTTTGTTCTCGATGAAGAACACCGTTTTGGTGTGACCCAAAAGGAGCAGCTGAAAAAATACCGTACCCATATTGATGTGCTGACTTTGACCGCTACCCCTATACCGCGCACGCTGAATATGTCGATTTCCGGCATCCGCGATTTGTCGATTATCGCCACTGCACCGGCACGGCGTTTGGCCATTAAAACCTTTGTGTTGCAATGGGATGCCGAGAAAGTCCGGGAAGGCATGCTCCGTGAAATAAAACGTGGTGGTCAGGTCTATTACCTGCATAACAAGGTCGAAGATATTGATCGCGTTGCCCGTGAACTGGAAAGCTTGATGCCGGAAGCACGGATTGCCATTGCCCATGGCCAGATGCGTGAACGCGAATTGGAGCAGGTGATGCTCGATTTTTATCACCAACGCTTTAATGTACTGGTCTGTACGACGATTATCGAAACCGGTATCGACGTACCCTCGGCCAATACCATCTTTATCGATCGTGCCGATAAACTGGGCCTGGCACAGTTGTATCAAATACGTGGCCGCGTCGGCCGAAGTCATCACCGCGCCTATGCTTACCTGATCACACCACCACAAAATGCCATGACAGCCGATGCTGTAAAACGACTGGAAGCGATTGAATCAATTGAAGATCTTGGTGCCGGCTTTACGCTGGCAACTCATGATATGGAAATACGCGGTGCCGGCGAATTACTCGGTGACGAACAAAGTGGCCAGATGCAGGAAATCGGTTTTGGCTTATATAACGAACTGCTGGAGCGCGCTGTCAAAGCATTGAAATCAGGCCAGACGCCGTCCATCGACAGCATCGACCGGCATATGGTGGAAATTGACCTGCATGTACCGGCATTGATCCCTGCGGATTATTTGCCCGACGTGCATAACCGGCTGGTACTTTACAAACGTATTGCCGCAGCAGCTGATAAAGACACCTTGCATGAACTGCAGGTGGAAATGGTAGATAGGTTTGGTCTGCTGCCGGATCAGGTCAAGACCCTGTTTGCCGTTCATGAAATGCGCCTTAAAGCCAAAGCCATCGGTATTCGTAAAATTGATGTTTACGATCAGGGCGGCCGCCTGATTTTTGACCAGCAGCCAAATATCGAGCCAATCAAGATCATCGAGTTGATTCAAAAACAACCGGCTCGCTTTAAGCTTGATGGTCAGGACAAGCTGAAGTTTACCGGCGATATGCCTGATGCCGACAGCCGGATTCTGGCGCTTGATAATCTGCTCGATAATCTGCTGCAACCCGCCGCGTGATGGATGATCGCAATTTCGACGATTTGGCCGAGCGATTCAGTGACCGCATTTACAACACTGAAAAAGGCCGACTGCGACTGGAAATCCTTCAGGAGGACTTAGCTGAATTAGCATCAGGTCAGCAACTGAAGATCTGGGATGCCGGTTGTGGTCTTGGTCAAATCAGTTTGTGGCTGGCACAACAGGGCCATCAATTAACCTTATGTGATATCTCGGAAAAGCTGCTTTGTCAGGCCCGGACGGATTTTTCTGCTGCCGGATTACAGGCGGATTTTTACCATCAGGCCGCACAACAGCTTGCAAACGAACTGCCGGAATTTGATCTGGTTGTTAATCATGCCGTACTGGAGTGGCTGGCCGAACCGATGGCCGGATTACACATCATCGCCAGTAAAGTTAAAACTGAAGGGTACCTGTCGTTAATGTTTTATAACCGCAATGCCATGGTCTATCAAAATGTCCTGCGCGGCGGGTGGCGCTTGCCAGCGATTATAAACGACCGCTATATTGGTGCTGGTGACCGGCTCAGTCCACCGCATCCATTATTTCCGCATTTGGTCTGTGAATGGTTACTGGCCAACGGTTTCAACATTATTTGTCATAGCGGTATTCGGGTATTCAGTGATTATTTATCGGCCGGTGTCCGCGCTGAAACAGACGCAAATGATCTGTACCAGTTGGAAAAGCAATATTGTCGCTTGCCTGCGTATCGCGATTTAGGCCGATATGTGCATTTGATGGCAAAAAAATCAGCAAGCTAGCCAAGGCAAAGCGTACAATTTACGATTTGTTAAACTGACTACAACTCACCGTCGACCGACACAAACAGGATTACCATGGTTAAGTTTAAAACTCCGCTCATTTTGATCATATGTGGTGTGATCAGCGGCTGCATTCAGTCGGAGCCAAAACCGACCTTAACGCCAGCACAGTTACAAACAGCGTTACTCGAATCGGAGACCCGCATTGACGACAAATGGCGTAACTACTGCGCCGGCGTTATCAATAATCAAAAACAGCAGCAGGCCAGCCTCAATGATCTCAAATCTTCACAGAATGCTGCTTCGCGGCAATTGCTGACAATAACTGACAAGCTCGACAAACAACCCGAACCAGTGGTGATGATGGCCACACCGGAATCGCCTCAGAAATGTC
>JBFJJO010000110.1:0-7196 GCA_041612215.1 Methylophaga sp.
AGATAGGTAAAAATATCCGCGCCACGAAAGCTGTAAATCGCCTGTTTGGGATCGCCGACAAAAAACACCGGCAGGCCACTGCCCGCAAATAAACGCCGAAAGTTATCGTATTGAATCGGATCGGTATCCTGAAACTCATCAATCAGCGCCGCCCGGTATTGCTGACGCAGACGATCCACCAGCCATTCACCCTGCTCGCCGTTAAGTGCGGCACCGAGGTTAATTAGCAAATCATCGTAAGACTGAATTTGCTGCTGGGCTTTGCGTTTCGGTAATTGCTCACGAATAAAGGCCAGTAATTGCAGGCGCAGATGCTGTAATTGCACTGCCCGTAAGTTATGGATATCGGCATAACAGTCGGCCAGCGAGGCTATCGCCGGCCAGAAGCTTAGTGGGGGTAATTCGACGTTCTTTTTCAGGCCTTTATTGAGCTTTTCCGGGCTCAGTAAGTCCAGTAATTCCGGCCACTGTTGTGGTGGTTCGTTACTGTCAAAAATAAGCGATAAAAATTCAATCAGGCCGTTAACTTTATCGGGCTTATAACTGGTCTTGCTCAAACCGCCGCTTTGCAAAAAAGCGATAACGGCATCTGACTCCGACTGCCAGCTTTTCTGAGCGCTGTTAAAAGCACCTTGCAGCGCCTTTTTTGCAACGGCAATATCCGGTTTATCAATCTGCTGAATGGTCAGATACGGTTTGCCGACCAGTTTGCGAATTGAGGCCAGCAGCGATTCCGGGCTTTGTTTTTGTGACAATAAATACGCGCTGAATTCTTTATCGGCCTGTACCACTTCGCGGCGCCAAAAATCATCGGTAACGTCCTGCAACATCTGCGCGTCATCACCGATTAATTCCATTTCAAAACGGCTGCCGGATTCAAAGGCGAAATCTTTCAGCACCTGCTGACAAAAGCTGTGGATGGTAAAAATCGCTGCTTCATCAAAGCTCTGAATAGCCAGATTCAGGCGTTTTAAATCGGCTTGATGTTCGGCTGGATTTTTGAGTAATTCAAGGCGGGCATCACTGAGTTTTTGTCTGAGGCGATCACGTAATTCCTGGGTAGCGGCGCGGGTATAAGTCACCACCAGAATCTGATCGACATTGAGCTGTTGCTCAAGGATCAGGCGTAAATACAGTCCCGCCAGCGTATAGGTTTTGCCGGTGCCAGCACTGGCTTCGATCAGGTTGCTGTCTTGTAAGGCAGTCTGGTTTAAATCAAATGATTTCATGAGTCACCGCCTTGCATGGCATCCCAAATCGGCTGATAAACCTGCAAACTCAAAGTCTGAAACGCCGCATTTAACGGTGACTCGTTAAATAACAACCGATGATACGGATCGGCATCCTCACCGATGGTATAGCCAGTAGTCCAGCTGTTGTAGGCTTGCTTATCGGGATCGCCACGACCACCGTTTAACACTGCCTGTGCATAAGCAAAACTGGTTTTCGGTAATAACGGTAAAGCTTGATGCAGCCCCTGCCAGTAAATCGCCAACAGATCGCTTAACAGCGCCTCCGGTTCTGCCACTGCCTGCAAGGTAGTAAGCTTATCCTCAGTTAATAAGCGGCTTTGCGTAGCAACGCCCTGCGGTTTTATACAATTAAGCAGCAGATGGCTGCACCACAGGCGCAATAAATCACTGGCACGGGTTTTACCCAGACGATATTGCAACAGGCCGCTTGTTGATAAGCCCGGCAATTGACCGGTCACAATAAATTCGCCGCAAGGTATTTCAAAAGCAAGCGGATCAATCGGCGCAGTGGGTTTAAGCTGTTTCAGTTGTTCGGCGAAGACATCAACCGTTTCCAGTTGCTGGTCAAACAACAAATCAGCAAATGGCCCCTGCGGCAAAACACCACTGGCAGTGATAACGGGCCGGATTTCCTCGGTCGCCACACCTTGCATCCGCCCCGCTAATAATTGCTGTTTTACCGACCAGGCTTCCAGGCCATTCAAAGAAAACGGCTCACGGCTCTCCAGCGTCGCAGCGCTATCTTCAAAATAAATACCCAGCCGCTGTTCAGCAAGATAACGTGCGGGATGACTGAGAAAATTGATTAACTGATTAAGACTGACAAACCGCCAGCTGTCATCGGCTTCGGGCAAACTTTCAGCAAACCCGTTATGGCTGGTTTTTTCGTCGGATGGCGGTGGACAGGCTGCCGAATTAAAACTGAATAATTTGGCGTTTTGGCCATCAAAATAACGTTGGCTAAACGCTTGTAATGGGTGCTGAGTTAATAGTTGTGACCAGACCGGCTGGCCCTGGTTATCCACAAAGCGTTGATTAATGACATCTCTTAAATCACTGACCAGCACCGACGGCGGAATATCTGTGTTGTCATGAATACTGGCCCCAACATAGCTGATATACAGATGCCGATTGGCTGACAAAATCGCCTCAAGAAACAAATAGCGATCATCATCCCGTCGTGAACGATCACCGGGCCGGTAGTGGGTCGATAATAAATCAAACCCGGGTTTCGGCTGACGCCGGGGAAAGCTGCTGTCATTCATGCCGACTAAGCAGACCACATCAAAAGGAATGCTGCGCATCGGCACCATGTCGCAAAACGTGACGCCACGGCCCATAAACTGATGTTCGGCGCCGGGCAGTTCAACATGTAATGTCAACCAGTCACGGACCACTTCAATACCGACAGCATCATCAAAACCGCCCTGCATTGACGATTCCGCCAGCTGTTGCAAGGCAGCTAATACAGCGTCCAATTGCAATTGCTCAGCTTCGTCCTGCACGGCCATCATCTGCCCCAGGCATTGCATTAAATAGTGTTGCCAATCCTGCGGGCTGCGTGGCCGTTTTAAGGCGTCACGCAAATTCACCAATTGCTCGATAAACAGATTCAGTTGTGCCACCATCTGAGCGCGTTCGCCGCTGATCCCGGCGAGCGGCAATTGCCCTGCAAAAAGCTGCCACTGACCATTGTCTGCCGGTGACAAGGCATAACCTAATAACAATCTGTCCAGACCCATGCGCCATGTATTGGCAGCATTGGCCGGTAAATCCAGTGCCGTTTTATCCTCTGCCGAAAAGCCCCAGCGGATGTAGGTTTGATCCAGCCAGTCGCGGATCCATTCAAGTGCCTGGTTATTTAACTGAAAGCGTCGCTGAATGGCAGCGCATTCCAGCAAGGCCATAATACTTTCAACATCAAAACGTGACTGTGGCAAGACCAGCAAACCATCAAAAGCATTGATAATCCCCTGCTGCTGGGCATCACCACGATTGGCAATGCTATAAGGAATATGCAGCGAATCCGGCTGACTGCTGAACACGGCTTCAATCGCCGGTGCATACAAATCGATATCCGGTGTCATCACCAATACATCGGTGGGCGATAAATCCGGATGCTGTTCAAACAAGTTCAGCAGTTGGTCATGCAAAACTTCGGCTTCGCGCAACGGACTGTGACAGCTGTGAATTTGCAGTGAATCATCGTCACCATTGACAGTAATTGCGGTGGTATCGGAATCTAATTGGTAAATATCGGCTTTCAGCTGACTAAGCAGATCAACCGGTTCTGGCAGCAAGTAATGCGTCTCTGCCGTGTGTAGTTTGTCCTGAAGCTGGGCAAAAAACGTCTGGCCAAGTTTACCCAGACTCGCTAAAAGCGGATGACCCATATCGACATCGGTATTGTCCTCCAGCAGCAGTAATTGCCTGGCTTGCTGTTTTCCACTGCGTAACTCGGCCCAGTAATCTTCGCTGGGTGACAATATGTAAATATCGACCTCGGTCAATTCAGCAATCGCCGCCAGTAAATCCAGATACACCGGTGGCAAAGCACTTAAACCAAATATCGATAATCGTTGCGGCAGAATATCTGCCGGAAAATCACCATTTTTCAGCGCTTGCTGCATACGTTGCAATAAGCGGGCACGATGCAGTGGCGTTTTATCGTCTTTGGTTAATAATTGCCATAGGGCCGCTTGCCAGTTTGGGGTATGGCCGGTTTCCCAACTGGCGATCCAGTCCGGTCGGTACATTAAATATTGATCAAAACTGTCGGCTATACGCTGTGCTAAATCGTAAGATTTGCGCGGATCTTGTTGTTCGCCAAGATAGCGACTGATTTTCGAAAAATTTGGATCGTTAGTGACCGTTGGCAACAATTTGAAGATTTTCCAGGCCATGGCATCAGTGGCATAAGGCGATTCTCTGGGCACATCCGGCCACACTGCGCGAAATAAACGCCACAGCCAGGCAGAAGGAAACGGAAATTGCAGATGTGCGGCTACCGATTGCTGGGTTGCCAGCGTTAAATTCAGCCAGCGCGCCAGTTCATTACTTTGCACCATAATGGTTTCTGGTTGCAGCGGTGGCAACGGCGCGGCCTGCATTTGGGCAACTAGACGCCCAGCCAATTGCTGCATGCTATTGCTATAAATAACCGTCAGCACGCGTGCTTTCCTGTAATGAGAATCCCTGACATGGCTGCCAGATTAGCGTTTATTCAACCGATCAGCCAGTATTAGCATCAGATTTGCTGACAAGAATTTTGTCGGTTTCAAAAACCATCCGGCTGAACAGCAATGTTCACCCAGAAAGGAATCGTTACCATGAAAAAAAATCGCCGTTTTGTCGAACATTTAAGCTGGTTACTTGATGAGAGCATTCCGCTACCGGGCGGTTATCGAATCGGCCTTGACGGCTTTCTGGGCCTCATCCCCGGTGTTGGCGATTTTATTGGTGGCTTGCTGTCCAGTGTATTGATTTATAAAGCCAATCAGATTGGCGTGCCGCGAATGGTTTTAATGCGCATGATCATCAATATGCTGATTGATAGCACTGTTGGCGCCATTCCGATCCTTGGTGATATTTTTGATTTTGTCTGGAAAGCCAATAAACGAAATGCCAACTTGTTGGCTGAGTATCAACAACAACCCCGGAAAACCTACCGTAAGTCCCTGCTCGAAAACAGCCTGTTTATTGCTGTGCTCGTCATTATTATGTTGCTGTTTATCAGCTTGGTTATCTGGATCAGCAGTTTGCTGTGGGCAGCAATTATCAGCGTCTAAAAAAATGGGCCGCAAGTGCGACCCATTTTCATCACATTTACAGTTAACGATTGTTACCAGCGCATCATACGGCGAACGATACCGTCGTTTCGGAATGAGTGATAGATTGCACCACTGATGTGCGCGGCAATGAATGCCAGTAATGCCCAGGCAAAGTATGTATGTAGCTCACCCCAGAATTCATTCATTTCCTCATCAGGCGCCGCAATACGTGGGAAATCAATCAGCCACCACCAGGTAGTATCCCATCGGGTATGTGCTGATGATAAATAACCGGTCACACATACGGCCAAGATCAGCAGATAAATCGCCACATGTGCCAACAAAGCCATGTTGTAAGCCCACGGCTTCATGTCATAGGCGGTTGGTTTGGCAGGACGATATTTGAGTCGCATATACAGTAAAACGGCCAGCAATATCACCAGCGTAATACCAATATTTTTATGCAACTGGAAAGGAAATGCCCGGAACTGCAATTCCTTTGACGGCAATGGCAGGCCCATCATCCACCAGCTGGAAATGAACAGGAAAAAAATCGACACAGCAATTAACCAGTGAACGATGACGGATGTTCTGTTAAAACCTTCTCTTTGCATAACTGCTTCCAATATTTATCAGTTGAAAATGAGCATCTATCAAGCTTTGCCAGTTTCGAATTGCCTACCAGCAATTGCGCCAACCAGTAACATGGCATGCAAAATCAGCCACAATAAGACACTCCAGAGATAGAAGTCCCGGATCAGCGGCCCTGCCCCTACTACAACCGAAAATTGCAGTAAATCAATGAGCGCCAGACCCGCAAATATCGCAATTGATGCGTTCGCAGACCACGCAGTGTAATTCACCAGCGCGCCACCAATTATCACCGATACAAACGCCAGAATGGTGCCGATCAAAGCCAGCGTTTTCATGGAATCAGAGAAGCCCTCCGGTGCAGATTCAACAAACCCTGCCAGATAATCGACCAGGAATTCGCATTGGCCGAGGCTAATCCCCTCCTCTTCCAACTCTTCCTCCGGACAGTCAGCTGCCGGCATCACACCGGATTCTGGCATGTGGGTGGAAATCACTGAATGTTTCATCCACTCAGTACCATGCATTGCCGTCAAAAAGACTCCAAGTACAATGGCCACAACGCCCAAAATACTGGCCCAATGCGGTAGATGTGATTTATTTTGACCATCATCCATAAAACACCTGTCCTAAATTGTTATTGTAAAAATGCCTCTGCTGAGGCACGCATGCTGTTGCAATCTGCAGCGTGAAGCTTAACTCAAGCTGAACGTTAAAGTGAACTTTGTCCCACTTTTTTAACGACAAAATTTCACCTGAAAAAATGCCGAAAACGCTGACAAATTAAAGACAAAGCAGCACAAGCTTGGTTCAAATATAGGAAAAATTCACATAAAAAACAGGGATATTCCTGACCAGCTGCTGACAGACTGGTTAGATACAACCAGCATGGTGGTTACTGATAGCGCAAGCTTTGCCTGAACAGGCTTTCCAGCTATGCTTAATCCATGCATTTGCGGAATAAACAAACATGAACCCTCAGCAAACATTACCAAGGTTATTGTTGAACTGCGATATGGGTGAAAGTTACGGCGCCTGGTCAATGGGTATGGATGAAGCCGTGATGCCACTTATTGATATGGCCAACATTGCCTGCGGATTTCATGCCGGCGATCCGCTTACATTATCCCGTACTGTGGGCTTTGCTAAACAAAACGACACCCGAATTGGGGCGCATCCGTCATACCCCGATTTAGTGGGTTTTGGCCGGCGCAGTATGCAGTGCACAACTTCGGAAATCATCGCCATGCTGCATTACCAGATTGGTGCCCTGCAAGGCATTTGCAAGGTCCATGGTGTTGCTGTCAGTTATGTCAAACCGCATGGCGCTTTGTATAACGATATGTTTTGTGATGAAGGTATTTTTCGTGCGGTATTGGAAGCGATAGCAACTTATGATGATGGCTTGTCGCTGATGGTACTGGCAGGCGCTGATAATACTTATCGGCAACAAATCGCTAATGAATTTAACATCAATCTGTTATTTGAGGCTTTTGCTGACCGGGCTTATGACAACGAAGGCCGGCTACTTTCCCGCCAGAAAACGGGCGCTGTTTACCATGATCCGAGGCAAATACTGAGC
>JBFJJO010000111.1:0-6985 GCA_041612215.1 Methylophaga sp.
CGATTTGCTCAGACAATGCATTTCTGAATTAACAGACGTTGAAATTGCAGCCATTGCCGTTGATGGCACGTCCGGCTCGGTGATGCTTTGCCATGTTGATGGCCAGCCGCTGACCGAGATGCTGCTTTATAACGACACCCGTGCCAGCTTACAAAGTCAGATCATCAAAGATATTGCACCTGCTCATTCCGGCGCACATGGCAGCGGCAGTGGTTTGGCGAAATTAATGTATTTACAGCAACACCACGCTTTACCGGAAAATTATAATTTAACGCATCAGGCCGACTGGATAGCCCACCAACTGGGTGCTGAACTCGGCGTCACAGACTATAACAATGCCTTGAAATCTGGTTTTGATGTCACTTTGAAGCAATGGCCCGAGTGGCTAAAAAAACTTACCCCTACTAGCGTTTTACCAAAAGTAGTTGCCCCTGGCAGCGTAATTGGCGAAATGCCAATGTCATTAATGCAGTACTTAAAACTACAGCAAATTACCCCACCCAAAGTGGTAGCCGGCACCACTGATAGCCTGGCGGCATTTATCGCTACGGGTGCAAGTAAAATTGGTGATGGAGTGACTTCGCTGGGTTCTACCTTGGTATTAAAACTGATTAGTGAAAAGCCTGTATTCGCGCCAGAATATGGTATTTACAGCCATAAATTAGGTAACCATTGGCTAGTCGGTGGTGCCTCGAATAGTGGTGGCGCGGTTATCAGACAGTTTTTTACCGACGCGCAAATTGCCACATTAACTGAGCAAATTGATGTAAGCCAAATACCACCCGATTATTATCCACTGCCCGCTATCGGTGAACGCTTTCCCGTTGCCGATCCCAGGATGTCACCACGATTAACGCCCCGGCCTACCAGTGACAGCCTGTTTTTATATGGCCTGCTAAATGGTATCGCCAATATCGAGCAACAAGCTTATGACAAACTGCAACAACTCTGTGGCACAACCCTGAATTCTGTGCGCACTGTCGGTGGTGGTGCAGCCAATCCGATATGGACAAAAATTCGCCGACAGAAACTGGCTGTACCCTTTTTGCCGGTGTGCCTTAGTGAAGCGGCTTATGGCGCTGCATTACTGGCTAAAGACCGTCTGCAAACATTTGATGAGGTCATTCATGGATGATTTTTTTCGCGGTGCTCGCTATTTACTGGGTGGCTTTTCGCTAATCAACCAGCCCGGCGTAAGGCGGTTTGCCTATATTCCGATTCTGATCAATACGTTGCTGTTCAGCGGTGCAATCTGGTTTGGTATTTCGCAGTTTGATTACTGGATGGTCGAACTGACCCCAACCTGGCTGCCGGAATGGCTGGCCAATGCGCTGATGTGGATTTTATGGCCGCTATTTGCGGTGTTGATCCTGATTATCGTATTTTTCACTTTTACCATTCTTGCCAATATTGTCGCTGCGCCGTTTAACGGTCTGCTCGCTGAAGCGGTTGAAAAACGCCTATCTAATCAGCCACCGCCTGAACAAAACACCATGCAACTGATCGCCGATACGCCGCGGATGATCTGGAATGAAATTCGCAAACTGGGTTATTTACTGAAATGGATGCTGCCATTACTGTTGTTGTCATGGATCCCGGGACTGAATCTGATTGCCCCGCTGTTATGGATTGGCTTTTCCAGCTGGACGCTGGCACTGGATTATCATGATTATCCGCTGGGTAATCATTTGCTGGGTTTTCCCGAGCAACGCGCTCTGCTTGGCCAAAAACGGAGCCTGGCACTGGGTTTTGGTATGACTACACTCGGCGCGACAATGATTCCGGTCATTAACTTTCTGGTGATTCCGGCGGCCACAGCCGGGGCAACGCAGCTTTATGTTGAGCGTTTAAAAAGTTTACCGGTTAAGACTACTCAGTAAGTTTTTGCACTGCTTCATCAAGCAGCGCTTCGATATCCCATTCGCAAGAACCACATCCAGAAATACAGCCAGTTTTGCGGGAAATGGTATCGGTATCGACAATGCCTTGTTCAAACAGACTCAGCACTTTGCCACGCGTGGTACCGCTGCAATCGCAAATGATTTCCTGTGGATTATCAATTTCCATAAAGCTGCTTAATTTTGTCACTTAGTTGTGTCAGTAAATTAATGTCTCTTGTATAAGCAAACCGACAATATTGTCTGCTCAGATGTTCACCAAAATCATTCCCCGGCGTAATGGCAACACCGACTTCATTAAGCAGATAGTGCGATAAAGCCATACTGTTGGGAATGTGCTCATTAAAAAAACGACTGCAATCAGCGTAAATATAGAATGCCCCCTGCGGTTTGACCGGTATTTGAAAACCTAAACCAGTCAGTACTGGCAGTAAAAAATCACGACGTTGTTCAAACTTTTGTCGACGGGATTCCAAGATCGCCAGTGTATCGGGCTGAAACGCCGCTAAGGCAGCATATTGTGAAACCGTCGGTGCGGCCAGATAAAGATTTTGCGCCAAGCGATCCATAACAGGCTCCAGACTCTCCGGCACCACCGCCCAACCAAGACGCCAGCCAGTCATGCCAAAGAATTTAGAGAAGCTGTTTATCACAATAGCCTCATCATCAACTTCCAGCACGCTGGGCAGTTGAATATCGTCATAGGTCAGGCCATGATAAATCTCATCAACAATCAACGTGCCGTTTTGGGCTTTCACGGCATCAGCCAGTGCCTTTAATTCGGGTTTCAGTAACACCGTACCGGTCGGATTCGATGGTGAGGCCACCAAGGCCAGTTGACTGTCTTTATCCCAGTAATCAGCAATATGCTGGGCGGTTAATTGAAATGCAGAATCGGCAGCAACCGGCACTGGCTTGGCACAACCTTCTAGAAACCTTGCGAAATGGCGGTTACAGGGATAACCGGGATCAGTCATCAATACATTTTTGCCTTGTTCGAGTAGCGCACCCAATACCAGCAATAAAGCACCGGATGCGCCCGGTGTAACAATAATTCGCCTGGGGGAAATCTGCAGCCCATAATGGCTTTGATACCAGCCTGCAATCGCTTCACGTAATGGCGGTAATCCCAGTGCCGGCGTATAAAACGTTTGCTGGTTTTGCAGCGCGTTAATACCCGCATCAATAATTGGCTGTGGGGTCGCAAAGTCCGGTTCGCCGATTTCCAGATGTAAAATATCTTTACCTTGCGCATCCAGAGCTTTAGCTCGAGCCAGAATATCCATGACATGGAATGGTTCAATGTCTGCTGCCCGGCGACTAATTGGCAAAGGCTTTGCCATGTAATTCCTTTAACGTATTGACTGAAATATAGCGGTCATTAATCGGCACACCGCTCAAAACCTGACACGGCAAATCCACCTCCCCCAAATGATTGACAACCGTTAATGCACTGCTGAAATCATCCCGGGCGGTATAATCATTTACCGTAATTACTGTTGCCAATTTAGCGCCCTTCGCAGCTTGTAGGCCATTAGCAGAATCTTCAACAACCAGGCAATCCTCGGCTAGTAAACCAAGTTGTTGCAAACAGAAATAATAAATATCGGCCGCCGGTTTTTTTGGGCCGACACTGCCACCATCGCCAATACAATCAAACCAGTTGATCGCCTCCTCCCCCAATGTATTACGTAATAAACCCCGAACATTTTCCGGCATACTTGTGGTGGCAATGGCCAGGCGTAGTCCCGCTTCGCGGCATTCGTTAATTAATCGTCGCACGCCAATTCGAAGTTGAATGGCGTTATCTCGTAATAATTGCCCGTAATGTCTGGTTTTATCAGCATGCAGCTTGTCGATTGTAGGGCCCGGGTCGCCACTAAAACCACATTGCAGATGGAAGTTTTCCAAATAGTAACGGATACGTTCTTTACCGCCGGTCACCGACAATAACTCTCCGTACAAAATGCTATCCCAGTGCCAGTCAAGACCATTATCAATAAATGCGCGATTAAAGGCGATACGATGTCCATCCCGCTCGGTCTCGGCCAATGTACCATCGACATCGAAAATCACCGCTTTTAATGTACTCATAAATCTTTTTTCCATTAAATTTTGCGCTAAAATATGCTGATTATTTTGCACAACCCTGAGCCATCTGCTATAGATGCGCCCTTAATTTTTTTGAAAGTATGAGGTTTTTTAAGATGGACGCAAGTCAAAGCGACGTTAACTTCACCCCTTACCAGCCTGTTGAAGGCGAAGAATACATGAATGCTGCGATGACTAAGCATTTCCGTGACATCCTTGGAAAATGGCGCTCTCAGTTGAGGGATGAAGTAGATCGTACGGTTCATCACATGCAGGATGAAGCAGCGAATTTTCCTGATCCCAATGACCGCGCAACTCAGGAAGAAGAGTTTACCTTAGAACTCCGTACCCGGGACCGCGAGCGCAAACTGATTAAAAAAATCGAAGAATCGCTGATTGATCTGGACAAAGGTGATTACGGTTTTTGCGAATCATGCGGCACTGAAATCGGTATTCGCAGATTAGAAGCACGGCCAACGGCGACCTTGTGCATTGATTGCAAAACGCTGGATGAAATCCGCGAGAAAAACCGCGTTTAAAAACTCGAAACCTCATACACCAGGGATCGGTTCAAAACCCCCGCTACTGCGGGGTTTTTTGTATCTGAAATTGGCTCATCTCTCAAATATGTAAAGTAAATCAACACCGCTTTCGGTGCCGGATTCCGCCTGAAGCGTCCAGATTTTGCTCAGTTCATAACGTAATTGCACGGTGCTGACCGGTTCCAAAACACCGATGCCATAGCCGATATACAACCGTGGCGATAAATATTTGCCGATTTTAACCGCTGCCGTTTCCGGGCTGTCACCGGTAAAAGTGACACTATCCAACCCAAAGGTACTGGAAATCTGATCGCTGAGTGCGTTGCCATTCTGGATTCCTAAACTGGTTGCCGCTGACGCCAGCATGGCACCGTCACCGGCGGTGGCTTCATTTAAAGGCCGACCAATCAGGATATAAGAGAGAATATTGTCCTGGCTCATACTGGGTTTTGAAAATAACGCTGCCTGAGGATTATCGACAGGCCCCGTCAAATGAATGCCGGCTGTAACATCCGTCAGTTCTCGGACGGCTCTGACATCCAAATCCGGATTATCAATCGCACCACCAGAAAAACGAATTTTGCCGTTATCAACCGTTAATTTACGACCATAGGCAACATAGCTGCCATCTTTGAGGGTGATTTCACCATCTGCCAGCAATAACTCTCCGGCATCACCTGATACCGCCAAATCACCTGTTAGATAGCCCTGAAAACCAGCGGCGCGGATTTCAACCTTATTACCCAGACTGACGAGAATATCGATATCCGTTTGTAAAACAGAAGCTTCGGGTTGCGGCTCATTGATGACCACCACATCTTTGCTGGGACTGACCGCCATATTAAACTGCATCGGTTCCAGTCGTGCCTCCGGAATTGTTAGTTTGCCGCGTAATTTCGCCGTCTGTGCAGTCATTTGCAACTGTAAACCTGGTGAAGCAATAACATAGGCTTCTGGCAGATTCATCAACAACACGTTTTCACCTTTGATAGCAGCAGCTAGTTGCCAGCCATCATCAGGCAACAAAAATTCACCATCAATTTCCAGCAAACCCTGCGCCGAAGTCCCTTGCAACAGGAAATGAATGCCCGACTGTGGATCGCCGCTGATATCAGCATTTAAATCCTTTAAAATAATGCCCAGGTCTGTGAGTACTACTTCAGCATTACGCAGGCTAAGCATGGAATTAATTTTTGGTTTTTTGAAGGTACCGTTGATATCAATATCGGCGTTAAAGCTGCCTTGTAAATCCTCAACCGCTGGATGCGCCAGATTCAGTTCGGATAAATCCTCAATCGCGGTTTGTATTTGCAACGCTATTTGGCTGCTCATAGGCGTCTGCAAAACCTGTTTCAGTGGGGGCATTTGCAATCTTGCCTCTAATGGCGATACACCGGTAATCTCGGGCGCTAAAGTCAACGCTAATGCACTTTTATCAGTATCAAGCTGATATTGCAGCTTTAAGGTTTTTAACCCGAACGCTTGCGCTTGCCGGAAACCATCGCCGGTCAATTGTACTTCGCCGTGCTGTAAATCAATCTGACCATTGCCCGTAAAGTTTTGCGCAGTATCGCTAGCCAGAGAAAACTCACCCTGTAACTCGCCACTAAATATGGCAAAATCGCGATAAAGCCCTTTTAACAGACCCACCGGAATCGCCTTAAATCTGCCTGTAGTCTGCCAGCCTTGGTTACGGGCATGTTCTGCCTGCAAACAAATTTCGCCTCGCGTTGACTGCCAGCAATGTCTGGGCAGTGTTTGGGTGTTCGCCGACACATTTAGCCCAGCTTTTTCGGTCAACAACCAGCGACCGGCATCAGGATTTTCAATGGTAAACTCACTAAGCTGCCCCTGCCATATATCACCATTCAGGCCACCATCAGCAACAATCTGCAGATTCAGAATAGCGGATTTCAGTTCGGCGTTAAGTTGCTGCTGAGTGCGATTACCCGCGACGTTAATGGTCAAGGAATCAATCGGCTGATCCGCCAGTTGCATATTGGAAGCCAGCAAAGACAATTCCCCCGACTTTTCGCCGCTGAAATCAATATTGGCCTGCCCTTGCAGTTGACCAATGGCCAAATCGGTATAGGCAATATTATTGCCGTTGATATCAGCCAGCAGTCTCAAGGCCGAAGGTTTACCAGCCAAATCGACAGAGGCCTTCAGCTCACCACGCAAATCCGGCATAAAATCACTAAGATCCGGTGAGTTAATTTGCCATTTCGCTGCAATATCGGGTTGTAACTGACCACTTATCTGGATATCTGAACCGCCTGCCCGCAAATTAAACAAAGACAACGTCAGGCTCTCATTGACCATATCGGCATCGGCATTAAGCTTAAATTGGCGTTCGCGTAATCGGCCGGTTAGCGCCAAATCGCGCAGCTTGATTTCGCGCAAATTGTCCGAAGGCTGTTTAATACTCAAGTCCGCCTGACCGCTAATCAGGCC
>JBFJJO010000112.1:0-6957 GCA_041612215.1 Methylophaga sp.
AAGAATCACCTCAGCATCACCATTTGTCCTAAACGGAATGCCCTGAGATATCATTTCAGCTCGTAGCTCTTTATAGTTATATATCTCGCCATTAAACACAATACAAGCAGTATGGGCAGAATCCCAAAGCGGCTGATTACTCAACTCAGACGGATCAATAATACTTAGGCGAACATGCCCCAGCAAAGCATTGCCAATCCTTTCAATACCAAGATTATCAGGCCCCCTATGTGAAATATCTTCAAGGGCCAACTTAAAATGATCACTCCAATCCACATCAGATAGCCAACCAAGAACACCGCACATAAATATATCCGCTTTTATCAATAATTAATTTTGAAACCAATAGAAAGTGCAACCAACCGACTTACGCATATAAATATCTTGGAACCCGCATCGTATTTTTTGCATAAGCACAAACCACCCCGAGCAGAACCCAACCAACAGGGTCAGAAAGAATATTAAGTGAGAATCCACCTGATACAAGAAAAAACACTGCTGATAGAGAGGAGAACCTCAATACTCTTTCACTAGATTGATCCCATCCGCGAGAGCGCATAACAGATAAAGACTTCCCTAAAAAGTAAACATAAAACAACAGCACAAAGAACGGGCCAAGCAGTATATAAATCATCAGGGGAGAATTATGCAAATATGACTTAACCTCCGAGAAATCTGAAAGATAGGAGAGCGTCCACTCATAAGTGAAGCCAAATCCTGCACCAAAGAGATAAGGCAGATAAGCACCGTCAAGCCCCCTAATAACAGACAGGAACTCATCAGCACGACCGCTAGAGCCTATAAACAAATCAAAATCACCTGAGAAAGGGCTAATGTATTTCAGCCTTGAAAGACCCGGCATTGAGTACAAGCTAAAGAAATCAATTAAAAATAGCAAAGAAAGCAAAATCACGGGAAACAACAAACAACCTATAAAAAGCAAAAACCGGGACCTAAGAACCACTAGCGTAAAATACACAACCAAACAGAACAAATACGATAAAAAAATACTGCGCTTGCCTTGCGCAACCAAAATCAAACTTGCAATGATAAATAGATATTTATTTCCGGCAACTAAAAAATAGAAACATACGTATGCAATTGACTGCACCCCATAGCCAGGATAAACCTTATACAAAGAAGAAATAACTATAAAAGCAGGCACAGCAATTAGATTCAAAAAAAACGAAAGAAAGAAAACACCTTTCAATCTATTAAAATCAAGCGCAAATAAAAACAACCTACCAAATTCAAATGACACAAACGCAAATACAATTAAATATACGTGCTTGACCGCTGCAACAGAGCTGCCTTCATTTACCCCCCAAAACACCCAGCCATAGAATAAAGCCAGAATAAAAAATATAGAATGAACAGAAACTCTAGCCCGCTGAGACCAAAGTATTATGACAAAAATAGAACACCCAACAAAAAAAACAAAATTGATTACATTCGCAACGCCCCCCAAAACCAGAATATCAATCCCAACATACGACGCACTTAAACGGACTATATTAAAAAGAATTAAGAAGGCTAACCATAACAGCATCAACCTAAACCATAAAAAACTCCACTTACAGAGCAAAGCGTACACTCCAAAAATACGGGATGAAATCAAAACAGAACACGGTACAAAAAACGCCATTCACCAAAGACCACGCTGGCATTACTTATGCGCGCAGCGACTCAGCACCAATATTTAAATCACAGCATTATACCCTCCACTACTTTACTACCGAAGAATAAAGCGAGATATAATCATCAATCAGCGCGCAGCCTATTTAAACGAAGCACATAACACACAGCAACACACGCATAGCACAATAGCCAAAGCCCGCACAACCCAGAGACCCAAATATAATCTAAATCATTGTTGAACACATACAAATTACCCATCACAGAAAGGAACATCATAAAAAACATGAACCTCGTCAAGAGTTTCTGTCGGCTCAAATAAAACGCCACAGGAGTAATACTCCCTGCAGTATAAAACCCACACAAGCCGACCCCCAAAAGCAAGGCCGAGAGTGTCAAATAACTATACCCTTGAAGAAAAAATCGCTGCAAAATAAACGAACCGACAAAGAGCAATGAAATACTAACGACAGATATTAATAAGGATTGCCGCAAACGGCGCGCAACAAATGCGCCAATAGGCTTTCCCTGCTTAATCAACTCGCCACAATCAACCCCGGCAATAAAATTCAAAGAGGTCA
The DNA here is from genome assembly GCA_041612215.1 of Methylophaga sp. Classification (GTDB taxonomy): domain Bacteria; phylum Pseudomonadota; class Gammaproteobacteria; order Nitrosococcales; family Methylophagaceae; genus Methylophaga. Next base: position 2,217 of record JBFJJO010000112.1, read on the forward strand.
AGATTAGAGTCGCGCCCGTAGCCAACTGAAAGGCCAACATATAAATACCCAATGACTCAGCAGAGTGATAGCGCTCAAGAAAAAAACGATCCACGAATAAAAACATGCTAAAGGCCGCTGTACCTAAAAATAAAGGGAGGCCGATTTTTACTAACTTAATATAACCAACCATGGGTCGTACTAATGCAATACGACGCATCAAGCCCCAGCGTTTATCAAGCCAAAATATAAAACAAAAGCAAAAAAGACTCAAAGCATACAGATAGGGCGTAATAAAACTACCCAGATCATTACTCGAAGAGCTGTCAAGGTAATAAAAAATCACACCCACCAACAAGGAAGCATTTAACGCCCAATCAGGAAGTAAGGAGATAAAAAATCTTCTCTTAACACGTAAAACCGGCTCCACCAAAAAAAAAGGTAATAGCATTAAAAATGATACTGCACCTAAAAAATAGACCTCCCCCAGAAAGAAGCCAACCACAGCGGCCATGACAGCAAATAGCAATAAGTGCACACCATAACTCAAGATGAAAGCACAATTATTCGGCGCCGCATCCCCTGCATTATAAAAACGATGTATATAACCGCTGACACTACCTATATTGCCTAACAATAGAATTTTGGCGATAAAGATCACAAGGAACACTTTACCATAAAGTGCAGGCTCTAACACCCAAGCGGCAACTAACGCACTAGCAAATACCAAGCATGCCGTTAATAAGCGCTGGCCTGTATAGCCCATTAACTTACTTATCAACCTTGTAAATACAGTTTGTATCGTTACCCAATTGATCATATAGAATTACCCTCAAGAAGGGCACGAAGTGATTCTGCCATAACTTTACAATCAGCCAGATCTTTTTTTGAATACTCCGACCATGTACCATTATTTTTGAAATCCCCTGTGAACAATTGAACCGTCAAATGGCCAATCAACTGATTTTGTTCCTCAGACGTTACCGGCTGATATTTCATCTGCTGAATATGGGCATCAATCACGCCACTACTAGTAGAAGGGCTAATCTTTAAGAACCGAGGACCGCTACGATAATATGGTTCCCCCAGACAAATGACGGACTTCCCTCTTAAAGCCGCTTCAAAACCAACACTTCCCGTCCAAACCAAGACAGCATCCGCCACAGCTAGAACCTTATTGGAGGGTGCATAAGTTGGCACCACAGTGACTCGTTTATCAGTAGCTAAACGCCGGTAAAACCCAAACGGCCTAGAGCCCATAACTGAAGGATGCTCTTTAATTACAATTTGGAAGGCACTATGGTGCTTAGCAATAAAGTGCTCCAGCAGTGCATAATAGTTGATCACCTCAATTTCATCACACCAATAATCAACGGTAGCTTCAGGAACCATCTGCAACGGAATATAGAGAACTGGCTTGCTCCCTGCCTGCAAACGCTCCAACCATGTATTACTTCCGGGATCAGGCGGAGGATAGTAGTCTAATAAGTCTCTTGATACGACTTGTGCGGCCCAATAATGATAATTATATGGATCCCTTAACAGGTGACGCTTCATATAAAAATATGGAACACGCGCAATATTTGCCGCCCATCGACGCAACATGCTGCGCAGTGGTTTGGCCAGTGATATAGCATTAAAAGCCGGCGCATACAAAGGATCCAACAATTTCTGCTTCACGGCATCCGTATCACACAAGTCATTACCTGGATTAAGAGTAACTTCACCTCTGGCAGTAACACGAAAATAACCATTGACGAAGGTAGGAACAAGGCCGATAAATTTTATGTCGAAATTATCACAGTAATAGCGCAGCAGATCGATAAGGTACGAGTCCACCATTAACGATAGAACAATATCTGGCTGCTCTTTTGACAGTAACTCTTTTACTGCACCCCCCATTGCCGTTAAATGTCGAATGGCCTCTGATTTATCAAGAGCCCGTAACAATCGACAGCGGGCAATGAAATCCTCTTGCTCCTTATGCGAAAGGTCAGAAATTAAATCCTTCTTACTTAGATTATAATAATACGCCGCAGGCAGGCCAGAAGTGTCAATTTTTGAATGCTCACTGCAAAAAACAGGATTCGAATTAGGCACCAAATTTCTAGCCAAACATTCAAATTGCTTATAATTCCACGGACGAACGTAACATAATACTTTCATAGAAATCCAGTAAATATACTTTGGCACATAGTTCTTATTGCACACTAATGACATTTATACATAACAAAAAATCTTCTTCATCTAATATTTCTAACCAATGTAAATGCTTCAGCCATATTCACCCCCACACTATGCCCTCTGTGACGAGCAAGAGATTCAAGACCTAGCATGCTTCTTGAATGTGGTGGTGGCCGCAATTCAGCAGAGTATGCCTCTAAGGCCTTCGACTTAATATCCCAATAAGCAGAAATATCAACGAAGACATTTGGTAAAAATGGTGCAAGACCAGGGGTAGCCCACTCGGTACTGGACATGACCTCAAAACACAGAATTTCATACACATGGCTACTCGGTTGAGGCCGGCAAGCAGTCATTACGGCCTGATGAGTCAAGCGATGATCTATATTCAAATCACCATAGTGATGAGTATAAATAACCTGCGGTTTGATCATCTGAATGATGCGTTCCAGCGGACGAACGATGTCAATCAGCGGCATTCCATCCATGCTGTTATCAGGAAGCCCGAGAAAATGCGGGTCATTGACTCCTAATATAGCGGCAGCTCGTTGAGTGGCCTGCATTCTTTCTTGTAACTCTAGGGGGACATTGCCATCGCGAGCCCCGACGCCGTCAGCCATAAAAACAAGATGCAGGTTATCACCACTGGCGACATGCTTCGCGATGGTGCCGCCGCAACCGAGCACCTCATCATCCGGATGAGCAGCGACGATAAGAATTTCTCTAGTCATCGATGAGATTCCAAGCAGCAGCAGTACCCCGCGAAATATCTTGCTGCACACGCTTGCCAATTAGCTGATCAAAATGCTTGGGAGGCAAACCATAGCCCGGTCGAATACGTCGCACATCCGCCTCTGTGATTATTGAACCGGCTTTAAGATCACGGACAAAATAGAGCGAGCGCCGAAACACCCGGCTACCTTCTTCTGCTTGCTGGCGCTCATAGCCTGCTTTGCCCAATGCCAACCAAGCATCTTGGGTATCTCGGCACAATCGCTCCAACTCTTCAGGCTCAATTGAGAACTCGCTATCAGGACCCTTATCATCCCTACTCAAGGTAAAGTGCTTTTCAATTACACAAGCACCCAACGCAACAGCAGCGACCGCAGCAGTAGTACCCAGGGTATGATCAGACAATCCTGGAATACTTGAAAAATGCTCTGCCAGCCTAGGCATCTGCATTAAATTGGCCTGATTGATGGGCGCAGGATAACTACTAATACAATGAAGCAGGACTAATTGCTGACAGCCACCATCACGAGCAGCATTAACTGCCTCTTGTATTTCTTCCTCAGTGGCCATACCTGTTGAAAGGATTAGCGGCTTACCAGTACTCGCGGCATATTTAATCAGAGGCAAATCGGTGGCTTCAAAAGAAGCAATTTTGTAAGCCGGTGTATTCAAAGACTCCAGTAAATCTACTGCACTCTCATCAAAGGGGGTAGAAAAAACTGTTATGCCACGCTTGCGAGCATGAGCAAACATTTCCTGATGCCACTCGAAAGGCGTTTCTGCCCACTTGTATAAATCATACAATTTATAACCGTCCCACAAACCACCATGCACTTTGAAATCTTCCAGGTCGCAGTCAATGGTCATGGTGTCAGCCGTGTACGTCTGCAACTTGATTGCATGGGCACCACTGCGACATGCAGCATCAATTGTTTTTAATGCTCGCTCAATGGAGCCGTTATGATTGGCTGACAATTCGGCAATAATATATGGAGGACAACCCGCACCTATCCTGCGACCTTCAATTTCAATGTACATGTTTCACTCCTACAGATTCATTTTTTTCGTGGAAGAATGATTGCATCCGTCGTTAAAGCCGAATCATTCATACGAGCATTTCTGAACTCAATCCTATGCTCACCATAGTCTATAAATGCATGAGGATAACCTTCGGCATCCAGCATACGGATAAAATCGTACAATTCTTTTGCACCTCCTGATTCAGGCAAGCGACTCTGGTCAGGTGTTCTACGCTTGAAACAAACAACCTCTCCAGTTTGAGAGGTGGGTTCAGGTGTGCGGGCAACCATCCAGCGAATGATGTCCGCGCTGATCTGCCCTGCCCGCTCATAGATTTCCTGTGCAGTGCCTGACAGCTCTAATGTTTTTTTCGCGTAAACCGGCCCGGCGTCCAGTTCCTCAACCATGCGTAATGCAGTTAACTGGGTACTGTCATGGCCTGCCACTATCAAATTCTGCAACGGACTACCACCGCGGCCGTACGGCACATCCGTCATATGAAAACAAACACACTCATATTTTTCCCAGATTTTTCTAGGAACCAGCCAGCTCCAGTGTAAGAAAAACACATAGCGAGGTTCGCAGCTATCAATTGCGGCAAGCAACTCAGCCTGGTTTGAAACCCATATCCACTGCCCCGCAACCTCTCGCTCAATAACTTCATATGCTGCTCGGTGCCACTCTTTGCAGCTCGCAAAAATAAAGCTTACATTTGATGACATCTAAACTACCCAATTATCCTTGACGCTTACCGCGCGTGATAGAAATCGTATAGGTATCACCATCGATTTCAAAATAAGCAGGATATTTTGAATTGTCGACAATA
>JBFJJO010000113.1:0-6848 GCA_041612215.1 Methylophaga sp.
CTTCCGATCCAAATTTGCAGAATATTCCGATCCGTACCGAAACCGGCCGCCGCATACGCGAAGCCTTTGTGCCGGAAAAAGGCTTTAAACTGCTGGCCGCCGACTACTCACAAATCGAACTACGCATCATGGCGCATTTATCCGGTGATGCCAGCCTGCTGAAAGCGTTTGCCAATGGCGAAGATATTCACCGTCATACCGCGGCTGAAATTTTTGGCGTCGAAGCGGACGAAGTCACCAGCGATCAGCGACGCAGTGCCAAAGCCATTAACTTCGGCTTGATATATGGTATGTCGGCACATGGTTTATCCGTGCAACTTGGCATCGAACGCCATCAAGCCGCCAAATATATGGACACTTACTTTGAGCGTTATCCCGGTGTGCGTGATTACATGAACAACACCCGCGAACAGGCCAAGCAGGCTGGCTATGTCGAAACCATTTTCGGCCGGCGTTTATACCTCCCGGAAATCAACTCCAGCAATGGCCTGCGGCGCCAATACGCCGAACGCACGGCGATTAATGCGCCAATGCAAGGTAGCGCCGCCGATATTATTAAACGCGCCATGATAAACATTCACCGCTGGCTGAGCGAAGCCGACACCCGTATCAGCATGATCATGCAAGTGCATGATGAACTGGTCTTTGAAGTCCCCTATGATCAACTGGATTTGGCGAAAAAAGAAATCGAACAATTTATGATGCAAGCCGCAGAACTGAAAGTGCCGCTGGAAGTCGGTTTAGGGGTCGGTGATAATTGGGAACAGGCGCATTAGTTGAATAATTAACCACAGAAGCACAGAGGGCACGGAGTTTTTAAATATCCATCGCAGTTTGCTCAGTAAAAACCATCATTGAAAATGTTCGGCTCGTAGGTTGCGGTTGAGCTTGCGAAACCCAACAGCCTGAACGCTGCCGCGGGGCGTTCGTTTTCTTTGTTTGCCCAAAGAAACGAACCAAAAGAAAAGGCACCCGATACGCTGGCCTGCGGCTCCACTGCGTTTCGTTTTTTGTCAGGGAAATTCACCAAACTCGCTGCGCTCAGACAGGTAAATTTCTGTTCCTGACAAAAAGCCGCTCCTCGTCAGCGTATGACGGGCTGACACCTCGAAGGTCGCGTTGATTTAACAAACCCAAACTTCATCTGCGTAATCTGCGGATAACTTCTGACAGATTGCTTCGGCAAAGACGTCATCTTTATAAAAACTCTGTGCCCTCTGTGCTTCTGTGATTAATTCTCAGGAACGCTTTTTGGCACGCGGATGCGCAGAATCATAAACCTTTGCTAAATGCTGAAAATCCACATGGGTATAAATCTGCGTGGTGCTGATATCAGCATGACCGAGCAACTCCTGCACGGCGCGCAAATCACCGCTGGACTCCAGCATATGCGAAGCAAACGCATGGCGCAGCCGATGCGGGTGTACATGTTGCGACAGGCCGTGTTTTTTGCCCCAGAAAGCCAGGCGCTGCCGAATACTTCGCACACCCAACCGACGTCCTTGTTGAGAGATAAACAAGGCGGTAGCCATAATCAGCCCTTGTTGTTCGCGTTTATCCAGCCAGTTTTTTAAGGCTTCGATGGCTTTGCCGCCCATGGGCAACAGACGATCTTTGCCGCCCTTACCTTCTTTGACCTGCACCAGTTGCTGCCCAAAATCGATATCACGCAGATCCAGTGCCGCCAGTTCTGCCAAACGCAACCCCGATGAATAAAATAACTCCATTATCGCCCGATCCCGACAGGCGACAAAGGTGTCGGCCGGCGTTAAATCGAGCAAGGCGGTCATTTGATCAACATCGAGGGTCTTCGGCAGGCGTTTTTCGGTTTTGGGAGCTTGTACCGATTGCGCCGGATTATGATCAGCAAGATCCTCACGGATCAAAAAACGGTAAAAACTGCGGATCGCTGACAACATCCTGTGAATGGTGCGTGCCGCCAAACCCTGTCGATGCATTTGAGCGATAAATTGCCGTAAATCGCCCGGTTTAATCGTCTGCCAGCTGCTAATATTTTGCTGCTGACAAAACGCCAGCAATTGCAGACAGTCACGATGGTAATTATTGACGGTATGTATTGATACACGGCGCTGCTGCGCCAAATGGTCGATAAACTGTTGCAATGTCGCCTGCAACTCAGCTTTGCTGCCCATGATAAAAACGTCGCAGCAGCCGCATAAATACTTCGCCTAGGAAATGCAGATATTCAGTACCCATATCAGCATGAAATCGATTGGCATCTTCGCTGGCAATGGCCAATAAACCAGCGCAAGGTGCATGCCCCAGTGGTAGGCAGGCAATCGAATGCACTTTGTCAGCATCGTCGGCGAATAATAATTGTTTCTGCGCCTTAGTCAGCCGGCCACAAACAGGTTGCTGTTTGTCGATCATATGATCAAAGGCTTTCAATTTCGGATCATCAGCGTGCAGTTCAGCAATATTGGCATCCAGTTTCGGCAATGCCAGCGGTTGGTGTCCCTGGTAAAACAATCTTAATGCCACTGCATCAGCGGCAAATTCCTGTTTTAATTTGCTCATTAGGGTGGTTAGTAATTCGTCGCCATCATTACAATCGAGTAAATCCAGGACTAGTTGATTGACCCGGGATTGCAGCGTGTTATTGCTGTGCGCATTATCGATAAGCGCGTGCAATTGGTCTTGTAACTGGCGATTTTTGTTTTGGAGTTGTTCACGCTGACGCTGGGCCAGTGAAATCGTGCCGGGCGGGCTGTCGGCTAATTCCAGTTGCTGCAGAACTTCCGGCTGGGTCAGCAGGAAATCTCTGTTTTGCTGCAAAAAGGCGCTGACCTGCTCAGCGCTCAGAGAGTGTTCAGGGTTGCCCACGCTATTTCTCCATCAAACACATGTGTTGCCGGGCCGGTCATGGTGACACTGGCCTGTTCATCTGGCCAACTAATCAGCAACTGCCCACCTGCTAATTGCACGGTTACATCCCGCGCCAATAAACCGCGTCGGATACCACTTACCACGGCGGCACAGGCACCGGTACCACAGGCGCTGGTTTCGCCGACGCCACGTTCATAAACGCGTAATTTAATCTCATCATGATTAACCAGTTGCATAAAACCAGCATTGACCCGTTCCGGAAACTGAGGATGTGCCTCAATCAAGGGTCCGATTTCCAGTACTGGCGCGGTATCGACATCATCTACCAGCATCACTGCATGGGGATTGCCCATTGATAAAGCGGCAATTTCGACCTGATGGCCGGGTTCTATCGCCAGCATATAGGTGTTAGCAGCTTCAGCGACCTTAAACGGCACCTGCTCCGGCAAAAATCTTGGCTGGCCCATATCGACGCTGATTTGTCCGTCGTGCCGCAAAGTGGGGTAAATAACGCCTGACGCAGTTTCCACAGCAATGGTAGTTTTCTCAGTCAGGCCGTGGTCATAAACAAAACGGGCAAAACACCGCGCACCGTTGCCACATTGCGATACCTCGCCACCATCGGCATTAAAAATTCGATAACGAAAGTCAACATCCGAATGCTTACTGTTTTCAACTAATAACAGCTGATCACAACCAATACCAAAATGTCTATCAGCCAGAAACCGCACCTGCGCCGAGGTCAGGGAAACTGACTGGCGAATGGCATCAATGACAATAAAGTCATTGCCCAGACCGTGCATTTTGCTGAATTTCAACATCAATTAATCCTGTAACAGATGTTCACCGTGATACAAACTTTCAATGGTTTCACGCTCACGCACCACAACCGCCTTATCACCATCAACCATAATCTCGGCAGCGCGTGGTCGTGAGTTGTAATTGGAACTCATAGTGAAACCATACGCCCCGGCTGAGCGAACTGCCAGTAAATCCCCACTTTCAATAGCAAGTTTACGATCTTTGCCGAGAAAATCACCGGTTTCACACACGGGGCCGACAATATCGTAGCTGAGCAGCGCAGTTTCACGCGGTTTTACCGCTTCTATCGCCATCCACGACTGATACAAGGCCGGGCGCAGCAAATCATTCATCGCCGCATCTACGATGGCAAAGCGTTTGTCATCGCTGGCTTTAATATATTCCACTTTGCTGAGCAAAATACCGGCATTACCGGCAATCGCCCGCCCCGGCTCCATCAGAATTTCTAATGCCCGATCTTTAAGTAAATCCTGCATGGCAGTTGCATATTCTGCCGGGGTTGGTGGTGTTTCGTCTTTGTATTGAATACCCAGGCCACCGCCAATATCCAGATGATGAATCGCAATACCTTTATCGGCCAGATCATCAATCAGCAGCAATACCCTTTTCAGCGCGTCGACAAACGGCGTGACTTTGGTCAGTTGCGAGCCGATATGACAATCGACGCCGATCACATGCAAATGGGCCATTGCTGCCGCTTGCTGATACACCGCTGGTGCGAGACTAATATCAATACCGAATTTATTTTCTTTAAGACCCGTGGAAATATAAGGATGGGTTTCCGCATCGACATCGGGGTTAACACGTATCGAAATTGGCGCAATTTTACCCAACTCGCCGGCCACCTGATTAATACGCTCTAATTCGGCAACCGACTCCACATTAAAACATCGGATCTCTTGTTCCAGCGCATAAGCAATTTCCGCAGCTGTTTTGCCAACACCGGAAAACACCGTGCGATCGGCGCGCCCACCAGCGGCTAATACCCGCGCTAATTCACCGGCGGAAACAATATCGAAACCCGACCCCAACCTTGCCAGCACATTCAACACTGCCAGATTAGAATTGGCTTTAACGGCATAACACACCAGATGCGACTGACCGCTAAACGCATCATCAAAAGCCCGCCAGTGGCGTTCCAGAGTCGCCCTAGAGTAGATATAGCTCGGCGTGCCGTATTGCTCTGCAATCGCTGTTAGCGCAACGTTTTCGGCGAACAGTTCGCCATGCTGATAATGAAAATGATCCATAAAACTTACGCAACCTCAACCGTCTGCGCGTTGCCCTCCGGTAAATATAAATCGCCTTTCAGGCCGCAAGCTGCCAAAAGCCCTACTGCAAATAACATGATGGCCAGCACTCGCCAGCCGGTAACTTTTCGCATGATATCTTCCCCATAAGGTGAATAGCAGGCAGACTATACGTTAATGCAATCGCCACCTGAATTAGAAACTAGAAATTATCGCGCAACTCCCCTACTATTGGCGCATTGGAGATAGCGTTATGTTAAGGAATCGCAACTAGTCATGGCAAATATGGCGGCACCTATCAGACTCAGTGGTTTGGCACGACGTCTTGTAAGCGAAGGTCTGCTTAACGAGGATGAAGCGCAATCCGCGCAAAGTGCGGCAAAACAGGCAAAACAATCATTTGTCACTTATCTGGTCAATCATAAACTCTTGGCCAGTCATAAAATCGCTGATATTGCCTCACAGGAATTCGGCGTTCCATTATTTGATATCGAATCAATGAATCTGGAACTGGCACCTACCAGCCTGTTCCAAGAAAGATTAATCCGCCAGCACAATGCGCTCCCGCTGTTTCAGCGCGGCAAGCGGCTTTATATTGCAGTCTCTGACCCAACCAATTTACAAGCACTGGATGAATTTCAGTTTAATACCGCGCTCAATACCTATCCGATTCTGGTCGATGAACACAAACTTTCATTAACCATCGAAAAAGCCCTCGACAAACGCGAACAACAACTTGATGATTTTGCCAGTGCTGAACTCGATGATATTGACCTGGGTCCCGATGATGAGATTGATCGCGGACAAGACGTTAATGAAACCAATATTGACGATACGCCGGTGGTCCGGTTTATCAACGGCATCATGACCCAAGCCATTAAAGCCGGTGCATCAGATATTCACTTTGAACCTTACGAGAAAAAATATCGGGTACGTGTCCGTATTGACGGTATTTTGCATGAAACCAAAACTGCACCGGTCGCGCTCAGTGGTCGGATCGCTGCAAGGTTAAAAGTATTATCTCGCATGAATATTGCTGAGCGCAGGGTGCCGCAAGATGGTCGGATGCGGCTGAAATTATCAAAATCCAAAGCCATTGATTTCCGGGTGAATACAATCCCGACCTTGTTCGGTGAAAAAATCGTTTTGCGGATTTTGGATCCGACCAGTGCCCAGATGGGCATTGATGCACTGGGTTATGAGGAGGATCAGAAGCAAATCTTTCTGGAAACCATGCACAAACCATACGGCATGGTATTGGTCACCGGCCCGACCGGTAGTGGTAAGACGGTATCGCTCTATACCGCATTGAACATTCTTAATACTGATGACCGCAACATTTCCACCGCTGAAGATCCTGCTGAGATCAATCTGCCCGGTATTAATCAAGTCAATGTTCATCCCACCATCGGCCTTGGTTTCACCGAATGTCTGCGTGCTTTCCTGCGTCAGGATCCGGACGTCATCATGGTCGGTGAGATTCGCGACCTGGAAACAGCAGAAATAGCCATTAAAGCCGCTCAGACCGGCCATATGGTATTTTCCACGTTGCATACCAATGATGCGCCGCAAACGCTGACACGGCTTGCCAACATGGGTGTGCCGGCTTTTAATATTGCTTCAGCTGTCACGTTGATTATTGCCCAGCGGTTGGCGCGTCGTTTATGTCCAAAATGCAAACAGGTAGAAGATTTGCCTTTGGAAACCTTGCAGGAAGAGGGGTTTTCACAAACACAAATTGATACTGATTTTAAGGTTTATCGGGCTATTGGCTGTGAACATTGCACTGCGGGTTATAAAGGCCGGGTCGGTATTTATCAGGTAATGCCGGTTTCTGATGCCATGGGCCGCATTATCATGGAAGGCGGTAACGCCATGCAGTTAGCCGATCAGTCCAAGTTGGAAGGTATTGATGATTTGCGAGCTTCC
>JBFJJO010000114.1:0-6811 GCA_041612215.1 Methylophaga sp.
AGACATGCGTTACTCCTTGTTAAAAGTCAGAAAAGACACCATGAAGTTTAGTGCTCACCTTATGAATGGTCAAACAACTTAATCCAATCAAACTAATCGTCTAACCCGATTAATAAGCCTGACCAATAAAAAAGCCCCCGAAGCTTTCGCTCCAGAGGCTTTTATAACACCGAAACCGTATTAACGGTTGCAGATGTACATGGTTACTTCAAAACCGAAGCGCATGTCTGAATATTCTGGTTTAGTCCACATGATGCAATCCTCCAATGATTTTAACAATTTACGCTATCTGTTTCCGGACAACGTGAAATCATAATAGGCCAATCCATTTTTTGCACCATCAGGCAAATACCTGATGCATCTCAGGATTATCCCTGTTCAGCAACCATAACGGCATCAACAGTATTCGCGATTGCCTGCGTTAAGGTTTGAAGTTGCGCCACATCAATAATATAAGGCGGCATGATGTAAATCATATGACGAAATGGTCGGATCCATACCCCTTGGTCCACAATAAATTTTGGCAACCAGTGCATATGTGAATCGAGCGGCGTGACAAGTTCAACCACACCAATGGCGCCTTTGACCCGAACATCTTTCACTAAGGGATGATTGGCCAATGGCGTTAATTCATCATTAAGCTGTGATTCAATCGCGATAACCTGTTGTTGCCAGTTTGATGCCAGCAGTAAATCAATACTTTCACATGCTACCCGGCAAGCCAGTGGATTGCCCATAAACGTGGGGCCATGCATTAACACGCCCTGCCCGTCTGCCGAAATGCCTTTGGCAATTTTCTGATTACATAACGTTGCTGCTAGCGTCATATAGCCACCGGTCAGGGCTTTTCCGAGACACAATATATCCGGCACAACACCTGCTGCCTGATAAGCAAACATAGTCCCGGTGCGGCCAAAGCCAGTGGCGATTTCATCAAAAATCAGCAACAGACCGTATTCATCACACAGCTTGCGTAGTTCGCGTAAGTAACGCGGGCAATAAAACCGCATACCGCCAGCGCCCTGCACTAATGGCTCGATAATCACTGCCGCGATTTGCTGATGCTGGCTTTCAATCAGCTGTTTAACTTCTGCTATTTCGTTGTCTTGCCAGTCAGCGTCATTCCGGCAAGTCGGCGCTGCAGCAAATAAATGTTTGGGTAATACGCCGGCAAACTGACTGTGCATTCCATTGACCGGATCACACACTGCCATGGCACCAAAAGTATCGCCGTGATAGCCGCTGCGTACCGTTAATAAGGTCTGTTTTAGTGTATGGCCCTGTGCAAACCAATATTGCAGCGCCATCTTGATAGCGACCTCTACCGAAATTGAACCGGAATCAGCCAGAAATACGTATTGCAGCGATTCATCGGTTAAATCAATTAACCGCCGAGCCAGACTGATTGCAGGGTCATGGGTCAGGCCACCAAACATGACATGCGCCATGTTATCAATTTGATCCTTAGCGGCCTGATTCAGTCGTGGATGATTGTAGCCGTGAATCGCCGACCACCATGATGACATGCCGTCAATAAGCCGCCGGCCATCTTTTAGGGTCAGATACACACCATCCGCAGAAGCCACTTCATGTAATAAAGGTGGGTGCGTAACGCTGCTGTAGGGATGCCAGATATGGGCAGCATCAAATTCGAGATTAGTTAATTGACTCATGCGCTCAGTTTACGGACTTACAGACAAAACTGCCCGCAACAGCGGGCAGTATCGGAATATTCAGTAAAATTACTTGGTAACGCTGAAACTCTCGCCACAGCCACATTCGGAGGTGACATTGGGATTGCGGAATTTAAAGCTTTGATTCAGACCTTCTTTAACAAAGTCCAGCTCCATTCCTTCCAGCAGTGGCAAGCTTTCTTTATCAACAACAACTTTGATGTCGTCTTGCTCTATAACAGCATCACTATCAGCGACACTATCGGCATAATCCAGCGCGTAACTGTAGCCAGAGCAGCCGCTTTTCACGACACCAATCCGCAGACCAATGCCGTCAGCACGCTTGCTGACCATGTCACGCACTCGTTTTACGGCTGAATCTGTCAGGGTAATATTCATATTTTTACCTATTCATCAAATGGTTAAAGCGACTGGCTTCTTTATCTAATACGACTGCCAGCTGCTGTATTTGTTCAAGCGTATTATCCATATTAACGCTGATCCTAACGGCACCCAATGCTGTCGCCGCATCAATACCCATCGCGGTCAGCACATAACTGGGAATATGGCGGCCAGTACCACATGCCGAGCCACTTGATACCGAAAATCCTTGGCGGTCTAACGCCATCAACAAGGTGTCAGAATCAAAGCCGGCCAGCGCAAAAAACACGGTATTGGGTAACCTTTCACTATGTTCTGCAAAGATGGTGACGCCGGGCACCGATTTCAATGCAGTTTCCAATGCATCTCGAAGCCTACGGCAATGTTGTTGGTACTCGGCCAAATGTTGCTGCGCATATTCTGCGGCAGCGCCAAAACCAACAATGGCGGCGACATTTTCGGTGCCGCTGCGTTTATCATTTTCCTGACCACCACCGAGTATAAAAGCCGGCCAATCGAGTGCTTTATCAACAATCAACGCACCAATACCTTTAGGACCACCAAACTTATGCGCCGATAAACTGATCATCTGTACGCCAGCAGCCTGAAAATCGACCGGTAATTTACCGGCTGCCTGCACTGCATCGCAATGAAACGGAACGCCCTTTTCACGGGTTAATGTCGTTAATCCGGCAATATCCTGAATCACGCCGGTTTCATTATTCGCCCACATTACCGATACCAGTCGGGTATCGTCAGTCAATAAATTTGCCAGTGCTTCTATTGTTATCTGGCCATCAGCGTTGGCCGGAATTTCGACAACGTCAAAGCCATGCTGCTTTAATCGTCTGGCCGGTTCCAAAACTGCCGGATGTTCTATGCTGCTGACCAATATCCGGCCATCGTTAAATTGCTCGGCAACACCCATCAAAGCCTGATTATTGGATTCGGTACCACCGCTGCTAAACCAGACCTGTTCAGGATCAACGTTAACCAGCCTGGCAACCTGAGCCCGCGCATTATCTATCGCGGCCTGGCCAAACCGACCGAAGCGATGACTGCTCGAGGGATTGCCTTGTTGCTGGCGCATGTAAGGCAACATTGTTTCTAAAACGCCCGGTGCCAGAGCGGTACCAGCATTGTGATCCAGATATGCAAACGCCATAACTAGCTGATATCAAATTTGATGACTTTTTCACCCGACCGGCTGCGTTCATAATCACGAACCACCTGATGCAACGTGATGCCATTGAGGTAAGAGCTGATTTGATTACTGAGACTTTCCCACAGTTCATGACTGACACATTGCTCATCAGCGTGACAATTATGCTGACCATGGCACTGGGTACTGTCGACTTTTTCATCAACAGCGGAAATCACATCCAGCACGGTAATATTATCGGCAGAACGGCTGAGGCGATAACCTCCGCCCGGGCCGCGTGAACTGCTGACCAAACCTTGCTTACGCAGTCTGGCGAATAACTGTTCTAGATAAGAAAGCGAAATGCCCTGCCGCTCGGAGATATCTGCCAGCGTAATCGCTCCCGCTCCGTAATTAAGACTTAAATCGAGCATGGCAGTGACAGCATAACGACCTTTTGTCGTGAGGCGCATGAAGAATTCCGCTTAAAAAAACTAGCTAAAGTGTTCCATACCCGACTATTTTAGTCAACTTTATCCCGGTCATTCTCTTTATCGAGTTCGCAGCCATCCAATTCCGGCATATCGACATCAGGAATTTGCCCGCCTAAACGCTGAATCGTCTGGCACAGTTGTTCGACGCGCTTATCGGTCATATGGATATGCTCAATCAAGCCATGAATAGCTGACGCCACCGGATCGGGTGTTTGATTGGAGGTACCATAAGCATCAAACCCAACCGAGTGCGCCAGTTTTTCCTGCGCTTGTAAGTCCGGATTTTTCTGACTGCGCACTACCCGGCCCGGTACCCCGACAACCGTTTCATTGGCAGCCACATCTTTAACCACAACGGCATTAGAACCGACCCGCGCACCATCAAAAACGGTAATCGGGCCTAAGACTTTAGCACCAGCACCAACTACCACATTATTCATCAGGGTCGGATGACGTTTGCCACCTTTCCATGATGTCCCCCCCAGGGTCACGCCATGATACAGCGTGCAGTCATCACCGATTTCGGCGGTTTCACCAATCACTACTCCCATGCCGTGATCGATAAAAAAACGCCGGCCAATCTTAGCACCGGGATGAATCTCAATACCGGTCAGCCAACGGCCAATAGTTGATAAAAAACGCCCCAGCCATAGCCAGTTGTGACGCCATAACCAATGACTGAACCGATGCAGGGTCAGCGCATGGACACCGGGGTAAGTGGTGATAATTTCAAAAACATTGCGCGCTGCCGGATCGCGATCAAAGACGCAATAAATATCTTCCTTGAATCGTTGCCAGCGGGTGACTTGTGGAGCATCGCTCATTTTGCATTCCTCGCTTTGGTTTCGGCAGCCCGCAAAATGCCATGCAATATTTGCACTTCGTTACGGTCCAGATCAGCGCGATTAAATAGCCGGCGGATCCGGCGCATTAAATAACGTGGGTTTGTTGGATCCAAAAAGCCAATGGTTACCAGACTCCGTTCAAAATGCTCGTAAAGGTGAAACATATCTTCGGCGCCAATCGCTTCACGCTTTTCGCCAATCCGGCCCGGATCAACCACTGGTTTAAAACTCATTCGTAATTCATAGGCCAGCACCTGCACTGCTGCCGCCAGATTCAGTGAGCTGTATTCCGGATTAGCCGGAATATTCACTAAAGTATGGCACTGATCAATTTCATCATTCGATAGCCCGGAGTGTTCACGACCGAATACTACTGCTATTTGGGTATCGTCATCGTAATTTTCAAGAGTTTGCACGGCCTCACGCGGATTCATCAGCGGCATATTAAAATGCCGTAAACGCGCGCTCATACCAAACACATGCTGACAGCCGGTTAATGCTTCTGCCAACGTTTCATGTACCACGGCTCTGGCCAACACATCATCAGCACCTGATGCCCGTGCCGTTGCTTCGGCGCTGGGATAAATTTTCGGCGCCACCAAATGCAGATTACACAGGCCCATGGTTTTCATAGCCCGTGCTGATGCGCCGATATTGCCGGGATGGGTTGTACCTACCAGTACAAAACGAATATTGTCGAGCCGGGTCATGTGTTTTTCCGGGTAATAAACATGGCATCGCCATAACTAAAAAAACGATAACGCTGGTCAATGGCATGTTGATAAGCCGCCATGATGTTATCGCGGCCTGCAAACGCCGACACCAGCATTAATAAGGTTGATTCCGATAAGTGAAAGTTGGTGATCATGGCATCAACACTTTTAAATTGATAACCGGGATAGATAAAAATATCTGTTTCACCACTAAAGGGCTGGATGTCACCTTGTTGCGAAGCACTTTCCAATGCCCGGACACTCGTAGTGCCCACCGCAATTACGCGACCACCTCGTTGCCGGGTCGCTTTTATCTGTTGGCAAACACTGTCACTGACCTCAATCCGCTCCGCATGCATTTGATGACTACGAATATCATCCACACGCACCGGCTGAAAGGTACCGGCGCCAACATGTAATGTGACTTCAGCGGTTTCAATACCTTTATCAGCAATTCTGGTGAGTAAGGCCTCATCAAAATGTAACCCGGCAGTTGGGGCAGCCACCGCACCAATATGTTTAGCATAGACGGTTTGATAACGGGCTAAGTCGGCCTGATCCACTTCACGTTCTATATAGGGTGGCAATGGCATACGACCATACTGCTGCAACAGGTTCAGTAAAGGCTGTTCTGATAAAAACTGAATTAAAAACAGATTGTCGCGGCGATCAACCACCTCAACCTGAATAATATTTTCAAGGGTTAGCCGGCGGCCAGCACTCGGCGATTTGCTACTACGAATATGCGCCAGCGCCTGGTTATTATCCATTAACCGCTCAATCAACACTTCAACTTTACCACCGGTTTCTTTTTCACCCAGCAGCCGCGCCGGGATTACTTTGGTGTTATTAAATACCAGTAAATCATCAGCATGAAGCAAATCGATTAAATCGGGGAAATTTTTATCCGTCAGCTCACCGCTATTGCCCGCCAGCGTCAACAACCGACTGGCGGCTCGCTGCGCGGCAGGATACTGGGCGATGAGTTCATCAGGTAAATCAAACTGAAAGTCGGTACGTTGCATTATGCGATCATAGCAGAGCGCCTGTGAAAATCGTTAGGCTTAATCGCCTTTCAAAGCGCTTACGATAAAAAAATACCAGAACCGCCTTTCATAATCGGCAATGCATCGTTATAATGCCCTGCTTGGTTGCCGGGGTGGCGGAACTGGTAGACGCGCCGGATTCAAAATCCGGTTTCTTCGGAAGTGCGAGTTCGATTCTCGCCCTCGGTACCAAAACTTCTTAAAATCTATATAAATCGTTTAATTATCAGTTATTAACGCTTAAGAATTATAGTGGAATTTAAAATTCTACTAAGACATTCTACAAACGCATTCTGTGTCTGCTTACCAGATTATATGAATCCTAAACTGATACTGCTTTCTTAACTTCAGAAAAAAACATCGCTTTGCTGGTGAATTCGGTGCCATTTTCACAGATGATTTTGACAGGTTTAGCACGCTGCTCAGTCATTTGATCCAGAAACCTAGCGACTTGCCTGCCACTGACTGATATAGATAGGCCTTTCGACTAAATCCTACCAGCTTGCAGGCCACACGCT
>JBFJJO010000115.1:0-6779 GCA_041612215.1 Methylophaga sp.
GGTTGGCAAGCAGATGAACAGCAATCAGAAGACAAGCAATCGACACAATCTATTTCATTGGACGATGATGAGGATGCTGAGCTCGAAATAGACAGTGAATCTGAAAGGATGGCCATGCATGAACTTGATGTCGGTGATGTTCAGGATGATCTCGACTTTGATCTGAGTGGTTTTGACGAAGTTGATGAAGCAGAAACCAAGCTTGATTTAGCTGCTGCCTATGTGGATATGGGAGACCCTGATGGTGCACGGGGTATTTTGCAGGAAGTGCTCAGTGAAGGCACCGATGAACAAAAACAACGGGCACAGGATCTGCTCGACTCACTAAACTAACGGCGCAGGCATGCGAATTGCGTTGGGCGTCGAATATGACGGTAGTCTGTTTAATGGCTGGCAGTCCCAACCGCAGCAACGCACCATTCAAGGTGTGCTGGAAAAAGCCATTTCACGTGTCGCTGACCAGCCAATAACTGTTAACGCCGCCGGCCGCACCGATGCCGGTGTCCATGCGCTGAATCAGGTGGTGCATTTTGATACCAATGCACAACGTGCCACACGCAGTTGGATGTTGGGTATAAATGCTAACTTACCCAGTGATGTTGCGGTCAATTGGGCGCAGCCAGTAACGGATGATTTTCACGCCAGATTTTCCGCAGAGCAGCGCCAATATCGTTATTTGCTGCTCAATCGCCTTAGCCGAAGCGCTATTCAACATCAGCGGATGTGGTGGTTTTATAAATCGCTGGATATCAATAAAATGCAGCAGGCCGCCGATTTATTGCTCGGCCAACACGATTTTTCTGCGCTACGGGCCCGCGAATGTCAGGCCAAAAGCCCCATTAAAACGATAGATGCCATTCGTATCAGTCGTCGTGATGATTGCATTGCCGTGGATGTGATTGCCCGTTCATTTTTACATCATATGGTCCGCAATATTATGGGTGTGTTGACGGTGGTAGGTGAGGGTAAACAGCCTGTTGAATGGGTAAGCGAAGTGCTGGCCAGTAAAAACCGAAATAAGGCTGGCGTTACAGCGCCACCTCAAGGCTTGTACCTTACCGACGTTCGATATCCGGCAGAATATTCGCTGCCGGCAGTGTCGGCTTTTCCAGTGCTCTGGTAAAGTAACAGGTCGATAGTCAAAGCTAAGCGGCGCAGCATGAGAACCCGTGTCAAAATTTGTGGTATTACCCGTCGCCAAGATGCTGAATTTGCAATAGAAATGGGCGTCGATGCGTTGGGGCTGGTGTTTTATGCACCCAGCCCAAGGGCGGTAACCATTGCGCAGGCGGTAGAAATTTGCCGCGGATTGTCACCATTTGTCAGTTTAGTCGGTTTGTTCGTTAATGCCGATCCGGCAGAAGTAAATGCGACTTTGCAGCAGGTGCCGTTGGATTTATTACAATTTCATGGCGATGAATCACCACAATACTGCGAGCAATTTGCGAAGCCGTTTATGAAAGCTGTGCGTATGCAACAACCAGAAGATTTACAAATGGCAGTACAAAATTTTCAGCTAGCTAATTCTTTATTGTTGGATAGTTTTCGGGACGGTGTTCCCGGTGGAACCGGTCAGACATTTGACTGGTCAATGATTACACCGATTGATAAACCGCTGATTTTAGCCGGTGGTTTAGCAGCTGAAAATGTTGCAACAGCAATTAGACAAATACGGCCTTATGGCGTCGACGTCAGTGGTGGCGTGGAATCCGCTAAAGGAATAAAAAGTAATGAAAAAATACGTGCATTTATGCAAGAGGTAGCCAATGCCTGAGAATTTGAGCAAAGATTATTACCAGCATTACCCTGATGCCAAAGGCCATTTTGGTCCGTATGGTGGCAGATTTGTTGGTGAAACCCTGATGGGGCCCATTACTGAGTTGCAAGAGGCTTATCAGAGATACCGCGATGATCCGGATTTTCTGGCGGAAATGGACAGGGATTTAGCTGATTTTGTTGGCCGTCCTTCACCATTATATCTTGCAGAAAACTGGACACGAAAGCTGGGTGGTGCGCAGATTTATCTGAAGCGCGAAGATCTCAATCACACCGGTGCCCATAAAGTTAATAACACCATTGGTCAGGCCTTATTGGCCAAGCGTATGGGCAAAACCCGCATTATTGCCGAAACCGGTGCCGGTCAGCACGGTGTGGCCAGTGCCACGGTTGCCGCGCGTCTGGGACTGGAATGTGTGGTTTATATGGGTGCTGAAGATGTTGAACGGCAGGCGCAAAATGTTTACCGGATGAAGCTGCTTGGCGCGCGCGTGGTGCCGGTCACCTCGGGTTCAAGAACGCTAAAAGATGCGTTGAATGAAGCATTGCGTGACTGGGTTACAAATGTTGACGATACGTTTTACATTATTGGCACGGTTGCCGGGCCACATCCTTATCCTGCCATGGTACGTGATTTTCAATCGGTGATCGGCCGTGAAGCGCGCGCGCAAATGTTGGAGCGCACCGGTAAGTTACCGGACGCTTTACTGGCTTGCATTGGTGGGGGTTCCAATGCCATAGGTTTATTCCATCCGTTTATTGAAGATGAATCGGTGGCCATGTATGGCGTTGAAGGCGCAGGCCTAGGCCTTGAAACGGGCAAACATTCGGCGCCTCTGGCTGCCGGTACACCGGGTATATTGCATGGCAACCGCACCTATTTGATGCAGGATGCTGCGGGCGAAATTATTGAGACCCATTCTATTTCGGCGGGTCTGGATTATCCGGGCGTTGGTCCGGAACATGCGTGGCTGAAAGATATTGGCCGTGCTAACTATGTTTCGGTGACCGATGATGAGGCATTGGCAGCATTTCATGATTTAACCCGCACAGAGGGTATTATCCCTGCCCTGGAAACCAGTCATGCATTGTCTTATGCCAGCAAACTGGCGCCAACGATGCGTAAGGATCAGAGTATCCTGATCAATGTGTCGGGTCGTGGCGATAAGGATATGCACACAGTTGCGGCGATGGCCGGTTTGAGTTTTTGAGGTTTTAAATGAGTCGAATTAGTCAGTGTTTTCAGGATTTGCGCGCCGATGGCCAAACGGCATTGATCCCTTATGTCACCGCTGGTGATCCTGAACCTTGGGTAACAGTGCCATTGATGCATGCCCTGGTGGATGCCGGTGCCGATATTATCGAATTGGGCGTGCCTTTTTCCGATCCCAGTTCCGATGGTCCGGTGATCCAAAAAGCCTGTGAACGGGCATTACAAAATGATGTGTCACTTAATCATGTGCTCGATATGGTTAAACAATTTCGTGACAAAAATAAAACCACTCCTGTGGTATTAATGGGCTACTCAAACCCACTCGAAGCGATCGGTTATCAAACCTTTGCCGAAAAAGCGCAAAAAGTGGGGGTTGATGGGATATTAACCGTTGATATGCCACCGGAAGAATCTGAAGAATTCCGCGCCATTATGGATGCGCATGATATCGATACCATTTTTCTGGTAGCACCAACCACGTCACCAGAGCGCATGAAAATGATTGCCAGCTGTGCCAGAGGCTTTATTTATTATGTGTCGATTAAAGGCGTTACCGGTGCCGCAGCCATTGATGTTAATGAGGTCGCTAACAAACTAAGCCAGTTACGAGAATTTACCGATTTACCGTTAGGTGTCGGTTTTGGCATTCGCGATGGCAAATCTGCCGCTGCGGTGTCTGAAGTTGCTGATGCAGTGGTGGTAGGCAGCACCCTCGTACGTTGCATTGAAGAACATGCTAATCGGCCGCAGGAATTACCTGCGGCTGTCGCAAGTTTGCTGGCCGAAATGCGCCATGCAATTAATGCCCGTGATATGGCCAGTGCCTGAGTTTTGAGGAAATAATAATGAGTTGGTTTGAACGCTTAATCCCATCGAAAATCCGTACTACAGCTCGTAGTCGTTCTGTGCCTGAAGGCGTTTGGTGCAAATGTCCTGCCTGTGACAATGTCTTGTATCGGGCCGAATTGGAACGCAACCTGATGGTTTGTCCCAAATGCGATCATCATCAGCGAATTAATGCCCGTGCCCGGTTGCAAAGTTTTCTCGATGAAAACAACCGTCATGAAATTGCCACCGAGGTCAAACCAGTGGATACGCTGCGGTTTAAGGATAGCAAGCGTTATAAAGACCGCATTGTTCAGGCACAAAAAAGCACCGGTGAAAATGATGCTTTATTGGCGATGCAGGGGAATTTGAAAGGGCTGCCAGTAGTGGTGGTTGCTTTTGATTTTAGTTTTATGGGTGGTTCAATGGGGTCGGTGGTCGGTGAAAAATTCGTCCGTGCTGCCAAAGTTGCTTTAACCAAAAATATCCCGTTGGTGTGTTTTTCTGCGAGTGGCGGTGCCAGAATGCAGGAAGGCCTGTTTTCGCTGATGCAAATGGCCAAAACCAGTGCAATATTGACGCAATTAGCCGATGCGAAAGTGCCATTTGTCTCGGTGATGACCGATCCGACGATGGGTGGTGTCTCAGCCAGTTTGGCGATGCTCGGTGATATTAATGTCGGGGAACCTAAAGCATTAATTGGTTTTGCGGGTCCTCGCGTTATCGAGCAAACAGTACGTGAAAAATTACCGGAAGGCTTCCAGCGCAGTGAGTTTTTATTGGACCACGGTGCAATTGATTTAATTATTGACCGCCGGCAAATGCGAGACCGGCTGCATAACCTGCTGAGTATGATGCAACAGCGCGCTGTGGCCTGAACATTGTTGATTTATGCGATTTAATAGCTTGTCGCAATGGTTGGCCTGGCAAGAAAAGCTACACTTTACTGAGATCGACCCTGGCCTTACCCGTATTGGGGCTGTCTGGCAGTGTTTGTCTGCCAGCAAGCCATTACCCTTTAAAGTGGTCACCGTTGCCGGTACCAATGGTAAAGGCTCTTCGGTGGCTTTATTAACGGCCGTACTTCGTGCGGCTGGTTACAAAACCGGCAGTTACACTTCACCACATTTACTGCGATATAACGAGCGTATTGCCATTAATGGCGAACCGGCAACCGATATTCAGATCTGCCATGCATTTGCCCAGATCGATACCGCACGTAAAGACATCTCTCTTACTTATTTTGAATTTGCCACGTTGGCGGCCGCCATTATTTTCAGCGAACAATCTATTGATATCGCTATTTTGGAAGTGGGCATGGGCGGGCGCCTCGACGCGGTAAATTTATTCGATGCCGATCTGGCGATAATTACACCGATTGGTCTGGATCATATGCAGTGGCTAGGTGATAACCGTGAAAAAATTGGTGTTGAAAAGGCGGGCATTTTACGTGACGGTCGCCCTTTGATATGTAGTGAATCACAACCACCAAATAGTGTTTTGACCGCAGCGCAGCGTCTGCGAGTACCCGCATTTATTGCCGATCGGGATTTCCACTACCAGGCCACCAGCAATCATTGGCACTGGCAAAGCGCGGCACAAAATTATATTGATTTGCCAATGCCTGCCTTACATGGCAGTTATCAATTGCAAAATTGTGCTGCGGTACTGATGGCCGCGGAATTGCTCGCGAAACAGGGCATGTTTAATATCGATGAATCAGCTATTCGTGCCGGTTTACAAAACGTTCAGCTCAATGGCCGTTTTCAGATTCTGGCCGGTTCAATCCAACGTATCTTTGATGTCACGCATAATCAACAGGGCGCTGAAAATTTAGCCAAAGTGTTAAACGAAACGCCATGTCAGGGACAAACACTGGCTGTAGTAGCCATGCTCCGGGATAAAGACAGCGCAGCGGTTTTCAAAGCGTTGGCTGGTTCAGTTGATCACTGGATTTTGGGTGGTCTGGATGGTGATCGCGGTCAAAGCGCAGAAATGCTGAAAAGTAGTTTACAAAATGCCCTGCCTGATGCGAACTTCACAACGCGTGAAACCGTGGAACAGGCTTATCATAAGGCGATGCAATACGCGCAGCCGGGTGATCGTTTGCTGATTTTTGGTTCATTTCACACGGTCGAGGCCGTGATGCGGCAAATTCCGGAATTGGTACCAGCTGATTTAGCAGATTCAGCCTAGTCCTTGTTAACAAACAAGCTGCTGATTTCCTGCTGATAACGCGCCATAACTGCAGGACGTTTGATCTTCAAGGTCGGGGTTAACAAGCCGTTTTCAATCGTCCAGGGCTGTAAACTTAGACTGACCCGACGGATCCGTGCATAGGCTGGAAAATTATGTAATAACTGACGCAGCAGTTTAACAACGTACTGATGTAATTTTTTATCGCTCAGGCTATTGTTTTGCATCGGGTCCAGACCCAATGACTGGGCAAGCTCTGGCCATTGTTCACCGTCAAACACCAACACCGCTGCCAGATGTGGCTGGCCTTCACCGACCACCATGGCCTGTTCAAATAAGGCATGGCTAAGGATCGCTGCCTCGATATCGGCAGGCGGTATTTTTTCACCATTACTTAACACCAGAATATCTTTGATGCGACCGGTAATGTAAATATGACCGCTGTCAGCAATGCGTGCCTGATCGCCGGTATGTAACCAGCCCTGTGGATCAATGGTTTGTGCTGTGGCTTTATGATTATTCCAGTAACCCAGCATATTGCCGGGCCCTTTGGCTAATAATTCCTGTTGTTCGCCAACTTTTACCTGTACACCTTTGATAGGCAAACCAACACTGTCGGGTTCGTTACGATCCGGTGGATTAACGCTGATTACCGGGCTGGTTTCGGTTAAGCCATAGCCTTGCAACAAATTCAGCTGCAAACCAATAAACAAACGCGCAGCATGACTTGGCAAGGGAGCACCCCCGCTGACGGCTAAGCGTAATTTAC
>JBFJJO010000116.1:0-6763 GCA_041612215.1 Methylophaga sp.
GGCTTAGCGCTTCATTCGACAGCTGATTAAAGGTATTAGCCAATTGATCGCGGGTATGATCCAGAATTTCATCGAGCTCTGCTTTATGCTGTTGTTCCCAGTCCAGTTTCAGCGTCAACTCTTTAATCTGTGATTGTTGCGCGCGGACTTTACCATTACGCAGCAATACGCCAATTAAAATCCCTGTCATCAGGGCAATTAAGCCAATAATTAACAGAGTTTGATGGGATTGGATAAAGGGTAGAATTAAATCCACTGCAAAATCTCCAATGGATGATTGATAACGCAATCCGCTTGCCAGAGATCAATGTTTTCATCATGCGCAATATAACCATAACGGGCGACCACGGCGCGCATATGGGCATTCTTGGCGGCTTCAATATCACGCTGGGCGTCACCGATATAAACACAATCTGCTGGTGATACTGTCAATAATTCACAGGCATGATGTATCGGAGCCGGGTGCGGCTTACTAAAGGCAGTAGTATCGCCACTGACAATACAGGCTGCCTGATCGGTAAGCTGTAATTGTTGCATCAGCGGATCGGTTAAGAATGCCGGTTTATTGGTGACCACGCCCCAGCGGATTTGATTGGCGGTTAAGTTATCAAGTACTTTGCGCATGCCAATAAACAGCGCAGATTCACGCGTCAGATTATCAGCATAAATTTGCAGAAAACGCTGCTGCAAGCCGGTATATGCGGGATTTTCTTTGTCGATGCCAAAGCCCAGTCTTATTAAACCGGCGCTGCCATTACTGGCGACGGGACGGATCAACGCATGATCCAGAGGTTTACGACCTTCCTGGTCCAGCAAAGTATTCAGAGCAAAACCTAGGTCCGGCGCAGTATCGACCAGCGTGCCATCAAGATCAAATAACAGCACATTAAACGGTGAAATAACCATTACAAGCGCCGGCAGTGCATCAGGTAATTTACATCCACATCACGCGTTAACGCATATTTGCGCGTTAACGGATTGTAGCTAATGCCGGCAATTGCACTGACTGTTAAACCGGCCTCACGGCAAGCGCGAGCCAGTTCTGATGGTTTGATAAACCGCGCGTAATCATGCGTGCCTTTAGGTAGCATATTGGCAATATATTCAGCACCGACAATGGCTAATAACCAGGCTTTTGGATTACGGTTAAGCGTTGAAAAATAGAGGTCGCCACCCGGTTTAACCATCTGTGCACAGGCTTCAATAATAGCCTGCGGATCCGGCACATGCTCTAGCATTTCCATACAGGTGACGGCATCAAACTCGGCTGGGTGATTGGCTGCCATGGCTTCGGCGGTGGTTTGTTGGTAATCGATTGTTAAGCCAGCTTCAAGGGCATGTAAGTGGGCAATTTCCAGCGGCAGCTCACCCATATCAATGCCGGTGGCATCAGCGCCGCTTAGCGCCAAAGATTCAGTCAAAATACCGCCGCCACATCCAACATCAACGATTTTGGCAGCTTTTAAAACAGTGCGATCTTTAATGAATTGTAGTCGCAAAGGATTAATCTGATGTAACGGTTTGGACTGACCTTCCGGGTCCCACCAACTGTCGGCGAGTGCATCAAATTTGGCGACTTCGGCCGGATCAACATTAGTATGTGTCATGCGTTTGCCTTAATTTGGCTGGCCCATTGTTGGGCGTCAGCAAGAATTTTTTGACTGTCAAGCGTGGTTAACTGACGGTTTTTAAGTAAGTGCTTACCTGCGACCCAGACATCACTTACCTTATCGCGGCCCGTGGCATAAACCAATTGTGAGGGCAGGTCGTAAAACGGCTGAGTTTCCAAATCACTCAGCTTGACGGCGATGATGTCTGCGGCTTTGTTAATGGCCAAAGACCCGGTTAACTGATCCAGTCCGAGCGCTTTTGCAGCATTGATGGTTGCCATTTGTAATGCTTGATAAGCCGGTACCGCGCTGGGATCACCGGAAACCGCTTTGGCGAGCAGGGCAGTTTGGCGCATTTCTGAGAACATATCCAAGTCATTATTGGATGCTGCCCCATCGGTGCCGATGGTGATATTAACGCCGCTTTTAGTTAGTGCTGCAACCGGGCAAAAGCCACTGGCCAATTTTAAATTCGAGTCCGGACAATGCGCGATGTGAACGCCCGCTTGCGCGCAATCTTCGATTTCAGCTGGGGTTAACTGTGTCATATGCACAGCAATCAAACGAGGAGACAACAGCCCAAGCTGCTTTAAACGGGCTAATGGCCGTTCGCCATACTCTTCAATACTGGTATTAATTTCACTGGCCGTTTCATGAATATGCATCTGAATGGGCACATCAAGTTCTTCGGCATTGACAATGATCTGTTCCAGCGTTTGATTGGCAACAGTGTATGGCGCATGCGGTGCATAGTTAGTGGTAATGCGAGGATGATGCCGGTACTTATCATGTAGGGCCTGACCTTTATGTAAGTATTCATTCACATCGCGTGCCCAACTGGTCGCAAATTCAATCACCACCATGCCTAGACTGGCGCGAATACCACTTTGGTCAACGACGCGGGCAGTGGCTTCTGGATAAAAATACATATCACTGAAAGTTGTGGTGCCGCCGCGAATCATTTCAGCGATCGCTAACGCAGAGCCCGCTTCAACAAAAGCGTCGCCGACAAATTTTTGCTCGGCCGGCCAGATATGGTCATTGAGCCAGCGCATTAGTGGCAAATCGTCTGCCAAGCCACGAAACAGGCTCATGGCGCTATGACCATGATTATTTATCAATCCCGGCATCAATGCATGGTCGGTCATATCATGAATTTGTGATGCCGCAAATTGTTGCTTTGCCTCAGCCTGAGGTAACAGCGCTACAATATGCCCTTCGTGAGCGGCAATTGCGTGATTTTCAAGGATCGCCTGATCTGCCGTCATCGGCAAACACCAGCGGGCATTAATCAACAAGTCGATTTTTTTCATAGCGTCCGATTATAACCGCCCCAAGCAGGAGAACACAGTGGCAAGCCAAAGCAAAAGCGTCCAACCGATTCGCTGGCAGCATAATAAATTGTGCTTACTGGATCAGCGGCTGTTGCCGGTAGAAACCGTTTGGCTCAATTTTGATAATAGCGATGACGTTGCCAAAGCCATCAAAGAAATGGTGGTGCGGGGTGCGCCGGCAATTGGTGTTACTGCTGCTTATGCCGTTGTTTTGGCAGCGAGAAACGCTTGGCAAACAGCAGCTGAAAATTGGCAGCAAGCGATGTCTGCGCCGCTGCAAACCATACTTAAATCGCGACCCACGGCCGTTAATCTGCAATGGGCAATTGAAAAAATGACCGGCGTGTATCAATCGCTGCCAGTTAATGAAAATCCTGAAGCCGAATTACTGGTGGCAGCCGAGCAGATTCATCAACAGGATATTGCGGCCAATCATATAATGGGCAAATTGGGTGCTGATTTAATTGCTGCCAACAGTACCGTATTAACGCACTGTAATGCCGGTGCATTGGCAACCGGTGGATTCGGCACGGCGTTAGGAGTGATTCGGCAGGGAGTTTCCGAAGGTAAAATCAGTCACGTCTATATCGATGAGACACGACCCTGGTTGCAGGGCGCCAGACTGACAGCCTGGGAGTTAGTCGAAGAACAAATTCCCTGTACGCTGCAATCTGATGTGGCGGCCGCGGCATTAATGGCGCAGGGTAATGTTGACTGGGTGATTGTCGGCGCCGATCGCATCGCTGCCAACGGTGATGTCGCCAATAAAATTGGTACTTATGCGCTGGCCGTATTAGCGCAATATCATGGTGTTAAATTTATGGTTGCTGCGCCGCAGTCAACTATCGACTGGCATTGTCAGAGCGGCGAGCAGATCCCGATTGAGCAACGCCCGGCCAAGGAAATCACCCATATCGGCGATAAACAAATTGCGCCGGATGGTGTCTCAGTGAGCAATCCGGCATTTGATGTTACGCCGGCAAAATTAATTACGGCCATTGTCACTGAAGCAGGCGTTGTTTTGTCGCCTTCAGTCGCTACAATGAGCAGTCTGCTTTCAAACGCATAAGGAGTCAGTCATGGCACAAACAGCATTGGTTACCGGTAGTAATCGTGGCATTGGGCTTGAGCTGTGCCGGCAACTAAAACAACGTGGGTATGAGGTTATCGCGACTTGTCGGCATCGTTCGCCAGCGCTTAACGAATTGGGCGTTGAAATTATTGAAGATGTTGAAGTCAGCGATCCATTCAGCTTGCATAACCTCTCCGATAAACTGGGCGATAGAAAAATTGACTTGCTGATGAATAACGCTGGCATTGCCGGTGGTTTAGGTCTGGCCGATATTGATGCCAACACAGTCGAGAGTTTTAAACGGATGTATGAGGTTAATAGCCTTGGGCCTTTGCTGACCACGCAAGCGCTGCTGAAACATTTACAAAATGGCAGCAAAGTGGGTCTGGTCACCAGTCGGATGGGTTCCATTGCGGATAATGATTCCGGTGGCAGTTATGCTTATCGGATGTCTAAAGCCGCCCTTAATGCTGCGGGTAAATCGCTGTCAATTGATTTGAAAGGCAAGGGCATTGCGGTGGCGATTTTGCATCCGGGTTGGGTGCGCACTGATATGACTGGACATGGTGGTCTGGTCGATGCTGACGAATCAGCCAAAGGGTTGTTGGATCGAATCGCCGAATTGAATCTCGAAAACAGCGGTACTTTCTGGCATATGAATGGTGACGAATTACCTTGGTAGCCTATCCTGCGCTGAGCCAACATCAGCAGCGTAAATTACCCACCTTACTCAAACCCGCAACGCCGGTTGTCGCGCAATTCGATGATAGTAGTCATCAGCTTTGGTTTTGCCAGACCAGTATTGGCGCACTGGTATTGAAAGTTGCTGATAAACCGGTTGTCCGCTGCTCATCATTTTGGCAGGGTGTGAATCGTTTATTCGCGCTGAATTTTCCAGCCTCGTTGGCAGATACCAACGCTGTACAACAGTTTCTGAGCCGGCACAGTCCGCTGACTATTCCCGAATGTTTATCGGCTAACAGCGGTTTTGTCTTATGCCGGCGATTAGCGGGCAAAACCATAGATGCTGAAACGGTCAATCCGGAGATCATCAGACAACTGGCCAGACATATTGCCGCTTTGCATCAGCAAACAGTTGACCACTGGGGGGCAATACAAAAACCTAAGTTTTCTGCGGATTTATGGGCATCACGGCTGCGTCAGACCTTGTCTTATCTGGCCGCTAATAATGACATCGCCATTTCGCCGGTACGGCTGGGTAATGCACTGAAACAAGCGGCGGATATTCAAGTAAATAACTTCGTGCCGGTGATGCTGGATTTACGGTGGGACCAGTTCTTGACTGAGGATGGCAAACTGACTGCTTTGGTCGATTTGGATGCCTTTGTTTTGGCGCCACGGGAACTGGAGCTGGTACTGCTGGAGTTATTACTCAACGCATCACAGGCGGCACTATTTGCCGAAGAATATCAGCGAGTCCATTTCTTACCTGATTTATCTGGTGTCAGAACAGCTTACCGGTCCCTACTATTTTTAATGAATGTATTGGGCGAAACTGACTGCGAGGCGTGGTTGGCAAAGCCTCTGCATTTTCAGCTCCGAACGGTTTGATTATCCAGTAACTGTCGCCATTTGAAATAGCCGACCATCGCCAGAAACAGATAAATACTGAACATGACAATCGTTGCGTAAAAACCGGTTAGGGCATACAGCACAATCGCGGCAGAATTTATCAGTTGCCAGTACAGCCAGTTTTCAATGACCTTGCGGGCCATTAACACGGTATTCATCACTGAAAACACCATCACCCCGGCATCGAGAAATGGATACTGCGTGTCATAAGCTGACAAATAAAAACCGGCCAATATCGTCAACACACTGCCGACCAGCAAAAACGCCAAATGAAAATGCCATGGCCAACGGTGAATAAACAGTTCGGCGGCTCGGGTTTCATGGCGATGCCAAAGCACAAAGCCATACACGGCCATGCCAATATAGTAAATATTCAGCAGCGCCTGCATCGGTAATTGCTGTTGCCAAAATAGCACGGTGTAAATACAGGTACTGATAAACGCCATCGGCCAGCACCACTGGGATTCACGGCCAGCCAATAAGATATAAGCAATGCCCAGACTGGCTGCGAACACTTCCCAGCCGCTCATCTGCATCAGGCCATTTAATAGCGCATTAAACCAACTGGAATCGGTCATTTGTCGACAACATCTGCCCGATCGGTGCCAACCATTTTCAACACAAAAGCGCTATGCGGCATCGCCGCAAATACCGCCTCAATTTCGCTGTTCATAGCCGCCATCACATCCCGATATTCACCAAACACCTGTGTGCTTAGCGAATTACGCTTAACGACCAACTTAGGATTATTTTCCAACTGATCAATAAACGCCAGAATCGGTTCAACATATTGTTCAGTCAGCGGATAAAGACTGATATCAACAGAAATTCTCATTGTAAGCCCTTAATAATCGTAGGAAACAGTCATCCCGATAATCCGTGGATCGGCCAGTTGTTTGTAGGCCCGTTCGGCGTAGCCAATTCGTGGATCATTACCAAAGAAGAAACCGCGGGTGTAATAGTCTTTATCAAACAGATTACGGCCCCACAGTGTGAAACGCCAGTTTTGCTGTTGATATTCCAGGCTGGCGTTGGTGATCGCATATGAACCGGATTTAGCATTGTGACTATTAGAAAAAAAGAACTCGTCCTTACCTTCAATATTAGCGCGCAACGTCCAGTCAGGCGTTAAATAGACTTCACTACCGATGGTA
>JBFJJO010000117.1:0-6701 GCA_041612215.1 Methylophaga sp.
GCTCGCCCTGATCAGCATGTAATTGACCGCGGATCATGGCAAACAAACTGGATTTACCCGTGCCATTCGCACCGGTCAGGCCCACCCGCTGCCCCGGATGGATTAGCAGGTTGGCATTTTCAAATAGCAGCCGTGGGCCACGGCGTAAAGATAATTGACTCAGCTTAATCATGACGTACATCCCTGCGCGTCACTGCTGCGCAGCAGCATGCAACTGTGCAAATTTGTTCCCGTCAAATTTGTCATGACGCACATCCCTGTGGGCCACTGCTAAACAGCAGCCTGTCGCTGTGTAAATTTGAATCCGTGAGATTTCTCATGGCGCGAATTGTAGCCGATAACGTTAGGGATTGTTTAAACGCTGGTTGGCAGTTGCCAGTCGATCGGCGCCAATCCGTGGCTTTGTAAATATTGATTGGCCTGACTGAAATGCTTACAACCCAAAAAACCGCGATGCGCCGATAAAGGTGATGGGTGCGGCGCTTTTAAAACCAGGTGTTTATCAGTATCAATCATTGCGCCTTTTTTCTGCGCATAACGGCCCCACAGCATAAACACTACGTTTTGCCGCATTTCATTAATGCTCGCAATCACTTTATCGGTAAATTGCTCCCAACCCTTGCCCTGATGAGCATTGGCCTGGTTATGTTCAACCGTCAGCACAGCGTTCAGTAACAACACACCCTGCTGCGCCCAGCTTTCCAGATAGCCATGACCGACCGGATTAATACCCAAATCGCTGTTTAATTCTTTATAAATATTATTTAAAGACGGCGGAATGACCACACCCGGTTGAACCGAAAAACACAAACCATGCGCCTGACCCGGCTGGTGATAAGGATCCTGACCGAGGATCACGACTTTTACTTTTGATAAAGGCGTAGCCTCCAACGCATGAAACCAATGATTGGAATGCGGAAAAATAATTTTCTGCGCCTGCTTTTGCTGCTGCAAAAACGCTTTGAGCTGCTGCATATAAGGCTGGTCAAATTCATTGGCTAACTGCGCTTGCCATTCGGGTGCCTGTTCCAGGGCCATAGGGGGGTCTCCTGCTAGATTGCTGCATATCCTAACAGCTTGTCTGATCTTGAAAAATTACCATCCAGACTAGCAAACGTCTTAATAATTTGTATTTAACGGCTGCAATTATTGCGGTTGGAGAATTTAACCAACTGCAATAAAAACATTAATTTCGAACCTGAGCTGCATATTAACGGTCATTGCATTAAACTACTTTATAAACCAATGATGGCCTTAATTCATGTCTGATAAAGTGCAAAAATCTGATGCCGACTGGCGAGCTGAGCTGACTGCAGAGCAATACCGGGTAACCCGGCAAGCTGGCACAGAAGCGCCTTTTTCCGGGCAATATTATGAACATCGGGAAAAGGGCCAATATCACTGTATTTGTTGCGGCACCCCACTGTTTAAATCCGATGATAAATTTGACGCCGGTTGTGGCTGGCCGAGTTTTTCCTCGCAAATTGAACATGGTGTGGTCAGTCATCATGCTGATCAAAGTCACGGCATGGATCGCACTGAAGTTCGCTGTAAAACCTGTGATGCGCATCTGGGCCATGTATTTGATGATGGCCCACCGCCCACCGGCCTGCGCTATTGCATTAACTCAGTTGCCATCGATTTTAATGACAAAAAGTGACTGGACGCTTTATATAATCGAAGCCGAAAATGGCCATCTTTATACAGGCATCACCACAGATTTAGATCGTCGGCTTAATCAACATCAAAGCGGTCGCGGCGGTGCCAAGTTTTTTCACAGCAGCGCCGCCAAACAATTGGTTTATCAGGAAAATCACCCGGATCGTGGCAGTGCCAGTCGTCGGGAAGCGGCGATCAAAAAGCTCTCCCGGCAAGCCAAACTTCAACTTATCGGCAAAGCATTAAAGCAGGTATAATGGTGGGTTTTATCCATTAAATACCGCTTTAATTCCGAGGTTTTTTGTGCTCAGCACCGCTAATATCACCATGCAATTTGGGGCCAAGCCCCTGTTCGAAAATGTTTCCGTAAAATTCGGCGACGGCAACCGTTATGGCCTGATAGGTGCCAATGGTTGTGGCAAATCAACGTTTATGAAAATTCTCGCCGGCGTTCAGGAGCCGACCGCCGGCAATGTGATGCGCGACCCCAATTAGTCGTTTGCAGTACTGAAACAAGACCAGTTCGCCTACGAAGACCAGCGCGTTATTGATGTTGTCATCATGGGTGATAAAGCACTCTGGGAAGTACATCACGAACGTGATCGCATCTACAGCCTGCCGGAAATGAGCGAAGAAGATGGCTTGAAAGTCGCACATCTGGAAGGCGAATATGCCGAGCTTGATGGTTATACCGCTGAATCACGCGCCGGTGAGCTATTACTTGGTGTCGGCATTCCGGTAGAGCAACATTACGGGCCGATGAGTGAAATCGCCCCGGGTTGGAAATTACGGATTTTATTGGCACAAGTCTTATTTGCCGATCCGGATATTCTGTTACTGGATGAGCCGACCAACCATCTGGACATCAATACCATTCGCTGGCTGGAAGATATTTTGAGTCAGCGTAACAGCACCATGATCATCATTTCGCATGATCGACATTTTTTAAACCGGATCTGCACCCATATGGCTGATATGGATTATGGTGAGCTGCGCATTTACCCCGGTAATTATGATGAATATATGACCGCATCGGTCCAGGCACGGGAACGCCTGCAATCTGATAACGCCAAGAAAAAAGCCCAGATTAAAGAGCTGCAGGAATTCGTCTCGCGTTTCTCGGCCAATGCTTCTAAGGCCAAACAAGCCACCTCCCGGCAAAAACAGATGGAGAAAATCCAGCTCGATGACATCAAACCATCCAGCCGGGTCAATCCGTTTATCCGTTTTAATCAGGATAAAAAGCTATTCCGTAACGCGCTGGAAGTCAGCAATCTGACGCAAGGTTATGAAGACGAACATAAGCTTTTTGAAAAATTCAGCTTTATGGCGGAAGTTGGTGAAAAAATTGGCATTATTGGTCCTAACGGTATCGGTAAAACCACACTGGTCAAAACGCTTGTCGGTGAAATAGCACCCAAATCCGGTAATGTTAAATGGTCGGAAAATGCCAATATCGGTTATTACGCGCAAGATCACGACAACCTGTTCAAGAGCAATATGACGTTGTTTGAATGGATGAGTCAGTGGGCAGCACCGGAAGATGATGAACAAGTTATTCGCGGTACATTGGGTCGTTTGTTGTTCTCTGGTCATCAAATCGACAAGAAAGTTAATGTACTGTCCGGTGGTGAAAAAGGACGGATGCTATTTGGTAAATTGATTCTGCAAAAACCCAATATTCTGGTGATGGACGAACCGACTAACCATATGGATATGGAATCAATTGAATCACTTAATATGGCCCTCGAACAGTATGAAGGCACATTGATTTTCGTCTCGCATGATCGGGAATTTGTCTCGTCGCTGGCGACGCGGATTTTTGATATGGAAAACGAGGGTATTACTGATTTTGATGGTAGCTACGACGAATATCTGAGTAGTCTGGGCATCGTTTGATTACAGTCATTTAAAGCCCGCAACAAGCGGGCTTTTTTTGCTTTCGCATGGCCTTTTTCCATGCTACTTTAACATTGTCTCTATCGCTGAGGATAAAGCCATGTTCACTCGCCTGCTTACCCCTGCTCTGTTGCTTATATTCAGTTGTATGCTGCCTTTTACAGCGTTTGCCGCCACCGCTGCCGAAATTGATATCAAAGTTGATGAAACGATCACACGCTTCAAACAAGAGGTGCCGGGCGGTGATCGTTTTTTAGCCAAAGCCAAAGGCGTTTTGGTCTTTCCGAATGTTATCAAAGCTGGCTTTGGTATTGGCGGCGAATATGGTGAAGGCGCCCTGCGCATCAACGGTAAAACAGCAGACTATTACAACACCGCCGGCGCCTCGATTGGTTTTCAGCTGGGTGTGCAAAGCAAATCGCTGGTTATCGTTTTCCTGGAAGATAAAGCCCTGGAATATTTCCAATCCAGCAAAGGCTGGGAAGCCGGCGTCGATGGCTCAGTGGCCGTAGTTGAATGGGGTGTTGGCGAAGACATCAACACCATCAATATTGAAGATCCGATTGTTGCTTTTATGTTTGGCAACAAAGGTCTGATGTTTAATCTGACGCTGGAAGGCTCAAAATTCACGCGTATCAGTAAATAGTGGCTGTCAGCGAGCTTCCCGCCAAAACCTGTGAACTGGATAGGCTGGTCACCCAGCCAAAGCTGATTGCATCGGCGATAAAAGGTGATAAAAACCAGCAACGTCGTAATGGCATTTATGGTTATCCGGGCGAGCGCTTTAAGCTCGATGGTATCGATTTTGAAATCACTACCGTCAGCCGTCAGACACTTGGCGATATGACGGAAGCAGATGCCAAAGCCGAGGGGTTTGACAGTTTAATCGCGTACCAACAATTAATTTTACGTATGCATCCCGGCATGCAATGGCAGCCAGACGCACAGGTCTGGCTGCATCAGTTTCGTCGCGTCGATTAACCTTCTAATCGAAAGCCCAGCTTGATGGTTACCTGCCAGTATTTGATCTTGCCCTCTTCAACATAACCGCGGGTATCTGTCACCTCAAACCAATGAATCATATGCACTGTTTCAGCCGCTTTCGCGATGGCATTTTCAATGGCTTTATCCGAGCTTTCAGTTGAGCTGCCGGTGATCTCTATGTGTTTGTATGTATGTTCAGTCATCATTTCTCCTATTGTCACGCAAGTAAATAAACCAGTAAAACAGGCCCACTAAAATACTGCCGCCGACTAAATTGCCCAGAGTCACTGGCAGCAAATTGCCGAGCAAAAAACCGTTGAGATTCAAATTCTCAGTAACGCTCAGCCCCATGCCCTGCCAAGCTTGCATATTACTGGCCAGCATGCCTGCTGGAATGACAAACATGTTGGCAACACTATGCTCAAAACCCAGCGCCACAAAAGCACTGATTGGCAATAACACTGCTAAAATTTTGTCGGTAACGCTGCGGCCCGCCATGGTTAGCCAGATAGCCAGACATACCAGCAAATTACATAGTACGCCGCGGCTAAACGCTTCCCAAAACGTTAAATTAACTTTGCTTTCGGCAATTGCCACCGTTTTGGCAGCCAATGCCCCATCACCCTGCCACCAGAGACCAGATAAAGCAATCAACAACAAAATGCCTAATGCGCCGATGAAGTTACCGACATAAACAATTAACCAATTATTGATTAGCTGACGGCCGCTAATTTTGCCGTCTACAAACCCCATGACCAGTAAGTTATTGCCGGTAAATAATTCGGCACCAGCCACAACGACCAGGACCAATCCCAAACAAAACGCCAGCCCGCCCAGCCATTTCAATACCCCTGGAGGCATCATGCCCGGCTCATGAGTCACCAGTGCATAAAATGCCGCGCCCAGAGCAATAAATGCACCGGCCAATACCGCCAACGCCAGCACCCGAAACGGGTCATTAGTACATTTACTGAGGCTAGCCTGTTCAACACGTTTGGCTACTTCGGTAGGACTATAAGCATCAATCGAAAACGGATCCACAAACTGCTCCTTAGGTGGCTATTACCTCCATCTTAATCCTCCTGTGCAACATTAATAAACAAATGATTTTGCTATCTTTTAAGCTGTCAGGTCGGTATAATCCGCACCTTATTTACATCTCCAAACAGTTTTATATCCAAAACTGCACTTCACAGGTTACTCCATGTCTACAGAACAGATTCAAGCGACGCTCTCATTCAGTGAGTTAGGGCTTGCCCCCGCTATTTTACAAGCCGTGCAACAAGCCGGTTACGAAACCCCCTCACCGATTCAGGCACAAAGTATTCCGCCGCTGTTAGCTGGCCGCGATTTACTGGGTCAGGCGCAAACTGGTACGGGTAAAACTGTCGCTTTTGCCCTGCCTTTACTGAGCCGCATTGATGTTAAAAATAAAGCCACGCAAATGCTGGTGTTGGCGCCAACGCGTGAATTGGCCATTCAGGTTTCAGAAGCCATTCAAAGCTATGCCAAACATTTAAAAGACTTCCATATCCTGCCTATTTATGGTGGTCAGAGCATGGGCATTCAACTGCGTTCATTGCAGCGTAACCCGCAAGTTGTAGTCGGCACGCCCGGTCGGATCCTGGATCATATTCGCCGCGGCACACTGAAACTGGCCAAACTCGAAGCCTTAGTGCTCGATGAAGCCGACGAAATGCTCCGTATGGGCTTTATTGATGATGTCGAAACCATCCTCAAAGAAACGCCGGAAAACCGCCAGGTTGCCCTATTTTCAGCAACCATGCCCGGCGCGATTCACCGCGTAGCGCAGAAATATCTCAAAGATCCAGTTGATGTTCGTATTCAGAGTAAAACTTCTACCGTCACCACCATTAACCAGCGTTACTGGCAAGTTACCGGCATGCACAAACTCGATGCGTTGACTCGTATTCTGGAAGTCGAAGATTTCGATGGCATGATTATTTTTGTCCGTACCAAAAATGCCACTGTTGAACTGGCCGAAAAGCTGGAAGCCCGGGGTTATTCGGCGTCCGCTATTAATGGCGATATGAATCAGGCGCTGCGTGAGAAAACCATTGAGCGTATGAAAAAAGGCAGTATCGATATTCTGGTTGCGACTGACGTTGCCGCCCGTGGTCTGGATATTGAGCGGATGA
>JBFJJO010000118.1:0-6620 GCA_041612215.1 Methylophaga sp.
AGAACCGTTTTAGGTCCCCATCGTCTAGAGGCCTAGGACACCGCCCTTTCACGGCGGTAACAGGGGTTCGAATCCCCTTGGGGACGCCATATAAAATAAGCGCTTAGCCTAACAGCAAGTGCTTTTTTTATGCCTGTTCGAAATACAAGTCCCGCCTGTTAACGATGAGTAATAGCCAACAGTAAATTCTATCTAATTGGTTTGTGAAATACCTGGTGAGTGGCCATGGAGCTGGTCAGTAATGCACTGACACATCATCTATATCCTTAACTATCACGAGTTAACTTTTCTATTACGCTTAGAAATGCTTTCTATCAGTTTTTCGATACCTTCGTTACGTATATCGCGGTTAAATGTGCTGCGATAGGTAGTGACCAGACTGACCCCCTCTATTTTGACATCGTAAACCTTCCATTCGCCTTCATTGTTCTGAAACATTGAAATGGCGACCGGCACGGTTGGCGCACCCCGACGGATCAC
This sequence comes from Methylophaga sp., assembly GCA_041612215.1. Classification (GTDB taxonomy): domain Bacteria; phylum Pseudomonadota; class Gammaproteobacteria; order Nitrosococcales; family Methylophagaceae; genus Methylophaga. Next base: position 481 of record JBFJJO010000118.1, read on the forward strand.
CTGAATCGGCACATCCACACGACGCTTGCTCAGGTCGTCATGGAAAGGCATAAACCTGAACTCTTCATCGGTATATTGCAGCATGGCAGTGGCATATGTTCTGACCAGCAGCATACGGAATTCATCTACAAAGCGCTGTTGCTGCTCTTGAGTTGCATCTTTCCAGCTTCGACCCAATGCCAGACGCGACATTCGTTTAAAATCAAAATGTGGGATCAGAATTTCTTCCACCAGTGGAAAAACCTTTTCCGGTTTCTGATCCAACTCTGATTTGTATTCTATCAGTGCGTTCAGCATTTTATCAGACGCTTCCTGAAGAACTAATTGTGGCGGTGTTAAATCCTGAGCCTTTAATCCACCCGGCGAAACAAACAATAAACAGATTGCAGCAAACGTGAATAAAAAACTAACCGGTTTAATCATGATTTATTTCCTTACCGGGCTGTACAGCATCGGCCCGGTGATTTGTTCATACAATATGTCGAATTCAGCCTAATGCTTAGGTTGATTAGGTATTGTTTTGACTGCAAATCAACTTGGAAAATTTCGGTTTATTATCAGCCACTAAAGATAATCATTCTATCAATAGTATGTTTACCACTGACCGTATTTATTTTATCAAGCTGAACCGGCCTGCTTCTCAGACAAGTTTCAGAGCCTGTCAGGTCATTTTCAGGCAGCAACTGTCACTGCTTTGCAGCGTCTTTTTTATTTCTAAGGTTTACATCAAACAACTTGTGCACAATAATCCTGTGACGTTTTACAGGATGGGATGATAAATTCAATGAGGGTATTTATGCGCTTCTGGCAGCTTCTGGCAGTAACCGGTTTGCTCATGGTTAGCCAGACTTCACAGGCTACACAACCACAAACCGATGATTTACAAGAAATTAACACCGATAATTTATCGCAACTGGTCAGCCAGGTCGGCAGTGATTACTACCAAAAACTGGATTCACTGGTAAAGTATTATCAGCTCTACCAGCAAAAACGTGATCCACGCGGCTTTAATGTCTGGCATTTACGTGGCTTTTCGCCGTCTTTTAACGAACGTCAAAGCTATTACCAAGATTTGCTCAGTACGGCCTCAGCAGACACGCAGCCAATAGCTGATAACGCGGTTGCGATTTATAGCGCGGTGGGCACTATTGCCAAGCAACTGATGATTGCCTTTCGGGACAGTTATCCGGAGGCCTATCAGCAGGCTGAAGCACTCATTGACGAAAACAATGGCCTTATGGCGATGCAGTTAAAAAAGTTTCAACGTGAAGCTGAAATTCGCACTATCCAGTTAAATTAGCGTACTCGCCGTAGCATCCAGATCCCCAGCGCGGCAAATAAAATGGTCGGCAATGAAGCTGCCAGCCAGGGCAAAACGCCAAACACCAGACCGATATGCTGAAAGGTCTGGTTAAACAAATGGAAACCGATACCAACCAGTGTACCTGCCAAAATACGTGCCCCAACAGGCGAACTGCGTAGCGGGCCAAAAATAAACGGCACCGCTAAAAAAACCATGACCGCCGAACTCAGCGGCATCATGATTTTGCTCCAGAAGGCCAGCTCATATTGACTGACTGCCTGATGGTTTTCTTTCAAGTAGCTGACATAATCAAGCAGACTCCACACTGGCAAAAAGGCGGGCGGGACGACAACGACGTTAAGCATGCCCGGATTAAGTTTCGACCGCCATTTGGCACGCTCGACGACACGTACTTCGATGCCATGCTCATCAATTTCACTTTGCACGACATCGCTTAACTCCCATTCATCATCCTGATAACGGGCGCTGGCCGCGAGAGTAACCATCCGTAATTGGAACTGGTCATCAAATTCATAGATCTTGATGCCTTCAAAACGGCCATCACTGTGAATGCGTTCAATATGATTAAAATGCTGTCCGTCACGGGTCCAGAAACCAAATTCAGACTGACTGCCCTCGGTACCCGTTTTAGACGTATTTTGCAGTGCCAGCGCTTTTTGTTCTGCAACGGGCCTCAGCACTTCACCAAGCAAAACAGCGACCATCAATAAGACCAGCGCAACCAACATCACCGCTTTATTGATAAATGCGACAGAGATCCCAGCGGCACGCATCGCAACCAATTCACTCTGTTGGGCTAAGGTACCTAATCCCAAAACGCTGCCTAATAATGCGGCGATGGGCAATAGTTCATACATCCGCTTGGGCATCGACAGCAGCAAATACAGCAAAATCTGCGGTAAGCCATACATGCCCTCACCCAAATCATCAAGCTCAGCAATAAAATCCATAAAGGTATACAGCGCCAGCAACACTAATAACACCAGTAAGGTGCTGCTGATAATCGTTTTGGCAATATAGCGTTGCAGGATCATGCTGCTGGCTGTCCTTTTTCACGGATCTGCTGCCATTTACGACTCAATGACTGACGATTGCTGAGCAACCACCATACCCCTAACATCAGCAAATGAACCCAAACCATACCCAGTAATGGCGCTATTTCACCTTTTTCGACCCAGGCACGCGTTACCCCAAGCAGATTGCTGTAGACAATGTAAACCAATACAGCCGGCAACAGACCGGCATAGCGTCCTTGTCGTGGACCGGCATGCGCCAGCGTCATTGCCAGCAGACCAAGAATTACCGTCATTACCGAACTGCTTATCCGCCATTGAATTTCGGCTAAGTCTTCATTACTACCGCGCTGCAAAAGTAACGCCGTTGCTGTGGCTTTGGCTTTTTCACGATATTGCTGCTGTCCACCCTTTTCCACCAGCAGGCTGTGGCTGGCGTATTCGGCAATAACAAAATCCAGATCGCCGGCATCACCTTCATAGCGATAACCATTTTCTAGGACCAGATATTTATCACCAGAGCGCGGATCCACCTCAAAATGACCGGATTCGGCACGAAATATGTAGGGTTTTGGCTGGCGTTGAATTTCGATAAAGACATTTTGTAGCTGACCGGTTTCTTCAGCGTAACCTTGCGAATAAAAGGTCCAGTCGCCACTTTGACTTTCTTTGAAGGTACCCGCGACCAGCCCCGTGGTATTGGCAGTCACTTTGGCTTTTTGTTCGAGCTGATAACGTCCGGATAACACATCTGGCACAATCACCAAGGCCAGAACAGCAACTACAATTGCCATAAAGCCCGAGAATATCAGTACATTACGGCGAATACGATTACCGGCGATGCCGCAGGCCGCAATAACAGTTAGCTCATTGTCAGCACTCATCCTGCCCAGGCCGAGTAATACAGCTAAAAATGTCGCAATAGGCAACAACACCGACAAAGCGCCGAGCGAGTTGAGCCACAATAAACTGAAGATCACATCGGCCGGCAGGTTGCCAACCGCGGCATCGGCCAGATACCGTGCAAAGCGCGTGGCGACATAAATCAGCCATAGCACGCCGACCACGGCAATAAGGTTAATAAAAAACTCCCGCAACATATAGCGGTCTATCAAGCTGAACTGAGCAGCAATTAACTGACGAAGCGCGGGCATTATTGGCTGGTCTTGTTTAGAATAGGGTCACAAATGGCGGCCATAAAAGTGCAGTCTAAACCATCTACACCGACAGGAGAAATTCATGCAGTATTTTGTAAGAAACGATGTTTTATCAGCCCAGGCTATCGACTGTGTTGCCGTTGCCGTTTTTGAAGAAGGCAAACTCAGTCCATCCGCAGAAAGTTTAAACAACGCCAGCCAGGATAAACTGAATAGTTGCTTTGCTCGCGGCGATATTACAGGTAAGGCCGGTCAACTATTATTACTGCAAGATTTGCCCGGCATTAACAGCCCGCGAGTATTGCTGGTTGGTGCTGGCAAACACGGTGACACCACCGAAAATGATTTCAACAGCGCCGCTATCGCCATGGCCAAATGGCTTAATGAGTCTGCTGCGCAATCGGCTATCAGTTGTTTAGCTGAAATCCCCGTTGCCAATCGCGATGATGTCTGGAAAGTACGGCAAACCGTTATTAACACCGAAACGGCGCTCTACCGATATAGTCAGACCAAGAGCCAATTTAAACCCGTCGAGAAACCACTCGAAAACCTGGGTTTTTTAGCCACTGCTGCCAATCAGACAGATTTTGAACAAGCCGTAAAAACGGGCGCAGCGATTGGTCATGGCATGAATACGGCGCGCGAATTAGGTAATCTGCCCGGCAATATCTGTACACCGACCTATCTTGCTGAACAAGCCATTAAACTCGGCAAACAATATCCGTCAGTCAAAGTAGATGTGCTGGAAGAAGAGGATATGGCCGAACTGGGCATGGGCTCTTTCCTATCGGTATCACGCGGTAGTCGTCAGCCAGCCAAACTCATCACCATGAACTATGGTGGTGGCGGTGACAGCAAACCGGTGGTACTGGTCGGTAAAGGCCTGACCTTTGATGCCGGCGGTATTTCATTAAAACCCGCTCAGGGCATGGACGAGATGAAATACGATATGTGCGGTTCTGCCAGTGTAATCGGTACACTTCAGGCGGTTGCCGAACTTAATCTGCCGATTAACGTGATTGGCGTCGTGCCCAGTTCAGAAAACATGCCCGATGGAGACGCCAACAAACCGGGTGATGTCGTCACCAGCATGTCTGGCCAAACCATTGAAATTCTTAATACTGATGCTGAAGGCCGCCTGATTCTCTGTGATGCGCTGACTTACAGCGAGCGTTTTGATCCCGATACCGTGATTGATATTGCCACGCTGACCGGCGCCGTCATTGTTGCGCTAGGCAGTAATGCCACTGGTTTAATGGCCAATAATCAGGATTTAGCAGATGCACTGCTCAAAGCCGGTAACGACAGCTATGATCGCGCCTGGCAGTTACCGCTGTGGGATGATTATCAAAAACAACTGGACAGCAATTTTGCCGATATCGCCAATGTCGGCGGCAAAGAAGCTGGCAGTGTCACAGCCGCCTGCTTCTTGTCACGCTTCACAAAAAAATTCAAATGGGCGCATCTGGATATCGCAGGCACCGCCTGGAACAGTGGTAAAGATAAGGGTGCGACCGGCCGGCCAGTCACCTTACTGATGCAATATTTGCTAAACAAAGTTAGCCAATAACGTCAGATGACCCGGGTCAGTTTTTACGTTCTTAAAAGTCAGGATCCACTTAGCCGGCAGCAATTTGCCTGCCGGCTGGCGGAAAAAGCCTGGCGTGAGGGTCATCAGGTGTTTATTTACACCGAAAATCTCCAGCAATGTGCTGATATGGATGCAGCACTGTGGGCTTTTCGTAAAGAAAGCTTTGTCCCACATGCAATCATGTCAGAGGATTCTGCAGTCATGGCACCGGTTTTAATCAGTCACGACAACACCCCTCCGCCCCGTTTGATGGATGTTTTAATCAATCTACATCCACAACATCCAATGTTTTTCAGCCAGTTTGAACGAATGGCTGAAATCATCGATGACGATGAAGAGATTAAACAACATGGCCGTCAGCGCTACAAGTTTTATCAGGATCGTGGATACCCACTGGAAACCCACCATCTCTGAGCAAACGCAGTCATGACCGGTCATAGCTGAAGCGGGTATAATGCCCGCTTTCTTTTTGCCAATAACGCGATTTAACATCAATGGATAAAACCTACACGCCCGACGCCATCGAACAACGCTGGTATCAATTCTGGGAACAACGCGGTGAATTCGAAGCCAGCGGTGAAGGCGCACCTTACGCCATTATGCTGCCACCACCAAATGTTACTGGCAGTCTGCATATGGGCCACGGTTTTAATAACACCATTATGGATTTATTGACCCGTTATCATCGGATGAAAGGTGATAACACCTTATGGCAACCGGGTACTGATCATGCCGGTATTGCGACGCAAATGGTGGTTGAACGGCAGTTAAATGCCGATGGCAAAACCCGTCACGATCTGGGTCGCGACAAATTTATTGAACGCGTCTGGGAATGGAAAGAAGAATCCGGCGGTAATATCACCCGTCAACTGCGCCGTCTGGGCTCATCACTGGACTGGTCGCGTAATCGCTTCACCATGGATGATGATTTATCCGAAGCTGTAAAGCAGGTATTTGTCCAGCTTTATGACGAAGGTTTGATTTACCGCGGCAAACGGCTGGTGAACTGGGATCCGGTACTACATACGGCGGTTTCCGATTTAGAAGTTTTATCT
>JBFJJO010000119.1:0-6531 GCA_041612215.1 Methylophaga sp.
GCTGTTCAACAATAGCTCGGGCAATACGTTTGCCGTAGCGCTCTTCGCCCAGCGTTTTTATCACTGTGGCAATCTCAACTTCTTCAGCCTGCGCTAACCATTGGGCGGCGCTGATGCCCGAGCTAGTATCCATTCGCATATCCAGTGGGCCATCCTGCATAAAACTAAAGCCGCGAGCGGCTTCGTCGAGTTGCGGTGACGAGACACCTATATCCAGCAAAATCCCGTCTATTCGCTGGTGCCATAGCCGCTGATGAATGACCTCGCTAAGCTGCGAAAAAGCACAATGTTCAATACTGAAACGGCTGTCTTCGGCTGCCAGTGCTTGTCCGGCGATAATCGCCTGTGGATCACGATCCAGGCCCAGTAACCTGCCATCATCATTAAGTTGCTCGAGAATGGCGCGGCTGTGACCACCGCGGCCAAAAGTACCGTCGACATAAAACCCATCTGGCTTGATCGCCAGCGCGGTTACGGCCTCTTCAAGTAAGACCGGTAAGTGTTGTGGGAGGCGTTCTGTCATGGTCCACCCTATATGGATAGGCTTTCGAGTTCGGCCGGCAATATCGCGTCGAAATCTTCCTGCAAACAGTCATCCATTAAACCGTTCCAGGTTTGCTCATCCCATAATTCAAATTTGTTGCCTTGACCAATCATCACCGTGTTTTTGTCGAGACCGGCAAACTCCCTTAATTTGGCAGGTAATAACACCCGGCCATGACTATCCATTTCACACTCCGTGGCATAACCCAGCAGCATCCGCTTTAGACGGCGCACTTGTTGATTGAGACTTGGCAGGCCACTGAGTTTTTGCTCAACCAGCTCCCACTCGGGCAACGGATAAACTTGCAAGCAGCGATCAGCGTGATCAATGGTGATAACAAGACGGCCTTCACAACTGACATCCAGCTGCTTACGAAAACGGGCTGGCACTGCCATCCGTCCCTTTGCATCCAGATTAAAAGTTGCGACACCTCTAAACACGCTGAGTCCTTAAAAATTATGATCCACGAAGATCCACTTTCCCCCACTAATCGACACTATAGGAGTGCAGATCAGACAAGTCAAGCATCAAAATAATCAAAATCCTCTTTTTACGACAAGGACTTAGCTGCATTTCTCAAAAGTGGGAAAAAAGCCCGGGAGTACTTTTTCAAGGACATGTTCTTTATCAAAAATGTGGCATCGGAAGTTAAAGTAAATTCTAGATAGCAAGCGGGTGTGGCAAAAAATGAAAACAAGCCCCGGTCGAAAAAATTGCTTAATCACGGCCAATATCGGTTAAGACAAGGGCATATTATCTAGCCCGGGATAAATTCCAGCGCAGAATTATACGTGATTAGTTGCAAAATAATCCCCAGCAGCACATTCATGCAGGACACTGATTAGCTGAGTTGAAGAATATTTATAGCCAACATTCTGCGCGACAACTTTTCATCGTTTTACCTGTCAAAAAATGTTTTTTCTTTTTTGACTATTCAAATAAAAAAAAATCACATATGCTCAGTATCGAAAGCTAATAGTTTTTTGCCAGATGCAAGCCAATGACGGCCGGCATCAACAAATGCAAGGAGAACTGTTATGCGCCGACTACTGCATCTGTTCTGTCTCGCTCTTGTCTTTATCCCAGAGCCGCTACTCGCGCTGGAATTTAATATGCCAAGAGGCGTTACTGACACCAGTCAGTCTATCTTTGGTCTGCACATGACCATTTTCTATATATGCCTGGCTATCGCCATCATCGTGTTTGGCGTAATGTTCTGGTCCATCTTTCACCACCGAAAGTCCAAAGGCGCTAAAGCCGCGCAGTTTCACGGCAATGTGCTGATTGAAATTGTCTGGACAATCATTCCCCTGATTATTCTGGTGCTGATAGCGATACCATCCACAATCACTTTGGTCGACATGTATGATGCCGGCGAATCTGATATCGATATTCAGGTCACCGGCCACCAATGGAAATGGCACTACAAATATATAGGCGAAGACGTCGATTTTTTCAGTATTCTCAATACCTCGCGCGAAGAAATCGAAAACCGGAAAAAGAAAAACCCCAATTATCTGCTTGAAGTCGACAATGCATTGGTCGTGCCCATCAATCAGAAGATCCGTTTTCTGTTTACCTCCAATGATGTGATCCATGCCTGGTGGGTGCCGGATCTGGCTATCAAGAAAGACGCCATTCCGGGTTTTATCAACGAGTCGTGGACCCGGATCAACGAACCCGGTACTTACCGCGGACAGTGCGCCGAACTGTGCGGTAAACATCACGCCTTTATGCCTATAGAAGTCAAGGCCGTCCCAGAAGCAGAATACCTGGCCTGGCTGGATGAGCAAAAAGCGGCCAAGCTGGCAGTAGCAGCCTCGGCCGAGAAAGACTGGAGCATGGATGAGCTGATGGCGGCAGGCGCGACAGTCTACGAAAAAAACTGTGCTGTCTGCCATCAGGCTGATGGTTCAGGTATGCCTCCCGCTTTCCCGCCTTTGAATGGTAGCGCCATTGTTCAGGGTGATAAAGTTGGTCACATCGAAATTGTTGTCCACGGACGGCTTGAAAAAGGCATGCCGGCATTCAGTGAACAGTTGTCTGCCGTTGATATTGCAGCTGTCATCACCTATGAACGCAACAGCTGGGACAACCAGATCGGAGATATCGTCACCCCTGCCGAAATTCAGGCAATGATGGAAAAGGAGTGAGGTCTTTATGAGCGCCTATACAGAGACAACACATCACGGCCCAGCAAAAGGATGGACGCGCTGGATTCTCACCACCAATCACAAGGATATCGGCACACTCTACCTGGTATTCAGCCTGATCATGCTGTTTGTCGGCGGCTCAATGGCTTTTGTCATCCGTGCCGAACTGTTCCAGCCGGGCCTGCAGTTGGTCGTACCGGAATTTTTCAACCAGATGACCACCATGCACGGTCTCATTATGGTGTTCGGTGCCGTCATGCCTGCTTTTGTCGGCCTGGCCAATTGGCAAGTGCCGCTGATGATTGGCGCACCGGATATGGCGTTACCGAGGATGAACAATCTCAGCTTCTGGATCCTGCCGTTTGCCTTTGCCATGCTCATTTCAACGCTGTTCATGGCCGGTGGCGCCCCCGACTTCGGCTGGACCTTCTATGCCCCACTGTCCACAACCTATGCGCCGCCCAGTGTGACCTTCTTTATCTTTGCAATTCATATGATGGGCATATCCTCAATCATGGGGGCTATTAATATTATTGTGACCATCTTCAATATGCGGGCGCCAGGCATGAAGTTGATGGATATGCCTTTGTTCGTCTGGACCTGGTTGATCACCGCCTTCCTGCTGATTGCCGTGATGCCGGTATTGGCCGCCGTGGTCACCATGATGCTAATGGATATCCATTTCGGCACCAGTTTTTTCAATGCTGCCGGGGGCGGTGATCCAGTACTGTTCCAACATGTATTCTGGTTCTTTGCCCATCCTGAGGTTTATATCATGGTGTTACCGGCGTTCGGCGTGGTGTCACAGATCGTGCCCACTTTTGCCCGTAAACCCCTGTTCGGTTATCAATCAATGGTCTACGCCACGATAGCCATCGCGGTGTTGTCGTTTATCGTCTGGGCGCATCATATGTTCACCGTGGGTATGCCGATCGCCGGTGAACTTTTCTTTATGTACACAACCATGCTGATCGCGGTGCCGACCGGGGTCAAGGTGTTCAACTGGATTAGCACCATGTTCAGAGGGTCAATGACCTTTGAGACGCCGATGCTGTTTGCCATTGCCTTTATCGTCCTGTTTACCATTGGTGGCCTGTCAGGACTGATGCTGGCGATCGCGCCGGCCGACTTTCAGTATCACGACACCTATTTTGTGGTGGCACATTTCCACTATGTGCTGGTGCCGGGCTCGGTATTTGGCATTATCGCCGGGGTCTATTACTGGCTGCCCAAATGGTGCGGCAAGATGTATGACGAAAAGCTGGGGCAGTGGCACTTCTGGCTGTCCTTTATCGGCGTAAACCTGACCTTCTTTCCGATGCATTTTGTTGGCCTGGCCGGGATGCCAAGACGTATTCCCGATTATGCCCTGCAGTTTGCCGATTTTAATATGCTGACCAGCCTTGGTGCATTTCTGTTTGGCACCACTCAGCTCCTGTTCGTTTATATCATCGTCAAAACGGTGCGTAGTGGAAAACCCGCAGAACAACTGCCCTGGGAAGGCGCTCAAGGTCTGGAGTGGACGGTACCGACTCCTGCGCCCTACCACACGTTCAGCACGCCGCCTGTATTGGGTGAGAAATGAAACGCTGGCTTAAACCGTCGACACCAACGGGGCTGATGCTTATCGTGGTACTGATGTTTGGTTTCGGTTTTATGCTGGTGCCGCTCTATGATGTTTTTTGTGAAATCACCGGACTCAATGGCAAGACCCGGGGTCCTTATGAGGGTGAGGTCAACGCGGCAACAAACCAGAACCAGCGTATGGTCACGATTCAATTTGTCGCCAACCGTAATGACAATCTGCCATGGGGGTTTGACCCCGATCAAGAAGAAATCCAACTGCAGATCGGTGAACGCAAACAAACTACCTTTCGCGTCAGCAATACTTACGATCAGGCAGTGGTGGCACAGGCGATACCCAGCGTCTCACCGGCTCGCGCCGCTGATTATCTGAACAAAGTGGAGTGCTTCTGTTTTCAGAGGCAACCTCTTGACGCCGGTCAGTCAAAAGATTTTCCACTGGTGTTTTTTATCGACCCGGATCTACCGGCTGATATCAGCAAGTTGACCTTGTCCTATACCTTATTTGATATCACCAATCCGGCTTCAGCCCGAACGCATTAAAAGTGCACCCACAAGGGAGGGAACACGTTATGGCACAGTCTCATCAGGCCTATTACGTTCCGGCACAGAGTTACTGGCCGATTATCGGTGCTGCCGGATTGTTTTTCACGCTGGGTGGTACTGCCCTGCTGTTATATTCAATGCAACAGGAGCAGGCCAGTCTGTTCAGCCAGATCATGCTGTTATCGGGGGTGCTTATTCTGATCGGCATGATGATAGGCTGGTTTGCCGCCGTGATCTCAGAAACCCGTCAGGGTTTATATTCGCCGCAACTGGACAAATCATTTCGCTATGGCATGTCCTGGTTTATTTTTTCCGAAGTCATGTTCTTTTTCGCCTTTTTTGGCGTCCTGTTTTATATCCGTGTGTTTGCTATCCCTTGGCTTGGTGGAGAAGGCGATAAAGGACTTGCCAGTATGCTGTGGCCTGACTTCAATGCTGTTTGGCCGTTATTGGCAGCGCCAAATACCGAGCAGTTCCTGCCCATAAAGGACATCATCGATCCCTGGCATGTGCCGTTTATCAACACCATCCTGCTGGTGACCTCAAGCTTTACATTAGTTGCCGCCCACAAAGCCCTCAAACGTGGTGATCGTGACCGCATCAAAATTTGGCTGGGTATCACCATCGTACTGGGCCTGGCATTTCTGGCGCTACAGGTGATGGAATATTTTGAAGCCTATAACGAACTGGACCTGACGCTCAACTCCGGTATTTATGGTGCAACCTTTTTCTTGCTGACCGGCTTTCACGGCGCTCACGTCACGATCGGCACCATTATCTTGGTCGTCTTGCTTTTAAGAGTATTCAAAGGGCACTTCAGTGCCGATAAGCACTTCGCCTTTGAGGCCGGATCGTGGTACTGGCATTTTGTTGATGTCGTCTGGATTCTACTGTTTACAACGGTATATCTGTTGTAAGTAAGGAGTCATTGGTCAGCGGCGTAGGAGGCACAGTGATAACAAAACGCGTTACCTTGAATTGGTTTGGCTGGCAGTTATCCGTGCAATTGATGTTTTTTGTTTTTATCTGCTGCACGGTGACGATCTGCCTAATGTTGTCTCACTGGCAGTGGCAAAGAGCCCAGGATGCTGAGCAGCGCTACCAGACTTATCTGTCACGAACCCAACAGGCACCGGTTGCCCTGACCGCTAATGTCAAAGATTATCAACGTGTTGAGACACGCGGCAGCATTGAGCGCCTGTTGTTACTGGATAATCAAATCCGTGATGGCGTGGTCGGCTGGTATGTTCTTGCCGTCTTGAAGACCGAACAGTTTCCGGTGCTGATCAACCTGGGCTGGCAAGCGGCCACTGATAAGACGCCGACACTCGACCTACTGCCGAAAGATATATCGGTAAGCGGATGGGTCAAGCAGCCCGAGGTCGGCTTGATGCTGGCACCGGCTGAAAAGGATCCTGCCTGGCCGGGCATTCTGCAACAAATTGATATTCCTTTGCTCAATAGTCACCTGAATATGCAGTTGGCACCTTTTGTTATCTATATCAATGAGAGGCTGGCAGGCCCTACCCCTGTTTCTGTGGCGCCTGAAAACAAATATCCCATGCATATCGGCTACACCGTGCAATGGTTGCTGATTGCAATAGCTTTCGTGATTGGATTTATTTTTGCCTGTCGACAGGAGTCAGTTCAATGAACCGTTCCAAGTGGTTATTCCGTGCTGTCTGGTTAATTGCCCTTATTCCC
>JBFJJO010000120.1:0-6498 GCA_041612215.1 Methylophaga sp.
ATTGCTGTTTCTGCATTTGCTCCGAAACTATTTTGCTAACAAGCATAGTCAAATCCTGATTGGCTTTATTGCAGTGATGGCTTCGATGGGCATCGGTGCCATGAATGAAATTATTGAGTTTATTGCCGTGTTATCTGTTCCGGATAACAATGTTGGCGGCTATATCAACACAGCGCTGGATATTGTGTTCAACTTTGCGGGAGCTTTTGTTGCCGTAGTCGGGTTTTATCTATTTCATAAAGATCCTGAAGTCTAGAAAAACCACTGTATCTTTTCCCGGTATGCTCTGAACGTTAGTTTCAATAATGGATTTTTGACAGTGAACTTTTAGCAATGTAAGGGTCTTAAATAGTATTGACGTTTACGAAATAAAATTAATGTACTCACGACATTCCATTTTCCATATGCTGCTAATAAGCTTGCTGTTACTGACGATGTTGGTACCGGCCTCAAGAGCTGAGCTGATGACTGTTGTTGAGCCGAACACGGATCAGCAAGCAATGGATTGTCATGAAGCGCATGCCGTTCAGTCACAACATCAACACACCACCGATTGTGCTGAAAGTTGTGATTGTGCCGTGACCGGTTGTCATTCCAACGCAGCTTTGTCCCAGCAGCATCTGGCTGCAACATCGACCATTATCCTCAAGAGGCTGACAGCATTTTCTGAACATACTGTCAGTCAATCTCCCGGCAAATTCGAACGCCCACCGCGAAGCTAATCTTCATTTACTGAGCTGCATTGCGTCCGCGCAATGCTGATACGTTTTATTGAGGATTGGTTATGAACTTATTAGCAAAGATCTTTACAGGACTGCTGACGCTGTTATCAGTGATACCAGTATTTGCTGCTACCACTGAGCACACGCTGATAATCGACCGTCAGGCGGTCAATATTACCGGTAACACCGTTGATAAAATCACCGTCAATGGTGGTATTCCGGGGCCAGTTCTGGAATTTACTGAAGGCGACACCGCCGTTATCCATGTTGAAAATAAACTGGACAAGCCCACTTCGGTGCACTGGCATGGCTTGTTATTACCACCCAATATGGATGGTGTGCCGGGACTAGGTGGCTATAATGCCATCCCCGCAGGCGAGCGGTTTACCTACCGGTTTGATTTACGGCAAAACGGCACCTATTGGTATCATGCACATAGCGGCACCCAGGAGCAGGAAGGTCATTACGGGGCATTGATTGTCCATCCAAAAGAGGCCAGGCCGGTACACGCTGATCGTGATTATGTCGTGCTGATCTCCGATTTCAGCGAAGAAACCGGTCAGCAAATCATCAGCAATATCAAAAAAAGCCCGCACTACTACAACTATGCACAGCGTACTGTTGGTGACTTTTTTGCTGATGTTCGTGAACAAGGCTTTCAATCTGCCTGGCAAACGGCCAGCCAATGGGGTGAAATGCGTATGTCACCGACCGATCTCGCTGATGTTCGCTACGATGCGTTTCTGATGAACGGTCAAACCAACAAACAGAACTGGACCGGCCTGTTCAAGCCGGGTGAACGGGTCAGGTTGCGCTTTATCAACGCCTCGGCGATGTCAGTCTACGACGTGCGAATTCCCGGTCTGAAAATGACGGTAGTCCAGGCTGATGGCCAATATATCGAGCCAGTTGAAGTCGATGAATTTCGCTTTGCCGTTGCTGAAACCTATGATGTGATCGTCATTCCAGAAGTCCATCAAGCCTATACGATTGCAGCAGAATCCATTGATCGCAGTGGTTTTGCCCTGGGCACGCTGGCACCACGACAGGGGATGAAAGGTCCGGCACCGGAAGTACGGCCTCGCAGTTTATTAACCATGGCGGATATGGGTCACGACATGGACCATGACAGCGATGAGATGAACCACGGTGACATGGAGATGGATCACAGCGGCCACGACATGCCGGATAGTGACACAGCAAAAATGCAAAGTGGCTGGGCCGATGCCAGCACTCCTGAAGGTCATAAAGCACTGCAATACAGCGATCTGCGGGCTTTGGAAACGCAACAGGATCAGCGGCAACCGACACGAGAAATCGAGGTTGTTCTCGGCGGCAATATGGAACGCTTTATCTGGACCATTAACGGCCGCAAGTTTTCCGATCCGGATTTTCAACCATTCCAGTTACGCTATGGCGAACGGGTTCGCCTAAGCTTTAAAAATAACACCATGATGGCGCATCCAATGCATTTACATGGCATGTTTGTACAACTGGAAAATGGCCAGCCCACCGAAAAACTGCCTAATAAACATACTGTCAATGTACCGCCAGGCGATAGTTACTCAGTGTTACTAACCGCAGATGAGCCCGGTGAGTGGGCGTTTCATTGTCATCTGCTGTATCACATGGCTGCCGGTATGATGTCTAAAGTGGTCGTTGCAGAATATAACGATGCTTTGCCCGATGCGCCAGTAGGTTCAGACAGTGAAATGGGAGGCTATCATGGCCATCATTAAAATTATGTTTATCGCTGTTTTCGGCCTGTTTTTTACGCATGCGCATGCTGAAGATATACATGATGAACATGGCGGCGCGACTTATCATGCATTTTGGCTGGAAGCCCAGCATGGCGGCGGCAGTGAAGGTGATAAAAGTCATGTTGAATGGGATGGCTGGGTCGGTGGTGATGTCCATAAGCTCTGGCTGAAAGGTGAGCTTGAAAGCCATAAGGGTCAACTTGAAGAAAGTGAAGTCTGGGCCATGTACAGCCGCAATATTGCTGACTTTTGGGATCTGCAGCTCGGTCTGCGTCATGACAGCCAGCCAGAATTAACCAGCTATGCAGTTCTGGGTTTTAATGGCCTGGCACCCTATCTGTTTGAAACACAGGCGCATCTGTTTTTCAGTGATTATGGTGATGTCAGTTTCCGGCTGAAGCAGAAAAATCATCTGTTATTTACCCAGCGGTTTGGCTTTGAACCCTACTATGAGTTGAACTTCAACGCGCAAAATGTCGACCGACAATCTCTTGGCCGCGGGCTGAGTGATGGTGAAATTGGCGTTAAAGTATTTTACGAAATCACTCGTAAATTAGTGCCTTATATCGATCTGAGATATGAACAAAAATTCGGCCGCACCGCATCGATTGCTCAAAATGCCGGTGAACGTGAAGAAGACTGGGTGCTATCGCTAGGGGTTAAATTATTATTTTAAGCTTGCAAATCTGCGCCGGAAAAACCAGACCCATTAGCATTTTGCCGGCGTATATTCAGTAAAATGAATTTTTTACGCAGACAACCATCTAACGAACTTGATACTTCAACTTAATGAGAAGACTATACCGTTATGAAAGCCTTATTAATGCTTAGTTTTATGCTCACTTTGCCAACCGCACATGCCATTGACGCCGACAGCTGCGAAGTCTGGCAACAAAAGGCCAATAGTTTTATGACCTGGCGGCAACAAGGCACCTCTATCGCTGAAGCCATGCAGGAAACTGTCGGTAATCAATCCCGTGGCTTATTACTGCGCGCTTACGCCGAACCGGTCGAACAAGGGCTTGAAGCACAATACAAAGTGATTGGCGATTTCAGCCAAACGGTTTTTGATGAATGCCAAGCCGGTAAAAAAAAATCCGACGATTAATCAAAGTGGTTCGCTGACAAACAACTTATTAATTGCTGCCAGATTATCCTGAATATAATCGGCAAATGCCTGTGCAGCCGGACTAAGATGTTTGCCTCTTGGATAGACCAGACACCAGCTGCGGCGGAGTGTAAAGTTTTTCACTGGCACGATTTTCATCAATCCCAGTTTCAGTTCAGCCTGTACGCTGAGCTTTGGCAACACGGCAACACCCAGCTTTGCCAAAACACCTTGTTTTATAGTTTCAATTGAGCCCATTTCCATAAATGGCTGAGCTGATAAGTGTTGCTGCTGACAATACTGCTCCAGCGCCAGACGGCTGCCGGAGCCGGCTTCACGCAGTAATAATGGCTGCTGCAAAAACCGTTGCAGTGTTATTACACCTTTGCCACTGAGTTTAAAGTCCGCGGCCATTACCGGCACTAATTCATTATCCAGAAACGGCAGAATGCTCAGCGGCCGATCCGACGGCACCAATCCCATGATCACAAGGTCATCGCTGTTATTAGCGAGCCGCTCAATCGCGCCGGCCCGGTTCACCACATGCAGCGACACTTTAACCGCCGGAAACTGTTGCAGAAATGCTTTCAGTAATGTCGGCACTACATACTGCGCGGTGTTGACCAAACATAGTCGCAGTTCGCCTGATAACTGACCCTTAAGAGCATGCAATTCGCTTTGTAAATGACTAAGATGACCAAACATTTCACCAATACAGGCGGCCAGATGCTCCCCTGCCGCTGTGCAATAAAGCGTCCGGCCAATATATTCAAACACCGGTTCTTCAATAGCTTCTTCAAGTTTGCGGATTTGTGAACTGACTGCCGGCTGCGTTAGCCCCAGCGCTTCTGACGCTTTGCGATAGCCTTTATGAACATAAACTGCCTGAAAAACCTGTAATTGCCGGAATGACAGCCGGTTTAATAATTGTTGTAAGCTGAGTGCCATAAAGGTTTTCCCTCTATTGATAAGCAATAACTTATCATTACCTAAAATTTTATCAATTTTTAATTATAGCTTGGCTGATCTAAGCTTTTTTTACGTTGTTCGGGAGACCGCTATGCTGAAAAAAGTGATGATTGCCAATCGCGGTGAAATTGCCGTGCGCATTGTCCGTGCCTGCGCTGAAATGGGCATCCGTTCGGTGGCGGTTTACACTGAAGCAGATAAATATAGTCTGCATGTAAAACGCGCTGACGAAGCACACTCGCTGGGTGATGATCCGGTGGCCGGCTATTTAGATCCGATGCGTATTGTTAATTTAGCTTTGCAAACCGGCTGTGACGGCATTCATCCGGGTTATGGATTTTTATCAGAAAACGCCCGATTTGCAGAGCTATGCGAACGTCATGGCATCACCTTTATTGGCCCTAAATCCAGCGTTATCAAACAAATGGGCGATAAAACTGCCGCCCGTGACAGTATGCGTGCTGCCGGCGTGCCGATAACACCCGGTTCAGACGGCAATCTGGAAGATCTGGATGATGCGTTGAAACTGGCCGAAGAAATCGGTTATCCAGTGATGATCAAAGCCACTTCTGGTGGCGGCGGTCGTGGCATTCGCCGCTGTGATTCGGCCAGTGAACTACGCCAGCAATATCCTCGGGTCATTTCAGAGGCGACCAAAGCCTTTGGCAGTGCTGAAGTGTTTTTGGAAAAATGTATTGTTAACCCCCGCCATATTGAGGTGCAGATCCTCGCTGACAGTCAGGGCAATGTGGTGCATTTATACGAGCGTGACTGTTCCATTCAGCGGCGTAATCAGAAGCTCATTGAAATCGCCCCCAGCCCACAGCTGACGCCGGAACAGCGTGACTATATCGGCGAACTGGGTGTCAAAGCGGCCAAAGCAGTAGGCTATGAAAATGCTGGTACCGTCGAATTTTTGTTGACCGGTAATCAAGTGTATTTTATGGAAATGAATACCCGTATTCAGGTAGAACACACCATTACAGAGCAAATTACCGGTGTCGATATTGTCCGTGAACAAATACGTATCGCCAGCGGCCTGACGCTCAGCTACCGCCAGCAGGATATTCAGTATCGTGGCTTTGCTTTGCAGTTCCGGATCAATGCCGAAGATCCTAAAAATGATTTTCTCCCCAGTTTTGGCCGTATTACCCATTATTACGCACCGGGCGGACCTGGGGTACGCGTTGATACCGCCATTTATACCGGCTACGAGATCCCGCCACATTTTGACTCGATGTGTTTGAAGCTGGTGGTCTGGGCGCTGAATTGGGAAGATGTAGTGGATCGTGGTCAGCGGGCGCTGGATGATATGCGCCTGAATGGCATCAAAACCACCGCCACCTATTATCAGCAAATCCTCAAACACCCGGATTTTCGCAGCGGCCATTTCGATACCAGCTTTGTGCCCAGCCACCCTGAACTGCTTAATTATTCTGAAAAACGCCACCCCAGCGCCATTGCGCTGGCCATTGCCACTGCCCTTGCCGCCCATGCCGGCTGGTAAACCTGACGCTTTGCCGGAGATTTTGTAATGAAAAAAATTGAAGTAACAGATGTCATTCTGCGTGATGCCCACCAGTCACTAATTGCGACGCGGATGCGTACAGAAGACATGCTGCCCATATGCGACAAACTGGATCAGGTTGGCTACTGGTCATTGGAAGTCTGGGGTGGTGCGACTTTTGACGCCTGTGTGCGGTTTTTGAAAGAAGACCCATGGCAGCGGTTGCGTGATTTAAAACAAGCGCTGCCTAATACCCGGCTGCAAATGCTGCTGCGTGGCCAGAATCTGCTGGGCTACCGTCATTATGCGGACGATGTCGTCAAAGCCTTTGTCGCCAAAGCCGCTGAAAATGGTATTGATGTGTTCCGGGTATTTGATGCTCTTAATGATTTGCGTAATCTGGAAACGGCGATGAAAGCTGTAAAAGCCAGC
>JBFJJO010000121.1:0-6437 GCA_041612215.1 Methylophaga sp.
AACATAAAGCCACGCAAATGCTGGTGTTGGCGCCAACGCGTGAATTGGCCATTCAGGTTTCAGAAGCCATTCAAAGCTATGCCAAACATTTAAAAGACTTCCATATCCTGCCGATTTATGGGGGTCAGAGCATGGGCATTCAACTGCGTTCATTGCAGCGTAACCCGCAAGTTGTGGTCGGCACGCCCGGCAGAATCCTGGATCATATTCGCCGCGGCACACTGAAACTGGCCAAACTCGAAGCCTTAGTGCTCGATGAAGCCGATGAAATGCTCCGTATGGGCTTTATTGATGATGTCGAAACTATCCTTAAAGAAACGCCGGAAAACCGCCAGGTCGCGTTGTTTTCTGCCACCATGCCCGGCGCGATCCACCGGGTAGCGCTAAAATATCTGAAAGATCCAGTTGATGTACGTATTCAAAGCAAAACATCGACTGTCACCACCATTAATCAGCGTTACTGGCAAGTCACCGGCATGCATAAACTGGATGCGCTAACCCGTATTCTGGAAGTCGAAGATTTCGACGGCATGATTATTTTTGTCCGTACTAAAAATGCCACTGTTGAACTGGCCGAAAAGCTGGAAGCCCGGGGTTATTCGGCGTCCGCTATTAATGGCGATATGAATCAGGCGTTGCGTGAGAAAACCATTGAGCGCATGAAAAAAGGCAGCATCGATATTCTGGTTGCGACCGACGTTGCCGCCCGTGGTCTGGATATTGAGCGGATGAGTCATGTTGTCAACTACGACATACCTCACGATACCGAATCGTATGTGCATCGTATTGGTCGTACCGGTCGCGCCGGTCGTAAAGGCGAGGCAATTTTATTTGTTTCACCTCGCGAAAAACGCATGCTCAGCGCAATTGAAAAAGCCACCCGCCAAACCATTGCCCGCATGCAGTTGCCAAGTACTGAAGATATTGCCGATCGCCGCGTACTGCAATTTATGGAAACACTGAGCGAAACCATCGAATCGCAAGATTTAGCTTATTTTGAAACCATTATCAGTAAGTATCAGCAAGAACATGATGCCGATCCAACTGAAATCGCCGCTGCTTTAGCATTTTTACTGCAAAAAGAACGACCATTAAATCCAGTGAAACACGTTAGTGAACGTCCACAACGTGAAGAACGGCCGCAATCTGAAAAACGTTTCCGTGAAGATCGGCCACCGCGCAGCGAAAAACGCAGTGATCCGCGGCCGCCTCGTGCCCATCCAAAAGAAGCCGATATGGATACTTATCGTGTGGAAGTGGGCCGTGCTGATAATGTTGAACCGCGCAACTTGGTTGGCGCTATCGCCAATGAGGCCGGCATGGAAAGTCAGTTTATCGGTCGGATCACTATCAATGAAGATCACAGCCTGATTGATTTACCGCAAGGCATGCCCAAAGATATTTTTCAACATCTGCGCAAAGTCTGGGTTGCTAATAAACCATTGAATATGAGTCTTGCCGGTGAGGATGATATTGCTGCGACGGCTTCACGCCGTAGCTTCAAAAAAGATCGTCCGCCTTCACCTAAAGGCGACAAACGGCCGAACAAATTCAAAAAAAGTTAAGCCGTTAACTTAAGTCCATAAAAAGTCACTGCTCGCAGTGACTTTTTTTTTCAGCGTGCCACAATAGCCGGCATGCTGAATATTATCTGGATCGCCTTTTTTCTGATTGCCTTTGCGGTGGCTTTATTTAAGTTGCTGGTATTGGGCGATACCGAAATATTCAGTCAAATGATGCAGGCGTTGTTTGCCCTGTCCAAAACCGCTTTTGAAATTGCCTTAGGTCTGACCGGCATTCTTGCGTTATGGCTGGGTATTATGAAAATCGGCGAACGCAGCGGTTTTGTTGAATGGCTGACCCGTGGTTTAACACCGCTTTTTATCAGGCTAATGCCAGAAGTACCCCGTAATCATCCGGCGCTGGGTGCCATGGTGATGAATATTTCTGCCAATGCCCTAGGGTTAGACAATGCTGCCACCCCGCTGGGCATTAAAGCCATGCAAGAGCTGCAAAAACTTAATCCTTTTAAAGACACCGCCAGTAATGCCCAAATCCTGTTTCTGGTCATTAACACCTCGGCCGTCACCTTGTTTCCGGTGACGATATTTACTTACCGGGCGCAAATGGGCGCGGCCAATCCCACTGATGTCTTTATCCCAATCCTGATTGCAACTTATTGCTCTACCCTGATTGGCTTAGTCACGGTGGCAACAGTACAAAAAATCAATCTGCTGGATAAAGTCGTATTAGCTTATCTCGGCGGCATCAGCGCCGTGGTGTTTGGCTTGCTTGGCTATTTTTCCAGTCTGAGTCAGGCACAAATGCTGGTGCAATCGGCAATGATCAGCAATATCGTTATTTTTACATTGGTTATCGCTTTTATTGTTGCTGCCGCCTGGCAACGGGTAAATGCCTACGAAGCCTTTATTGAGGGTGCCAAAGAAGGCTTTAACACCGCAGTGATGATTATTCCGTATCTGGTCGCCATGCTGGTTGCGATTGGTGTCTTTCGAGCCAGCGGCGCGCTGGATTTACTGGCTGATGGCGTCCGCGCCAGCGTGCTGTTTTTCGGTTTTGATGATCGTTTTGTGGATGCGTTGCCCACTGCGTTAATGAAACCGTTCAGCGGCAGCGGCGCCCGTGCCATGATGATTGATACCATGGAAGTGCATGGTGCCGATTCGTTTGCCGGCCGCTTAGCATCAATTGTGCAGGGCAGCACCGAAACGACGTTTTATGTACTGGCCGTTTATTTCGGTGCGGTTGGTATTCAAAAAGTCCGTCATGCCGTCAGTTGTGGTCTGGCTGCGGATATTGCCGGTATCACGGCCGCGATCTTTATCGCCTACTGGTTCTTTGGTTAAGCCTGTATTGCAACATCATAAAAAGCCCGAAAATAAATCATTATTTTTTCGCAATTTCTGCTACATTTTATCGCCCTTTCAAGGGTTTAGGCTTACTACACGCTGATAGAAAGCCATTGTGATGATGGAGAAATTGCGCATTGAACGCCCCACTGTTCATCGATCCAACGCTACTGGATCTGGTTGCTGATCAACTTGCCGAAACCGGCTATTGTGTGTTGCCGCAGTTATTACCATTGCCAATCAATCATGACTTGTATCGCCGTGTGGCGATGCTTGATGATGATAATGCGTTGTCACTGGCTGGTATTGGCCGTGAGCAGGCTTTTCAGGTCAACACCCAGATTCGCAAAGATGAAACCCGTTGGCTGAACAATGAGCATCGAATTGATACTGCATATCTGGCGGCAATGTCGGCATTTCGTCTAGCAATGAACGAACGGCTGTTTCTGGGCTTGTTTGATTATGAAGCGCATTATGCCCACTATGCCCCGGGCGCGTTCTACAAACGCCATGTCGATGCCTTTAAAGGCCAGTCAAGCCGGATCCTGACCACGGTGTTGTACTTAAATCCCGATTGGCATAGTCAGGATGGTGGTCAGCTAGTCATTTATCAGCCGAATAGTGATGCTATAGTGACCACAGTCGAACCGGAACTAGGGACCTTTGTAGTGTTTTTAAGCGATCAATTCCCGCACGAAGTTTTGTCTTGTAAACAGGATCGCTACAGTATTGCTGGCTGGTTCCGCACCCATGATCCGCTACAGGCACCATTGATTTAATTATGGCCGCGCCCGACTGGCAGATCCTCGAACTTGGCCATCCGCTGCTGCGTGAACAGGCGCAACCTGTTACTCATATTGATTCTGTCGAAACACAGCAATTGCTGGATGACTTACTGACTTTTGTCTCACAAAAACGCGGCATGGGTATTGCCGCGCCGCAGGTCGGCATCAGCAAGCAGATTTTTATTATGTGCAGTCATCCGAATCAGCGTTATCCCAATGCCCCGGTGATGCAGCCCACCTGCGTGATTAATCCTGAAATTGTGCGATTGACCGGTAAACCCGAAAAAGACTGGGAAGGCTGTTTAAGCATACCCGGCCTGCGGGCGTTAGTACCTCGGGCAGAAACGGTGCAGGTGCACTATTTCACCCGTGATGGTAATAAAGTCGAAACCCTTTACAGCGGCTTTCTGGCGCGACTATTTCAGCATGAATATGATCATTTGCAAGGCAAGCTGTTCATCGACCATACCGAATCAACGCTGGATATCATGACCGAAAAACAATGGCGCAAAGCCATACTTGGCGAGGTCTGAACCACTGGTCCTAAAAGCAAGGTGATGTTGTTATTCGTGACTATTGGTAGCGAAAAAACCAGCAAGGGATTGAAACAGAGATTGTGAACAAAAAATATCCGCTAATTAATCAATGACCAAACATTTCACCAACGGCGACTGATAATGCTTCTGAACGCTCTGACGAGCGCAAAGCCTGCATGATTGGCTCACGCATTTCAGGGATAAACAGTAAATCTGCCAGTAATTGGCTGAATGCCGCCTGACCGGCATTGTTCTGCGCCAGCTGTTCACAAAATAAGTAAGCCAGATGTGGTTGTTTGAGCACCTGCCAGCAACGACCGGCAATCACCGCCAATACTTCAATATCTCGGCTGCAATCATGGTGCAGCGTCTGCTCGATCATGTTGTTTAACAAGCCCTTTGCTGGTGCATTGGATACACCGCGGAGACAGGCAATGACCTTCAGTTGAGCAGCTTCTGACGATTGTAATGTCTCGCTTAATTGATTAGCGAAGGCCGCAACAAGCGGCGTCGGTGGTTCGGCATTTTCCAGAAACTGACTTAACGTTTGCAGCGGTACTGGCGGTAATTCGGGCAAATATTTGGCGACTGTCAGCGCCGTCTCTGCGTCATCCAACCGGATAGCAAAATCCGCCACACCCTGCATGGCCAGTTGTTGCCAGTTATCTTTATTTTGCTGGCCAGTGAAATATTGATAAGCGTTATGATAATACTGGGAAGGTGCCAATCTGAGCTGATAGGTCGCCTTGGCATTAAACGCCGCCATTTTGTCTTCGCGTGGCTTAAAAGTATAGGGGCTGTCTTTTAAAGCGCCCTGTATTTTTTGACCATCAGCGGCGGCCAGCATAAATTCACCGATCCGCTCCAGCACCATCACCAGAAACTCATCGCGTGCTGATTGTAATAAAAGGCTCTGTTCATCGAGTGGCATCCGTAAAAACCAGATGTAGTGCTGTTTTTCAGCTTTTGGATGCCAGAAAATAATGCCAAATAACGCTGTACGCTGGAATGGCGTTGGATACGGTAATTGGGCATTTTCAAATTGCTCGAAAATCTCGGCGGGGATTTTTTGAACCCGGCGGCCGAGATCAAAGACGCGGTATTTTGCGCCGCTTTGGCGCAGAAATTCACTCAGATTGCTGATCTTTGTCTGCGCCATCTTAAAATCAGGTGCGGTATTCGGCGTTGATTTTGACGTAGTCGTAAGAGAAATCGCAGGTCCAGACCACATCTTCAGCCCGGCCGCGTCCCAAAGTCACATGAATAGTAATTTCGCTTTGATCCATCACGGCCTGACCGCGTGCTTCGGTATAATCAGCCGCAGGCTGACCACCCATAACAATTTGAACATTATCCAACGCAATACCGATTTTGCTTAAATCCAGATTATCTAATCCACTGCGACCCACTGCTGCCAGAATTCGGCCCCAGTTGGGATCAGAGGCAAACAGTGCTGTTTTAACTAGGGGTGAATGGGCAATGGTGTAAGCCACCTGCCGGCATTCAGCCGTATCAGCACCACCTGTGACGGCAATGGAAATAAACTTGGTTGCGCCCTCACCATCACGGACAATCGCTTGCGCCAGAAAGCGGCTAAGATCATTGAGCGCTTGCAGAAAAATCTGCGCATCGACACTGTCCAGCGAATCAATTTCGGCATTGCCGGCTTTACCGGTTGCGATTAATACGCAGGCATCATTGGTCGAGGTATCACCATCCACAGTGATACGATTAAAAGACTGGTTCATCGACTGACGTAACAATTGTTCCAACAGTGACTGACTAATAGCGGCATCAGTCGCAATATAAGACAACATAGTGGCCATATCCGGGCGGATCATGCCTGACCCTTTGGCAATCCCAGTCAATGTCACCGTCTGGCCATTGAGCTCGCATTGGACGCTTCGCGCTTTAGCGATGGTATCCGTGGTCATAATGGCACTGGCAGCAGCAAACCAGTTATCGGCGGTTAGATTGGCAAATGCCGAGGGCAATGCCGTTTCGATTTTTTCGACAGGCAGTTGCTGACCAATAACCCCCGTTGAGAAGGGCAATACGGACTCTGGATTAATACTCGTCAATGCTGCAACTGCCTGACAGGATTTTTTGGCGGCCAGCATACCCTGCTCACCGGTACCGGCATTCGCGTTACCGGAATTAATCAGCAAATAGCGTGGGGTGGCATGTTTTTGATGTTCGCGGCACAAGAGCACCGGTGCGGCACAAAACGCATTACGGGTATATAC
>JBFJJO010000122.1:0-6436 GCA_041612215.1 Methylophaga sp.
AACCAAAGATCAATTCATACTTTGTAAAGATTTGGGCTTTGAGTTATTTCAAGGATTTTATTTTTGTCGCCCTACGATTATTGAAGACAAACCATTTCCTGAAAATCATATTAAATTATTTAAGATAATTGAAAGACTCCAGGATCCAAATGTTGAATTTGATGAGATTGAAAAATTAATTGTTCAGGAAGCAGCGCTGAGTTATAAGTTGCTTCGACTATTAAACTCTGCGGCAATGAGTTTGCGCCAAAAAATAGATTCTATCCAGAGAGGTCTGATTATTCTTGGCCTCAAAGCGATTCGCACCTGGACCACAATGATCGCATTAAATTCAATTAATAGCGTTAATCCAGAATTAATGACTAATGCGCTAGTTCGCGCCAAAATGTGTGAAAGCCTTGCACCAAGCTATGGTTTTTCAGAACAAACGGCCTTTTTAACCGGTCTGTTTTCCAACCTTGATGCCATGACCGGTATATCGATGGATAATTTAATGATTTCAATGCCATTGAGTGGGGAAATAAAATTGGCATTGACCGAGCAGGGAGGCCCGCTGGGAAAAATGTTAGAACACGTCATTGCGTATGAACAGGGTCGTTGGGATGATATTGATACTCAAGAAGTTTTTTTAGAAGATATGAGTGATTTTTTTGTTCGTGCGACTGATTGGACTATCCAAAATCAAGCTCTGATTTAATCTTTATGACTTTATTGCTACAAGCCACAGGGCTCAATCATACATTTGACGCTAATCACTGTGTAAAGAATCTCTCCATAAATCTATATCGTGAGCAAGTTCTGGGCTTACTTGGCCCCAACGGCGCCGGTAAATCCACGACAATGAAAATGCTGACCGGCAATTTAGCACCGGATAGCGGTAAAGTGCTAATCAATGGCATCGATTTGCTGGCTGATCCCAAAGCCGCCAAACGCCATATCGGCTATTTACCGGAAAACCCGCCGCTATATCGGGAATTGACCGTCCGTGAGTTTTTAAGTTTTTGTGCCCGTCTTCATGGCTTAGCCAATAAACGAATTCAGCCCGCTGTTGATGATGTTATCGAACACTGCGGCTTACAAGCTGTGCAACGACGGTTGATTGGTCAATTATCCAAAGGTTATCAGCAACGTTGTGGCATTGCTCAAGCGATTATTCATCAACCGGATGTAGTAATTTTGGATGAACCTACGTCTGGTCTGGATCCGATTCAAATCCAACAGATCCGTCAGTTAATTCGAGATATTGCCCGTGAGCACAGTGTGATTTTATCCACGCATATCCTGCCGGAAGTGGAAATGCTATGTGATCGCGTGCAGATCATGCATCAGGGCCAATTAGTATTCAGCGATACGCTCCAAGCCTTACAATCTCAGCGTCAGCATGCGGCATTAAAAGTCGCTTTCCGCAGCGCGCCATCAGTCAACACACTGGCAAATTTAGCCGGTATCACTAATGTCGAAATGTTAACTTCGCAACAATTCCGGCTGCATTTTTCACCTGAACAAGATCCGACCGATACGCTGGTGCAAACCGCCGTTACCGAAAACTGGCAACTGATGCAGTTATCGCCGGAGCAGGATTCGTTGGAACAGTTATTTACCCAATTAGTGAGTAATGAAAGCGAAGGAGCGGCCGCCTGATGTGGTTAGTTGCCCGACTGGAGTGTTATCGCCTGTTTGTGTCACCGCTGGCGTGGGTGTTGCTCGCGCTGGTGCAATTGCTGCTGGCCTATTTATTTTTAACGCATGTTGATTATTTTTCACAGGTACAGGGTCAAATTGCTGCCATACCCGGTGCTCCTGGTGTAACTGAGCTGGTCGTCTCGCCACTACTCAGCAATATGGCGATTGTTTTGCTACTGGTAACGCCATTTATCACCATGCGCAGTTTCGCTGAAGAACGCCGCAATGAAAGCCTGCCGTTGCTGATGACAGCTCCTCTGTCAGTAACACAAATTGTTATCGGTAAATATCTCGGCTTGATGGGCTTTTTTGTGCTGCTGTTATTGCTGTTAATGTTAATGCCATTGTCGATGTTACTGGGTAGTCCTATTGATACTTATCAACTGGCCGCCGGGTTTATCGGCTTATTGCTGTTACTGAGCAGCATGGTTGCTATCGGCATATTTATGTCGTCATTAACTACCCAGCCGGTGACCGCCGCGGTCAGCAGCTTTTGTTTGTTATTTCTATTATGGATCATCGACTGGGCTGGCCAGAGTGATTCCGTCGGCAGCAATATATTCAGCTGGCTGTCGTTAATAAGTCATTTCGAGCCGTTGCTCCGTGGTGAAATATTCAGCGCCGATATTATTTACTATCTGCTGGTCTGCGCGGTCTTTTTGCTGATGACCATTCGCCGTCTGGACAGTCTGCGGGTGGCGTCATGAGTTTCCCGAAAAAATGGCAACAACGGCTTCAACAGCTTGTTTTTTACGGTTTATTAATTGCCGTGGTCATCATTGCTGCGCGCTTGTCACTGGCGACCAACACTGCTTTTGACTGGACCGCTAACCAGCGCCACAGCCTGTCTGAGCAAACTCTCCATTTACTGGAAAGCATTGATAAGCCGATTCAAATAAAAGCATTTGTCAGTCCAAACAATGACTTTGCAGCAGCAGTGAGACAATTACTGGATCGTTATCAGCGTTATAGCAAACAGTTGCAATTGGAAATCATTGATCCGGTCCGCGCGCCGAATCTGGTCAAACAATTTAATATCCAGCAGCAAGGTGAAATGCTGGTGCAACACGGCCAACAAATTGAACGGGTGCAGGATTTATCCGAGCAGTCGTTAAGTAATGCCCTACTGCGTGTCAGTCGCAGTGTAACGCCAAATATTGCGTTTTTAACCGGCCATGGTGAACGGAGTCCTGACAGTGAAGCCAATTTTGGTATCAGTTTGTGGGCGCAGGCTTTACGTGATCAGGGCTTTGAAATAGCGACCATCAATCTTGCCAGCAGCGGTCAGATCCCTGACGGCACCGATTTGCTGGTCATAGCCAGTCCAGAACACAGCTGGCTGCCCGGGGAAATTAGCCAGTTACAAAACTATATTGATGCCGGCGGCAATTTTTTATGGCTCAGTGAGCCGGATAAACATCAACAACTTTCTGAACTCGCCAGCAGTCTGGATTTGCAATGGGTGCCAGGCACAGTTATTGACCCGAATGCCAGCTTGCTGGGGATTGATGATCCGAGTTTTGCGCTACTCAGTGATTTTGCCAATCATTCACTGACAAAAGAATTACCCAGTATTGTGTTGATGCCGGCCACGGCGGCTTTACAGACTACCGATGTTGAATCAGCCAACTGGCAAACCACCGAGTTGCTGCGCACTCAGCCAGAAACCTGGGCCGAATTGTCAGAATTACAATCAAACGAAATCAATTTCAATGAAGATTTGGATCTTGCCGGTCCATTAACCGTCGCACTGGCACTGGAACGTGAGCAACCTGAAACAGATACCATGCAACGGATAGTTGTCATCGGCGATGGTGACTTTCTCAGTAATCAATATCTCGGTAATGGCGCCAATCAGACATTCGCCACTGGCATGGTTAACTGGCTGACTGCCCAGGACGATCGGCTGAATATCGCCATCAAACCGACGCCCGATAATCAGTTGGAGCTCAGTTTCAGCGAAACCCTGAGCATTGCTATCGGATTTCTATTTGTGTTGCCAGCGATGTTACTGGGCAGTGGCTTAACGCTATGGTGGTTAAGACGTCGCCGATGAAACGCAGCTATTTAACCAATCTGTTGTTACTGACGATGATGATGGTATTACTCTGGCAACTGGATCGTGTGCAAACGCCCGAAGCAGTCACTACGATTGGCGGTGAACTGACACCATCAATGGTACAAAAAATCACGGTTACACGGGCTTCTCAAAACGCCATTGAAATCATCAAAACCAGTCCGGGCTGGCAGCTACAACAACCCTTTAGTGCAACGGCCAGTGACAGTCGCATCAATATGCTGCTCAGTCTGCTTGACAGCATACCCAGTGAACAGTTTGCCATCGACGATAATCTCGATTTAACAGGGTTTGGTCTTGCAGAGCCTGATTTGACCATCAGGTTTAACGACACGGCTTTTGTCTTTGGCGACACCGAACAACTCAGCGATCAGCGTTATTTGCGTAGCGGCGACATAATTTATTTATTCAACGACACTATCAGCCCGTTATTACAGGCCAGTGCCAGCGGCTTTATCGAAAACCGGCTCTTTGCCAATAGCGGTCAATTACAATCTTTGACGCTGCCTTTGCGCGTAGAACAAACGCTAAAAAATAAAAAAATAACTTTGCAATTACAAAATGGCCAGTGGCAAAGCACCGATAACCATTATAGTGCCGACAAATTAACAATGACCGCCAATGCCTGGCAACAGGCCTATGCCATGCAGGTTAGTCCGGATCATCAAGCTGCAGGTGATGGCTTTTTGCCATTACAATTCGACTTTGAGGACGGCGATACGCTTAAAGCCTATGCCCGATTATCAGCACAGGGACTGAGCGTACTTATTCCCGAGCGGCAATTGCAATATCAATTTCCGGCCAGCAGCGCGATAAATTTATTCCCAGCCAGTAGCGACACCGATTAATGCCAGAGTTACCTGAAGTTGAAACCACTCGCAGTGGTATCGCACCGTTTATTGAAGGTCAGATAGTCAGTCAGGTCATTGTTCGGGATGGCCGGCTGCGCTGGCCGGTAACTGCCGGTTTAAACAATATTCTGGTTGGCAAAACCATCAATGTCGTAAAGCGTCGCGCCAAATATTTATTGCTGGAAACTGATCAGGGGACATTGCTGATTCATTTAGGCATGTCCGGTCGTTTGCGCGTGCTCAGTGCGTTTTCACCGCCCGCCAAACACGATCATGTTGATATTGCTTTTGCCAATGGCATGACCTTGCGCTTTACTGACCCACGGCGATTTGGTGCTGTTTTGTGGACGGATACCGACCCCGCATTACATTCACTGATTAAACATCTGGGGCCGGAACCACTTTCTGATGATTTTGATGGCGCTTATTTATTTCAGCGCAGCCGTAAACGCCAGGTCAGTATCAAAACGTTTATTATGAATGCTGAAGTCGTGGTCGGCGTTGGTAATATCTATGCCAGTGAATCCTGTTTTATGGCCGGAATTCATCCGCTCATCACCGCTGGAAAGCTCAACCGCAAACAGGCTGATAAACTCGCTGACTGCATCAAAATCGTGCTTGGTAAAGCCATTGCTGCTGGCGGTACTACTTTGCGTGACTTTCGCGACAGTCAGGGTAATCCCGGCTATTTTGCCCAGGAATTATTGGTTTACGCACGGGCTGATATGGCTTGCCGTCAATGTGGTCATCCAATTGAATTAATTCGTCAGGCCAACCGGGCAACGTATTTTTGTCCGATTTGCCAAAAACGTTAGCACTTGTTTATTGCGCATTAAAAAATTCAGCCAGCTGACGAATTTCCGCGACAGTGTAGCCAGTGGCATGATGATGCATTACTGTGCTGTCGGCTTCACCGGCTTTGAAGGCCAGCATCCGTTTAACAAAATAATCCGTTTCCAGTCCGGCCAGACTGGGCATATATTCACTCTGGCTGTTACCATTAGTGCCATGACAGGCTGCACAGCTGGCTGCCATTAACCGTATATCTGATTCGGCTAAAGCCAAGACCGGCATCCATATCAGCAAAGCAAAAAAACATTTCATTCATTAACTCCCTCGCGGCTTTTTCGCGGTGCACTCACCGGCTGGGCTATAATGGCCATCTTTTTCCAGTAAAGCATATTCATGGCTGAGATTATCAAATTAGACGGCATAATTCCCGAAGAATCTGACGGTTTGCGTCTGGATCAGGCGTTGGCGCAATTATTTCCGGATTTTTCACGCGGTCAGCTCAGCAAATGGATCAAAGCCGGCGATGTATTGCTCAACGATGCCGTGCCCAAGCCGCGTGATAAAGTCCGCGGCGGTGACGATGTTGTTATTAACGCTGAATTACAAATTCAGGACGAAACCTGGCAGGCCGAAAAAATCGCGCTGGATATCGTTTATGAAGATGAACATGTACTGATCCTTAACAAACCTGCTGGCATGGTGGTGCATCCCGGTGCCGGTAATCATCAGGGCACTCTGGTCAATGCATTACTTTCCCATGCACCGGGATTGGTGCACATACCCCGCGCAGGAATTGTCCACCGTCTGGATAAAAACACCACCGGCCTGTTGATGGTCGCCAAAACCCTGCAAGCACATAATTCGCTGATTAGCCAGTTACAGGACCGCAGTGTGTTGCGCGAATATCAGGCGATTGTCACTGGGGTTTTAACGGCCGGTGGCACCGTCGATGAACCGATTGGCCGGCATCATATTGACCGTAAACGCATGACCGTCAATGAAAGCGGCAAGCCGTCCGTCACCCACTACCGGG
>JBFJJO010000123.1:0-6237 GCA_041612215.1 Methylophaga sp.
GGTCGCGGCCTGTTTGTACCGGCCGATATTGTCCCGCCAGACGAAAGACCGGACGAGGAATATCCGTTTGTGTTGATTACTGGTCGGATGCTGGAACATTGGCACACCGGCTCGATGACTCGTCGCTCTAATGTACTGGATGCCATAGAGCCAGAGGCGGTCGCGACGTTAAATCCGATTACACTTGATGAACTTGGTGTTAAACCAGGTGAACTAATTACCCTGGCTACCCGCCGTGGTGAAATAGCAATGTCGGCACGGGCGGATTTTGCGGTACCTACCGGCGCAGTGTTTATGGCATTTTGTTACTACGAAGCAGCAGTTAACAAACTGTCGAATGCGGCGTTGGACCCGTCGGCGAAGATCCCCGAGTTTAAATATTGCGCGGTAAAAATTACCAAAGGTGGTAAGCCGATGGAATTTTTCAGTTACGGTGGCGGACAGTCCAAAAATCAGCTGTTAGGCTAGTTAACAGAAATACCAGAAAGGGCATGATTTCATGCCCTTTTTTTCTGAGCTGGACACAAAAATAGTTCCCGTATTGGTGGATATGAAAGGTAAACAAGCCTTGGGCATTCTTGCTAAGATAAACGCCAATTTAATCACCGACCTAGCAAGTGAAAACGCATGAAAATTCTGATTAGCAACGACGATGGCTATATGGCGCGCGGACTGCACACTTTAGCCAATGCCTTGAAAGATTGTGGCGATATCACTGTGGTTGCGCCTGACCGCAATCGCAGCGGTGCCAGCAACTCGCTGACACTGGAAAATCCCCTTCGCCTGACGCGTCTGGATAATGGCATTTACCGGGTTGAAGGTACACCGACCGATTGTGTGCATTTGGCGATTACCGGCTTGTTGGACGAAGAGCCGGATATGGTCGTTTCAGGCATCAACGCCGGCGCTAATTTGGGTGATGATGTGCTGTATTCCGGCACCGTTGCCGCGGCGATGGAAGGGCGGTTTCTCGGTTTACCGGCAATTGCAATTTCGCTGGCCAGCTTTGATGGCAAGCATTATGAAACTGCAGGCTGGGTGGCGCAACAACTGGTAACGCGGCTTAGCAAAGCTTCATTGCCGGCCGATACGATTTTGAATGTCAATGTGCCAGATCTGCCTATCGAAGAGATTATTGGTTTTGAAAGTACCCGCCTTGGCCATCGCCATAAAGCCGAGCCGATTATCCGGGAGCTGGATCCGCGTGGTCGGCCGATGTACTGGATTGGCCCAGCTGGTGCCGAACAGGATGCCGGTCCAGGCACCGACTTTGATGCAATTCGCCGTGGCGCCGTCTCAGTGACTCCGCTGCAAATTGATTTAACCCGTTATGATGCCATTGATGGTGTCGCTAAATGGTTGGCAGACACTAACGCATGACGGCTGATCCGCGCGGCATTGGAATGACCTCTCAACGGACGCGGGATCGCTTGATCCAGCGTCTGAAAGATCGGGGTATCAAGAACCAACAGGTGCTGTCGATTATGCGCCAGTGCCCGCGGCACTTGTTTGTTGATGAAGCGTTGGCCAGCCGCGCTTATGAAGACACTGCCTTGCCGATTGGTCATGGTCAAACCATTTCTCAACCGTTTATTGTTGCGCGGATGACTGAAATCCTAATGCAGGGCGGGGCGCGTAATAAAGTGCTGGAAGTCGGCACCGGTTCAGGTTATCAGACTGCCGTATTATCTGGTCTGGTGCCACGGGTTTTCAGTGTCGAGCGGATTGCGCCATTATTGAAACAGGCCCGTGAGCGTTTTTATCAGCTTAAGCTTAATAATATTCGCCTCAAACATAGTGATGGCAGTTGGGGCTGGGAGGAAAATGCGCCTTATGATGGGATTATCGTTACCTGCGCGCCGGAGCATATTCCGGAAAATCTGTTGCAGCAACTGGCGTCTGGTGGCCGTCTGGTGATTCCTGTGGGCAATAACAAAGGCCAGTCTCTGCGCGTGATTGATCGTAATGGCAGTACTTTTGAAGAATCTGAATGGGAGGCGGTGAGTTTCGTGCCGCTATTGAGCGGGCAAATTTAATGAAACTATTTTCACCGCTTTACGCCCGTGCCATGCAGTGGGCCCGTCACAAATACGCAAGCTATTGGCTGGCGCTAGTCAGTTTTACGGAATCGTCATTTTTTCTGGTGCCGCCTGATGTCATGCTGGCCCCAATGTCCTTGGCACGACCCGATAAAGCCTGGTTTTATGCAGTGCTGACAACGGTTACTTCAGTATTGGGTGGTCTGCTGGGGTATGTTATTGGTATGTTTGCACTGGAACTGGTCGAACCATTAATTGTGCAGTTTGGTTACCAGCAAGCTTATCTGACAGCGCAACAATGGTTTTATGACTGGGGATTCTGGGCGATTTTTCTTGCCGGCTTTACGCCGATTCCCTACAAGGTTTTCACCATTGCTGCAGGCGCTGTGGGCATGTTGTTGATGCCATTTATTATGGGGTCGTTGATTGGCCGAGGTCTGCGTTTTTTTCTGGTGGCAGGCTTGATGCGCTGGGGTGGACCGGTGCTGGAAAACAAACTACTGATGTGGATGGAATGGCTGGGCTGGCTGACAATCATTATTCTTGTAGCTGCTTATCTCATTTTACGTTGATATGAAACGATTATTGATTTTAATGACATTAATGCTCACCGCTTGTAGTGGTGGCAAGGCAGTTGCGCCATTAGGCCATTACGGTGATAGTCGTACGCAGCCACAACAAGCCCGGGCATCCGCCAACGCGCCGTTCAGTTACGTTGTTCGCAAGGGTGATACCCTGTATTCAATCAGTTTTCGCTACGGCATGGACTATCGGGATTTAGCACGTGCAAACGGCATCGGCCCACCGTACACAATTTACATTGGTCAAAAACTGAAACTCAAAGGCACGACAACCACGCAGCGGTCACCTGTCGTGGCCAGTCAGCCCAAAGCCACTGCACCTGCACCAAAATCACTGCCGAAAACCCAAACGGCAACGGCGCCACCACCCAAGTCTGTGCCGAAAACATCAGCGCCTGATGCCAAACCTGCAGAGTCGAGCAGTAAACCGATTCCACCGGCGCCCAGTGGCACAGCCACGCCAGCTTGGCGTTGGCCTACCAAAGGCCCATTATTGTCGAGTTTTTCTGACGCGGCAGCGAGCCGGAAAGGTATTAAAATTGCCGGTAAAGCGGGGCAGGATGTTATTGCCTCAGCCGCGGGTAGGGTGGTTTATAGCGGTAACGGCTTGCCACGGTATGGCAATTTGTTGATCATCAAACATAATGACGTTTATTTAAGTGCCTACGCCCACAATCAGAGCCTTTTGGTCAAAGAGGGGGACAATGTAGCGTCTGGTCAAAAAATCGCTACCTTGGGCCGAACCGGCACGCAGCGTGATCAATTACATTTTGAGATCCGCCGTAACGGCAAGCCAGTTGATCCAATGCGCTACCTGCCTAAACAATAACGGCATTTTTCCGTTACAATAAGTGGTTTTCTGTACAACAACTTATTCTGTCTGACGGGGTGAATTTTGGAACTCGGCGCCACCATGCAACGCATTAAAACTCTTCGGGATCGCAGCGACGATCTCAGGGGGTATCTTTGACTACGATACGAAGGCTGAACGCTTAGTCGAAGTCACCCGCGAACTCGAAGATCCCAACGTTTGGAATGATCCCGAGCGCGCTCAAAAACTGGGTCAGGAACGCGCCAATCTGGAAAAACTGGTCGACACCCTGTCAGGCCACCGCGAAACGCTGGATGACGCCAAAGACTTGCTGGAAATGGCCGTCGAAGAAAAAGATCAGGCCACCTTTGACTCCATCACCGCCGATCTCGATAATCTGGAAAAAGGCCTGGAAAAGCTCGAATTCCAACGCATGTTCTCTGGCAAACTCGATAAAAACAGTGCCTATCTAGACATTCAATCCGGTTCAGGCGGCACCGAAGCTCAGGATTGGGCTAATATTATTTTGCGGATGTATTTACGCTGGGGTGAAGCGCAGGAATACAAAGTCACCTTAATGGAGTTATCAGCAGGTGAAGTTGCCGGTATCAAGAGTGCTACGGTCAGATTTGAAGGCGAGTATGCCTTTGGCATGCTTCGGACCGAAACCGGCGTACATCGTTTAGTACGCAAATCACCATTTGATTCCGGTGCCCGTCGCCATACTTCATTTGCCTCGGTGTTTGTTTATCCCGAAGTTGATGACACCATCGAAATTGATATTAATCCGTCAGATTTACGCGTTGATACCTACCGCTCCAGCGGTGCCGGTGGTCAGCATGTTAATACCACCGATTCAGCCGTTCGTATTACCCACGTGCCGACCAACACCGTGGTGCAATGTCAGATGGAACGTTCGCAGCATAAAAACCGTGACCAGGCGATGAGCCAATTACGCGCCAAGCTATATGAGCTGGAATTACAAAAACAAAACGAAGTTAAACAAGCCGCCGAAGAATCCAAATCAGATATCGGCTGGGGCAGTCAAATCCGCTCCTATGTGCTCGATCAATCACGCATCAAAGATTTACGTACCGGTGTCGAAACCGGAAACACGCAGGCAGTTCTGGATGGCGATCTGGATCAATTCATTGAAGCCTCACTCAAATCAGGTTTATAAGCGAATCCAAACATGACCCAAGAAACAGAATTTGACGAAAACCGACTGATTGCTCAACGCCGCGAAAAACTGGCTACCATCCGTGAACAGGGAAATGCCTTCCCGAATGACTTCCGGCGTAATGTGATGAATGGTGAATTGCAGTCTGAATACGCCGAATGGGATGTTGACCAGCTTAAAGCCACCCCACGCCGCGTAGCGATTGCCGGCAGGATGATGACTAAACGGGTCATGGGTAAAGCCAGCTTTGCCAACGTGCGCGATATGTCCGGTGATATTCAGCTGTATGTGGCCCGTGATGATTTGCCAGAAGGCGTCTATGCACAATTCAAAACCTGGGATAACGGCGACATTATCGCTGCTGAAGGCACCCTGTTTCGCACCCAAAAAGGTGAATTATCGATTCATGTCGATAACATCAAATTACTGACCAAATCACTGCGGCCGCTGCCTGAAAAATTCCACGGGCTGTCTGACCAGGAAACCCGCTATCGCCAGCGGTATGTCGATCTGATCATGAACGAGGCCAGCCGCGAAGTCTTTAAACTACGTACCCAGATTATCGACGGTGTACGCCGGTTTTTGATGGACAAAGGCTATCTTGAAGTCGAAACGCCAATGATGCAGGCCATCCCCGGCGGCGCCACAGCAAGGCCTTTCACCACCTATCACAACGCGCTGGATATGGATCTCTTCCTGCGTATCGCACCGGAACTGTATTTGAAACGACTGATTGTCGGCGGCTTTGAGCGGGTGTTTGAGATTAATCGAAACTTCCGTAACGAGGGCTTATCGACCCGCCATAATCCGGAATTCACCATGGTCGAGTTCTATCAAGCCTATGCCGATTACATTGAACTAATGGATCTCACCGAAGATATGCTGCGTACCGTAACGCAAAATGTTTTGGGCAGTACGCAGGTGCATTAT
This sequence comes from Methylophaga sp., assembly GCA_041612215.1. Lineage (GTDB taxonomy): Bacteria > Pseudomonadota > Gammaproteobacteria > Nitrosococcales > Methylophagaceae > Methylophaga. The sequence goes on from JBFJJO010000123.1 coordinate 5,542, forward strand.
CAGGGCCTCGATATCGACTTCGCCCAGCCGTTTACGCGAATGACGGTTAAAGAGTCGATCCTGCACTTCAATCCGGAGATGACACCGGAACAGCTGGAAACACTGGAAGCCGCTACTGAGGTCGCTAATGGTCTTGGTATTCCACTCAAAGACAGCTATGGTCTAGGTAAAGTACAAATCGAGATTTTTGAGAAAACTGTCGAGCATCAACTGATGCAACCGACCTTTATCACCGCCTATCCAACTGAAGTCTCGCCGTTAGCAAGACGCAGTGATAACGATCCATTTGTCACCGACCGCTTTGAATTCTTCGTCGGTGGCCGTGAAATCGCCAACGGCTTCTCTGAGCTTAATGACGCCGAAGATCAGGCCGAACGTTTCAAGGCCCAGGTAGAGGATAAAGACGCTGGTGATCTGGAAGCCATGCACTACGACGCTGACTATATTCGTGCATTAGAATACGGCATGCCGCCAACGGCGGGCGAGGGGATTGGTATTGATCGATTAGTCATGTTGCTCACCGACTCTCCATCGATCCGTGATGTGTTGTTATTCCCGCATATGCGACCGGAATAAATAAAACTGTCATTCAACATACTGTCGTTCCCGCGAGGGCGGGAACCCAGAAAACGGGCCAAACGGCCCGTTTTTTGTTTGTCATGCCGAGCAAAACGAGGCATCTCAAACTGAACTCAA
>JBFJJO010000124.1:0-6177 GCA_041612215.1 Methylophaga sp.
CAGAACCAACACCTGAAAAATGAATAACCCTCAAGTAGCCCACGTCAGTCCCCTTATAAAACTCGAGCGCCTCCGTGCCCCCTGAATAATACTGCCCATGCCCAAACAGCCAATCGCTCATCGTGTCAGGAAAAATATACATTTCCAACAACCCATTAACACTTTTGCTTTGCAGGCTGCCGTTCTTGAATAGATTTCTAAATATCTCTGTCGCCTCAAACAAAGGACCACTTTCAACATAAAAACTCAGAACCGCCATCATTAACAATGCAAAAAACAAGAACCCCTTAAACGCCACCCCCTTTCTAAATACGCTCATGATCGCATAAGCGACAACTGCACTCCTGGCTACCGCCATAGATAAAGGAAGCAGCAACACCAGTAACAAGCCATTCATAAACTTTGCGCGCGACAATAAGGCACTAAAAAACAACGCAAGCACAATAGTAAGCGCACCATCAACATGAAAAACCCCAAACCCTAAAGCTCTTAAACCGTATATATGTTGAAAAACCTCAGCAGAACGCGGTGATATAAAACCAAGCATTAAAGAGTAGAAACCACTACTGAGCATTGTTAAAATAATTATAGCTGACTGAAACATTAACCACAGTATCAGCACCGCAGGGCAAGCCCTGACGACCTGATAGACTACGTAACCAAAAAAAACATTCAATACTATTTTAACCGAAATAACCGCATGAAAAAAAATATCTCTACTTTCGCCTTGCCCATTTAAAAATGCCAAGACTCCACCCAACACCCATAGACCGAGTAAAAGTAAAAAGATTATCGAAAACCAACCTCGTGCCAAAAAAAAACGGCCGAATCCAGCCAAATAAAATGGGACAAGCAACAACGCCATTGGGAACTCGGTTCCGTAAAAGCGCGGATAACCCAAAATCAGGGCCAATACGACAAAAGCAACCAAGGGCGACATCTGCTTAATATTATATTTTCTTTCCATATAGTTAATTTTTTGCCACTGAAGTTTTAGAGATTTTTGCCGCAGCGAATTTTAGCTTTAAGAAGCAAACCCTTGCGAGAAGCCCCCTAAGGAAGGTCTGAAGTAGTCGCGATTTCCGTAGCGTTTGTCTCAACGACTCGAAAAAATCAGCGCCTCAATCGAAAATCGGATCCTGAATTCAGGTCTCTTTCGCTCCGCTCCCGCACAATTCGCCACCATTTCAGCCAGCCCACCGAGAAACCGTAGCGAAACCATATGCCCCGCACCCAGACAACCCCAAAAACAGCATCAATACTAAAACAAAATTTACTGGCCGTTATGGATATATATTGTCACTTTATTGAAAACGCACATCTTCACTGAAAGACTTTACGTAACCAAACCGTAATCAATCGTCTTGAATATTTAAATAACGACCACCCACAATAAGATAATGTCGTAACAAAATTTATTTTGCCCGATTTATGAACAGCCCAGTATGTATTAAGCTCCCCCTTCTCCATCTTCCACAACGCAGCACTCAACCCGGCATCTCCATAATCCGCCTTATAACAATTAGCCAAAGGTAGCTCGGAGCGGTAACACTGCAAACCAGCACAGCAGATATCCAACCACAGCTGGTAATCTTCGCTGTATCGCTTACCATCAGCAAAGCGCTGCTCAATACCATTGCGCAGCATTACTGAACGGGTAGGAAAGCGATTGGACAGTAGCATTTCTTTTTTACTCACGATATAGAATTCAGAGTCAATGTTGGCAAGCTCAACCGAGCCGTTAGTGACGTCTTTGCTATCAACCTGCTTACAGGCATGTCCCGTTAAGATCACATAAGGATGATCAATCATCCAACCATACTGGATTTCTATTTTTAGCGGATGCCAACTGTCGTCTGAGTCGAGAAAGGCAATGTAGGTTTGTGTAGCAGCCGCCCAACCAACATTGCGTGCCGTACCCGCGCCGCCATTTTCTGACGACGCAATAACCTTGATCCAACCAGGTGGATACTGCGCCTGAATTTTATTGAGTGCTGCCAGCGTGGCATCCCCACTGCAATCATCAACCAAAACCACCTCTGCTGGTTGCAGAGTTTGTGCTGCGACTGAAGCCACCGCACGTTCAATCGTATTGCGGCAACGGTAGCACGGAATGATAACGCTGACGCCTGCCTTCTCAGGCATAATTTTCCATCCTTGATTTGATTTCAATTGCTGCCAACTCAACCCGCTTACTCCATAAAGGGAGTGTATTTTCAAGCTGCGCTTTGATCTGTGCTTCATTGTTTATCAGATAATCAAGACCGGTCATCAAGGATGCGGCGCTTAACTCTGGTGTAGGCAAGACCACCGGCAAGTCACCCAACAAGTCCTTATTGATACCCTTTGCCTTAACGCTGTAGGCAATTGACAGTGTCGGGATGCCGCTGGATAAAGCTGCAATGGTGGCGTGTGTGCGCGCGCCGATGAAACAGCGTAACTGGCTGATCACGTGCTTGATCTGCGAAGCGTTGAGTTGGGGCGGCATGATAGTGACGGCATTGTTAAGCGATTTTAACTCAGCCAACATGCCGGCCATGTAAATAGCATCGTTATTTTTTTCAGCACCATCCAACGGTACTACATGCGACACCAGCAACACCCCAAATCCCCTGGCAACCACATCGTGAATAAACTGGATAGTCTCGGACCTAAGATCTTGGCCGTTTTTCTTATAACGCTCGATCAGCGGACTGATATTAAAACCGATTACACCATTAGTCCCAGCCTGGGGCCAGAATGGCGCTGAATTGACGGGCTCATTACTTAACGTAAATGCAGGATCCGCCATTTGCACAACATTGTTCAAGCCCAGTGTTTCAGTTAAATAGCCATAAGTAATACTTTCCCTGACCATAATCATCGTCATTTTTGCCAAGTGTTCACGAATGGTCGGCACAAACTGTGGCTCACGTTCAAACGGACCTACTGACGCCCCCCAGATGAACACAGGTTTACCCAAGTCCATAGCCAGTCGATCTACCCCCATCAACAGCGATGGCAAACGATAATCCAATGAATAGTTATCACCTCCGACTGACAAAATAGCATCGCAGCTTTTTAGTTCATCCCGCAGTTTTTTTGGAAAGGGGAATGGCCAACCAGCTTGTTTCAAAGCTGCTAAAGGAAGGCGTTGTAAATGCACCCAAGGTCTAGTGTGTGCCGGCAGATAGGCCTCAACAAAAATAACGCCTTGTTGACTGGCTTCGGGCCATTGCTGCATATCACGTACAATATCATCTGACGGAACTAGAACTTCAACCTTGCCGAAGGTTTTATTGAGCATCAAAAGAGTGCTACGCACAATGGCTTCGCAACCACGGTTACCAAAGGTACGCTGACCCGTCAAGTAAAATCTTTTCATTTTCTTAATCCAAAATTTTATAAAAATCGCCAACAGGCCGTCTTGCCGAATAACACACTTTTAAATTCTCACGTGGCGCACCAACCGCCAGCATCATTAAAACAGTATGCTCGTCTTTAATATTTATTAGTTTGCGCAACCTCATATCATCTAAAGGCCCCTTACTCCAATTCAAACAACATGATGCAAGTCCTAAAGAATGAAGAGCCCAAACAATTGACATTGAAAACATACCCCCATCAATCCAGTGTTGATAACGCTCACCAGCAGTATCAAAGGCCGATATATCCGTGCAAAGAATCAGCAAGCAAGGAACTTCATGGCCAAACCCTCGATTACCATTTTGCAGCGACAAAGCCCTATCTATTTCACTCCGAGTGTTAAGGCAATACACGAATGACGCCTGCCTATTACATACTGACGGTGTATTAAGAGCCAAACTAATTGCCTTTTCGACGTCTTCATTTGAAACTGCTTTACAATGAAAGTCTCTTACCGAGAATCTTGATGCAAAAAATTCTTCAGGGTTATATAACTTGCCCCGCTGTAACAATGCCGTATTCTTCTCAAGAACACCACCTTCATCAGATGCTGATCTTTTATGTCGCTCCCAAAAACTAATTATTGCTTCGGCCTCACGACTATCCTCGATAGTGGCCACAGCTATAAAATCACCTAAAACCTTCAACCCGACTTTTTCATGATAAGTATAGCTATTACTCTTTCCCCAAGCCTTTTGAAGATGATTAACGAGATCGTTCGCCGCACCCCAGCCGGACTTAGCATCACGCTGCCGAAAACTTAAACTCTTTTCAAGCCTATGATATATTTTTACAGCCTTATAATCCCTAATTGATGCTCTGCCTCCAAAAGCCCACCCGGCATATTTAAAATACCTATAAAAATCGTATAGATAACCCAAAAAAGCATATAAAATATCTCTTATCGGCCTAAGCATATTATTTATAAGTATTTTTAATTTCATACTACAGCACCTGCATCATTAGAAAACACTGACCTAGCCCCCCAAAAATAAATCAAAAGTAAAATAATTTCACTTACAACAGTGGCAACTGCAGCTCCCAATACACCATGGGTAGGTATCATAAAAAAATTCAAACCCAGATTAATTAAGGCTGTCCCCCCCATGTAATAAACCTTTCTGTGCATGTTATTTTGCGTCACCAGAGTAGAACCAACACTGGTTGCAACAAAGCGAATTGGAGCGGCTAAAGCCAGAATACTTAAAGGCAATACAGCGTTCATATATTGTTCACCAAATAATAATTGCACACCCCAAGGAGCTAATAGCCATATTGCCAACATCGCCAACAAGCCCGACGCCAACATCATCCAATTACCTCTACGATAGACGTCGTAAAATCTACCACGATCATGATTCGCCCAACGGTGTATTTTTGGCAGCAAAAATTTCTGATAAATCACGCTAGGCAGCATGTAGACAGCAGCCATGATGACGAAAGCTACATTGTAAATACCGGCTGCGGCATCCCCTGTGATGTACTTGAGCAAGATAATATCGCTCTGAAAGTAAATCAAGTGGAAAACACCTGCCAAACCAAATGGCCAGGATTGTGCAACCACCTCTCCCATACTGGCGGTTGCAACTGGCTGTTCTGCATTGGCGCTTTTTTCACCATGCCCTTTCAGCGCCAACTGGCTACAATACATGCGCCACATGAAAAATGTACCCAGCCCAGATACCCCTACGGAAATCAACGCATAAGCGTAGGCCGCATATTGCATCGTAACCAACGTAACCATTGCCAAGACCAGAATGGTCACCAGCAGCAGACGCAGCAGGTGCGGCAAAAATTGCCATAGCGCTAGGGCGAGATAACGCTCTTCCAGTTGCAACTTGGCACTAACCAGCTCTACTGCAACCTGCCCCATCAAATAAGTAGAGAGTACTATTAGCAAGCCACGAGTGGTTGCGTCATGCGGCCCGAGCGCAGCCCAAGCCAGCAATGCTGCAAACACCAGAGATGTGGTCACCAGTGCGTACTTGAGCGAGCCGCGTATCCAGCGTACCGCTTGCCAGCCCTCCTGCCCAAACGCCTTGAGCCAGAACCCTCCCACGCCGAAACTGGCCAACGGAGCCACCAGCATCACCACGCCAAGCGCGGCTGCAAATATCCCCAAAGCGGCAGGGCCAAGTGCACGCGCCAAAAGTACCTGCGTAAAAAAAGCACACCCGGCACCAAAAATGGAGCCTACCCATAACAGTGAAACTGCTTTAACTGCTTGTTTTTTTTCCATCACTCTAGATTCATATATTTTTGCTTGATTTATAAGTGTATCGATAGTTGGTGAAGAAAATTAATCACATACAGAACTTCGCCTAAATTTAGCTATACGTGATTGGCTGGTGTCGCCCTTCACTGCGGAGCGATGCTTGCCGAATTCCACGACAGAGGTAACCCGACATAGCCCAGACCGATGATAGCGAGTTTGATGTCTTCCAGACTGTGCATGGAAGGTATCCAAAAAGTTGATTGTAAATATCGGAATGACTTGTTCGATCGGGATGCGGACTGAAATTGAGCACAAGCACTCAACAAATCAAAAAGCATCGCGGCAGGGCGCGGAACGCCGCCCGGCCCCTCCGACAAAAGCAAGTGAAGCCTACTCCTGCGGCGGTTTGATCTGCATCAGACACGCTACCGCCCCAGGATTTACCGTTGGTTTCCTGAGAACGTCAAAATCATCGAATTTTACTGGCGGTGCCAGGGTGTTGCCTTGACCTCGGCCAGTGCCGAGGGGTGTTCAGTTCTTGACGATGCTCACCAGCG
>JBFJJO010000125.1:0-6158 GCA_041612215.1 Methylophaga sp.
ATTAAGGCGAAATGGGACAATAATTGGCTCAGACACAATAAGTTTATAGTTGGCAACTGCAAATTAAATGAAAAACGTTTTGGCTTGAAAAGGCTTATGCACCCAATTCATCACAGAACAGAGCAATATGTTTAGGCAATCTTTTATCGAAAGAAATAACATCAATATAGATGGATCGGGAAAAAAAGTTATTTTAATGGCACATGGATTTGGCTGTGATCAAAGGATGTGGCGTTTCATTTCGCCACATTTTGCTGAAGACTACCAGTTAATATCCTTTGACTATGTTGGCTCTGGCAGTTCTCAAATTGATGCCTACGAACGTGATCGGTATGCTTCACTTGAAGGTTATGCGCAAGATATTATCGAGATATGTGAAGCGCTTGACCTCTATGATGTGACACTCATTGGACATTCGGTCAGCGGCATTATTTCACTATTAGCGGCACAAGAAATTCCCGCGCGAATCAATAATTTGATAATGGTTTGTCCCTCACCCTATTTTATGAATGATCCGCCTGGTTACTTCGGCGGATTCGAATATGAAGATCTGCAAGAACTAATAGATTTAATGGATAGTAACTATATTGGATGGGCGAGTTATCTCAGTCCATTGGTCATGGGGCAAAACCATTCACAGGAACTTGTTGGAGAGCTTAATGACAGTTTTTGTTCGACCGATCCAGTGGTTGCCAAGAATTTCGCTAGAGCAACTTTTTTTTCTGATTACCGATGGTTATTGCCACTTAATCAACATCCGACCTTACTGATACAGAGCCGTTGGGATGCGCTTACGTCATTAGACGTTACAAACTATATGCAAAATCAAATGCCGTTAGCGGAGACCAAAGTTATTGAAGCAGAGGGGCATTGCCCACATATGAGTTCGCCCGCTCTTGTTGTCAATGCAATGAGGTCTTTTCTGACCAAAAGTCTGCAAACATGAACCTTATCAGGTCCACTGAATTCGATAAATTTCCAGTTGGCTTAGTGGTTACAAGCGATAGCGATAGTAGTGGAAAACGAATAATCACCTATCTTAATCAATACATGCGTGATGAATTGGGCATTGATACGAGTTTGGTTGGTCAACCGATCATTAGTCTTTTTAGTAAAGCTTCCAGAATTATGTTTGACAGTTATGTGCTGCCATTGATCATTCATGAGGGGAAATGTGTCGAAGTGCTGTTGGAATTGCAGCAGGAAGGCAGCAAAAAAATTCCGGTGAGTGTCAATGCAAATTTAAGTGAGGCCCAAGATATTTACTGGACTTTTGCTGTCGCTGATAAGCAAAAACAGCTTCTTAGAAAGCTATTAGACACACAAAATGAACTTGAAAATAAAGCGCAATTGCTTCAACAACAGTCTATTACTGATGAGTTGACCGGTCTGGTCAACCGTCGCGAACTGAAACGCCAAGCAACAACTATCATGGCTCAATCTCAGCGTTCTTCAACGCAGACATCATTGCTTATGATTGACGTCGACTACTTTAAGCAGATAAACGATACCCTTGGTCACGATGTTGGCGATCAAACATTAATTCAACTCAGTCGACTTCTGGAAAGTCAGGCCAGGTTATCGGATATTATTTGTCGTTTCGGAGGAGAAGAATTTATTATTTTGATGCCTGAAACGGATTCACATCAGGCCGAATTATTTGCAAGACGTTTGCATCGTTCCATCCAACAAACACAATTCGTTTGTGATTCAATTACAGTCAGCATAGGCATCAGCTCAGCTAAACCTGCTGATAAAATTGATTTTAATCAGCTCGTCAAACAGGCTGACGAAGCCATGTACAATGCTAAAGGGCAAGGGCGTAATACAACTTGTCTAGTCAAATAACTCCAACCCCAAAATCAGTTGACTAAACTTTGAATCGGTGCCGGAATACGCCCACCCAAACGGACAAAGCGGTTTTCCTGACTACCCATATTCACTGCCATCACCGGCCCTTCACCGAGCAAACCGCCAAACACCACATGATCGCCGGCTTTTTTACCGGGAGCAGGGATTAAGCGGGCGGCAGTTGTTTTTTTATTGATAACACCAATCGCCATTTCATCAGCAATAATGGCGGCCAGCATTTCAGCTGAGGTATCGCCGGGCAGGGCCACCATATCGAGACCGACCGAGCAAACCGCCGTCATGGCTTCGAGTTTTTCCAGACTCAGCGTGCCATTTCGGGCCGATTCAGCAATGCTTAAATCTTCACAGACCGGAATAAACGCACCACTCAGGCCACCGACATGTGAGCTGGCAAACGCGCCGCCTTTTTTAACGGCGTCATTGAGCATCGCTAAAAATGCGGTGCTGCCCGGTGCGCCGATGGCTGGGAGGCCAATCGCTTCAAAAATCTCACCGACACTGTCATTTTTATTAGGCGTAGGTGCCAAAGATAAATCAACAATCCCAAACGGCAAACCTAATATTTGGGCGACTTCACGGCCAACGAGCTCACCGGCACGGGTTAAGCGGGCAGCGGTTTGTTTAATGACGTCAGCTGCGCGGCTGAGATCCATATTTTCATCTTCAGCAAAAGCACGCTCTAACGCCGCTTTAACGACACCGGGACCGCTGACACCAACACTGACCACTGCATTTGCTTCACCAATGCCTAAATAGGCACCGGCCATAAACGGAACGTCTTGGGGGATATTGGCAAATATCACCAGTTTTGCTGCAGCCAGGCCATCATCTTTGGCAGTCAGCTCAGCCGCTTCTTTGATGACATGGCTCATACGATAGATGGCATCCATATTGATACCGGCGCGGGTGCTGGCAACGTTGACCGATGAGCAGACCCGTTTGCTTTGTGTTAGTGCCTGGGGAATGGCATCAATCAGCGCGCGATCGCCGCTGCTCATGCCTTTTTCGACCATGGCGCTGAAACCACCAATAAAATCGATGCCGAGTTCATTGGCAGCTTTATCCAGCGTCAGGGCGATTTCGACCATTTGTTCGGAAGAAAACGGCGCGGCAACCACACCAATAGGGCTGATAGAAATGCGTTTATTGGCGACTTCGATGCCATAACGGCGTTCGATGCGGGTGCAGGTTTCAACTAATTTACCAGCGTAGCGGGTGATTTTGTCGTAAATTTTACGTTTGAATGTGCCAAGGTCATCGCTGACGCAATCGGTCAGATTGATACCGACCGTGACGGTGCGTAGATCCAGATTTTCTTCACGAACCATTTGCAGCGTTGAGATAATGTCTTTTTGATTAAGCATGTGGCTTCCTAAAAATTCGGGGCTGCGTGGTATTTAATTAAGGATGTTGCTGACCGACTCGAAAATTTTGCGATGCTGAACGCTGATTTCCAAATCCAGACGTTGTGATATTCCGTTTAGGAGATCACGCAAATCATCCATAACCGTGGCGCGTGGTACGTCGATTTCAAATACCATCAGGTTATCCATCGGGTTTTTACCGCCTTTGAATATTGCCTGAATATTGGTGATGTTAACGCCATGGGTAAACAGTGCACCTGCGACTTCAGCTACCAGACCGCGCCTGTCCGGACCGATGCAGGTAATAATATAAGGCTGTACTTCAGGTTTTTGTTGTTGCCAGTCAGTGGTGTGTTCATCCCAGAGATGAACATTGATAAACAGACCCATCGACTCACATGCTTTTTCGATGGTTTGTTGAAGTGCTTCTGGTGTTTCCGTATCTGGAATTGATGCCAGTAGCAGGGCGCCGAACACGTTCTCCAGCAGCGTCTGGCTGAGGTTTTCGATATTGCAATGACGCTGCTGAATCACTTTGGCAACCGCGGCCATAATGCCCGGCTGATCACTGCCCAGTACTGAAATCAGAACTTTGTTCATCAAGCTTCCTTTGTTTTTAATCTTTTGTCGGGCCGGAAGGATTAGTCATCCAATGGCTGCCGGGCTGGATTGTTTTGCTGTCGCTCGTAATGAGACGTTTAACGATGTCATAATCATTTTTCATTGCGAGGCAACAGGCCGTGGCAATCTATTTTCAACCGGATGAATCAGGCCCATTTTTGGCGAATTTGTTCCCGGTGAATATATAGCCATTGAATGGCAATAATCGGAATTGCTGAAATAATTTTGCCGTCATTGAGCAGTTGGTATACATCATGAAATGGCAGTACTGCAACGGCGATATCCTCATTTTCGTCTTCCACGCCATGAAAGCCGCCAACATTGCCGCTATCAATCTTGCCGCAAAATAAATGCAAAAGCTCAGAAGTGCCACCCGGTGAGGTGAAAAACTCATTGATTTTGATTAATTCCTGAATGTTACAACCGGATTCTTCAAAGGCTTCACGGCGTGCAACATCTTCAGGTGTTTCACCGGGCTCGATAGCACCGGCGACGATTTCCAGTAGCCAGGCACGTTCATCGTTTAGCTGCAGCGCACCGACACGGAATTGTTCGATAATGACCACTGAATCTTGAGCGGGATCATACAAAATTACCGCCACACATTCACCGCGATGAAATACTTCGCGTTTTAACGGGGCGCTCCAACCACCTTGATATAAGGTATGACGGACAGTCAGTTCGTTAACACCAAAAAAGCCTTTAAAAACCGGCTTTTCTGCAATGATTTCAAAATGTTTGTCAGCGTTATTCAGTGGCATTGGCGGTGGTGGTTCTTTGAAAAGCATTGGTTGGAATGCCATCGAGTTTTCGCAAATAAGCGGTAAATCGGCTATCGTCTTTTTCAATGTGCTCGAGTTTGACGGGAAGATAACCCAATGCCGGCGCGCACCAGAGTGTGGTTTTGCGATCACTGTCAGCATCACGTTCGCGGGTCAGCTTAACAGCTGCAATTTTGCCCATTGGCGTGTCGATGGTTTCTTCACCGAGACGGACGATTTCGTAACTTTTCAGTTTGCCGCCATCGGCGATGGTATAGGTCAGCTGGTCACGCTGGTCACTTAAATCATGCATAACCTGTAACTGATAGACCAGTTTGTCCAGCGTATTGTTTTGGATTTCCAGATCCCAGGGATGCTCACGATCATCGATATGTACCTCGTGTTTGTCCCAGTAAAAATCCATGGTCAGCATTTTGTCCTTGCGACCACCATCTCGGGAATAACGGTAAAACAGAGGCCGAATACGCTCTTCGTGATACATCCAAAAACTGGTCTCTTCAATCACGTCAGGTTTGATAAAGGCAAAAACACCTTTGGCCTGTGTTGTTGAAACAAATATTCGTTGTCCGGCAGAATCGGTGCTAAGTGTTTGTCGCAGCTCACCTGCCTGAATCCCGTTGAGCTCGACCTGATAGTTTGCAGAAAAATCAGGTAAAGGTTCGGCATGCAGGGTCGACGCTAACAGCAGCAAAAAGCCGGTCAGCAGTAGTCTCATATTAAGCGCCTTGTTGAATCAACAGCTTTATGGCATCAGGATACAGCTTATGTTCCTCAACCAATACCCGCGCCGCCAGTGACTCAGGGGTATCTTCAGCTAAAACAGGTACTTTGGCCTGTAAAATTACCGGACCATCGTCAAGCTCAGCAGTGACAAAATGCACGCTGGCACCATGCTCTTGTTCCCCTGCTTCAATGGCGCGCTGATGGGTATGCAAACCTTTAAATTTGGGTAGCAGGGACGGGTGGATATTAATCAGCTTACCGGCAAAGTGTTTGACAAATCCAGCCGTTAAAATTCGCATAAAACCGGCAAGGATGACAAAGTCTGGTTGATACTGATCTATCGTTCTGGCTAATTCAATATCAAATGCTTCACGACTGTCAAAATCACGATGATTAATCAACTGCGCATCGATACCGGCAATGGCAGCGGTTTGCAGACCGGCAGCATCAGGACGATTACTGATCACCGCAACAATTTCAGCATTGAGGTCACCGGCATCAATGGCTCGGATAATCGACTGCATATTGCTACCACGACCGGAAATCAAAATAACCAGTCTCGCCTTTGTCATTGGATAATCACGCGCTCACTGTCGTCTGAAGCTTCGATTTGGCCAATATGCATGGCGGTTTCACCAAGGCCAGTCAAGGTATTAACCGTTTCATCAGCTTGATCTGCTGCGACAACCACGACCATGCCAATACCATTATTAAAGGTTCGGTACATTTCTCTATCAACAACATTGCCATGCTGTTGTAACCAGTCAAATACTGCCGGGCGCTGCCAGCTGTTGGC
>JBFJJO010000126.1:0-6132 GCA_041612215.1 Methylophaga sp.
CGCCGGAAAAACCAGCATATTACGGGCGATTGCCGGTTTATTGAAACCTCATGAAGGTTTAATTACCTGCAACAACGCGGTATGGCAGGATAGTAGCACGGACATTAACCTGTCACCGCAACAGCGCCGGGTCGGTATGGTGTTTCAGGACTATGCATTATTTCCACATTTAAGCGTCGCTGATAACCTCCGACTGGCATTACCAGAACAGGCAAAAAGCAATACTTCACGAATTGACGACTTATTACAGCAAGTTAATTTGCATGGTTTGGCGGACCGTTATCCCAGCCAATTATCCGGTGGTCAGCAACAACGGGTTGCTCTTGCGCGGGCGTTGGCACGGGAGCCGCAGGTGTTATTGCTTGATGAGCCGTTTTCGGCGGTTGATAAAGTTACGCGGCGTAAGTTGTATTTGGAGCTACACAGTCTGCGCCGACAACTGTCGATGCCGATTGTGCTGGTCACCCACGATTTGGATGAGGCGGCCATGCTGGCCGATGAAATGTGTGTGATTCATCAGGGCAGTAGCTTGCAGCAGGGGCCGGTAGACAAAGTTTTACACCGGCCGGCAACGCTGGCAGTGGCCCGGCAGGTCGATGCCCGTAATTTGTTTTCAGGTACCCTTGGCAAACAGCTTGGCAGTCCTAATTTACTTTGGTGTGGCCAGCGTCTGGCCATTACTGATAACCATCAGTTTAATCCGGGTGATAAGGTGCACTGGACTATCTCACCAAGCAAAGTGTTATTGCATCAACGGCGCAGGCCATCGCAGGGTGAGCAGGAAAATCCCTTAACCGGCATTATCAGCGATATGATTACGTTAAGAGGTATCACTACTGTATTGCTAAGCATTCCGGCGGCTGAGCAGGCAATAATGCAAATGGATGTGCCGGAACATGTGGTCAGTCGTAATGCATTAAAAATTGGCGAAACTATTGGCGTGTCACTGCTGGCTGAAGCAATACATTTGATGCCAGATAACCGTGAAGCAGGAATTTAAGTTATGAACAATCTTGATTGGCACCATATTCATGCCGCCGTTTGGCGGGCCAATAGTCAGAAACTCAAAGCCGTCAGTCGCCCGGATCCGGTTCGTTTACAGCAGTTGATTGGGATCGATAACCAAAAGTCTGCCTTGCTTGATAATACCCGACGTTTTTTGCAAGGTGATACCAGTAACCATGCGCTACTTTGGGGGAGTCGCGGTACCGGTAAATCCTCGCTTATTAAGGCCTTGCTTAATGAGTTTGCTGAGAATGGTTTGCGTATGTTGCAACTCGATAAAGATGATTTGAACTGGTTGCCGGATATTCTCGATGATCTGGAAGACCGGCCGTTTAAATTTATTGTTTTCTGTGATGATTTGTCTTTTGAAGAAGCCGATGTCAGTTATAAACCGTTGAAAAGTTTGCTTGAGGGCGGATTGGAAATGCCACCTGAACATGTACGGATTTATGCCACCTCTAATCGCCGGCATTTGCTGCCGGAAAGGCAATCGGAAAATCAGCTGAGCAAAGTCGTCGACGGTGAAGTGCATTACACTGATAGTCTGGAAGACAAGCTGGCGTTATCAGATCGATTTGGCATGTGGCTGTCATTTTATCCTGCTGGCTGGGATAGTTACTTTGCTATTGTTGATGCACTGTTTACCGATCAGAGTATTGACCGTCAGCAATTGCATGAAGCTGCACGTTTATTTGCGATGAGTCGCGCCAGTCACAGCGGCCGTACCGCTAAACAATTTTATCTGCACTACCTGTCTGGCCATTGAACGATTGCTTGAAAATGGTCAATGCCAATTCATGCACGATTTCTTCGCGTTATGCATGCTGCAAGCATCAGACTCAGAAAGAGGTTCTCGCACCGCAGTCGTATCCACAAATGATATTTTAATCAGGACTCAAGGTATCAAGTAGCCTGAGGCTAAAAGCTGGTTAAACCATTGATTTTTCGAGTTTAGCCCAGAAGTCGGCCTGAATAATACATTTCAGTGCCAGTCCTAAAATGGCACAGAGACTCATCACCAAAATCATCGGTAACGGACTGCCATCACTCAGCGAAGTTACCAACCAGCCACTGGCGGCGCCAGTCATAAAGCCACAAGCACCTAACAATGCAGTGGCTGTTGCAGCGCTGTGCGGAAAAAACTCAACGGTGCTGGCAATAGCATTGGCAACGGTTAATCCCTGAAAGCCAATAAACATCATAATGCCAAAGACCAGCAGCCAAAGCTGCGGTGAAGGGCTCAATAAAACATAAGCCAGCAACATTAAGCCAACCAATAACTGCAGCATTTGGCCGATGGTCAGTAAAAAAGCGGGCGAGTGATAACGCAAATAACGCATATTTAGCCGATTAAATACCACCATCACCAGCACATTCGCGCCAAATAAAAACGGATAGAGGGTTTCGCTGACGCTGAAATAGCCCATGTAAACAGAAGGTGATGCGGTAATAAAAGTAAACAAGCCACCAAACGAAAAACACTGCGCCGCTAAAAATCCCATTGCCTGACGATGACTGAGTACCGACAAATAACGTTTCATTGCACTGGGACGATTGGCAGCCTTTTGGTGGGTTTCTGGCAGAAATCGAAATAAAAGCCAGCCAAGCAGTAGGGCATAAATCATCAAAAAGACAAAAATAGATCGCCAACCGGACAGGTGCAGTAACACCATGCCAATAATCGGTGCCATCAAAGGAGCGATCATCATAATGATCGCCATTTGTGATAAATGCCGGGCGCTGTCGCGGCCGCTGCTGATGTCCCTGATGACGGCAGAGGAATTGACGATTGCCAAACCGCCACCTAATGCCTGTACCAATCGCCACAGCCATAGCGCATTGATACTTTGGCTGGCAATAATGCCGACGCTGCCAATTATAAACAGGCTGATGCCACTAAAAATAATGCGTCGCCGGCCAAAATGATCTGAGAGCGGACCACCAATGATTTGGCCTATCGCAAAACCACCGAGAAATAAACTTAACGATAGTTCAACATCATGTATCGGAATGATTAATTGTTCGGCCATGGTCGGCATGGCCGGTAAATAAGCATCAATTGCTAATGGCGCCATTGCTGTCAAAGCGGCCAGCATCAATATCAATAAACTTATTTGCCGTGACGTTAGCTGAAGCTGCATGCCGCGAGTCCAATTGCGCCGCTGCGATCAGCCGGCATTAAGTGATAGGTGCAGCGTTAGACAGACCTTGTTTGCCGAGTTCCCGCATATCAATACCACTAGGGTGCTGAAATACACGCAAGCCAAATTCTGGCAAAATCGCCAGTAAATGATCAAAAATATCGGAAGCAATACCCTCGTATTCAGTCCATTCGATGGTGCTGGTAAAGCAATAGATTTCCAGCGGCAGACCATCAGCGGTCGGTGACAATTGTCGTGACATCAGCGTCAAATCCTGGCGGATCTGTGGGTGGTGTTTTAAATACTGACTGACATACGCCCGAAAACAACCAACATTGGTTATCCGACGCGTATTGACCGGCTCTTTACCCCATTCTTCCAACTTATGATTCCAGGCATCAATATCGGCTTGTTTATCGATAAGATAGGTGTTTAGCAGGTTGAACCTGTGAAGATTTTGTTTTTCTTCAGTGTTCAGAAAATGGATCGACTGCTGATCAATTAATATACTGCGCTTGATACGGCGACCACCAGTTTCTTTCATGCCGCGCCAGTTTTTAAACGGATCACTCAAAAACCGTTTGGTCGGGATAACGCTGATTGTTTTATCCCAGTTCTGTATTTTGACAGTGTGCAGGGCAATATCAATGACATCGCCATCAGCATCCAGTTGGGGCATTTCAATCCAGTCGCCAACACGGATCAAATCATTGGAGCTGATTTGTACACTGGCTACCAGTGACAACAGGGTATCCTGAAAAATCAGTAATAACACCGCTGCCATCGCGCCCAAACCGGAAAGTAAAATTAAGGGTGAACGATCTATCAGTGAGGCAATCACCAAAATGGTCGCGATGGCGAACACGACGATTTTAACTACCTGAATATAGCCTTTGATGGGTTTTAAATAGGCGTCCGGACGTTTTTCATAAGCATTATTCATCACCGTTAGCAGATTGCTGATAGCCAATGCGATGGTCAGCACGATAAAAGCATTGCTGACATTCTGTACAACAGTTATCAAAAATTCGGGTAAGCCGGGCACCAGATTGATACCCAAGGCCAAAATGACTGCCGGTACAATATTGGCTAATCGGGCAATAAATGGGGAATCAGCCAGGGTACTATGCCCGCTGACAGCAGAGGTACGGAGCATTTTATATATGCCACGAACCAGAATGCGCTTAACAATCCAGTTAGCAAGCCATGAAATAATCAGTAAAACCGTAAGGCCGGTAAACGTTGACAGATGTGGATACAATCTTAGCTGTTCTAGGAGTTGCTGGTAAGCGTCCATATAATCCTGTTAAAAATCAATTAATCGGCAGATTGTAGCAGCTGCGTTGATACTTTATAACGACTGGGAAAAGTATTCATATTTGAGACCGCTAGGCCAATCGGGCTATAATTAGCGAGCTTTTCATATACTTAAAATCAAATAATGAATCCACCTTAGCATTCAGCCAGTCTTGGCTATTCTCAAAAAATCGCTTATTTCTTTGGCGGTCAGCCGTGCCTGCAAACGGTACAAGCTTCACAAAATTTCTAATTAGGAACTCTCTATGCTGCAAACGCTTAAACGCGATTGGCTGGGTAATGTACGTGGCGATCTTATCGCCGGTATCGTTGTCGCGCTGGCTTTAATTCCCGAGGCGATTGCCTTTTCTATCATCGCCGGTGTTGACCCCAAAGTGGGTTTATATGCCTCTTTTTGTATTGCTGTCATTATTTCTATTGTTGGTGGTCGGTCGGGCATGATTTCTGCCGCAACGGGTGCCATGGCCTTACTGATGATTACGCTGGTGAAAGAGCATGGCCTGGAATATTTGCTGGCGGCAACATTGCTGACCGGTGTTTTGCAAATTGGGGCAGGATATTTAAAGCTCGGCGACTTGATGCGTTTTGTCTCGCGCTCAGTAGTAACCGGCTTTGTTAATGCGCTGGCCATTTTGATCTTTATGGCGCAATTGCCGGAACTGACGAATGTTACCTGGCATGTTTATGCCATGACAGCAGCCGGTCTGGGCATTATTTATTTATTCCCTTATGTCCCCAGAGTGGGCAAATTATTACCGTCACCGCTGGTTACCATTGTGGTATTGACGTTGGTGGCGATATTTTTGAATCTTGATATCCGCACTGTCGGTGATATGGGGGATTTACCGGATACCTTGCCGATTTTCTTATGGCCGGATGTACCGCTCAATTTTGAAACGCTGGCGATAATCTTTCCGTACGCCATCGCACTAGCCGTGGTCGGTTTGTTGGAATCTATGATGACAGCAACCATTGTTGATGATTTGACCGATACCAGCAGTGATAAAAACCGTGAGTGTAAAGGTCAGGGTGTTGCTAATATTGGTTCAGGCCTTTTAGGAGGTATGGCGGGTTGCGCGATGATTGGTCAGTCAGTTATCAATATCAAGTCCGGTGGCCGGGGCCGTTTATCGACCCTATCAGCGGGTGTATTTTTGATTTTGATGATTCTGGTATTTGATGATTTGTTAGTGCAAATTCCGATGGCGGCGTTAGTTGCGGTCATGATCATGGTGTCAATTGGTACCTTTTCATGGGATTCAATTCGCGATATGAAAAAACACCCCATGTCGACCAATATTGTCATGGTCGTGACAGTGATTGTCGTAGTGGCCACCCATAATTTGGCAATTGGCGTATTTGTCGGTGTCTTATTGGCGGCGCTGTTCTTTGCCAATAAAGTGGGTCAATTTATGGTGGTTAAAAGTGAGCTGAGCCACGAAGACACACTGCGTCGGTATCAGATTCTTGGCCAAGTGTTTTTCGCTTCAGCCGATAAATTCGCTGCTGGTTTTGATTTTAAAGAGGCGCTCAATAAGGTTGTCATCGACCTTAGCCATGCACATTTCTGGGATATCACCTCGGTCTCAGCACTGGATAAGGTGGTAATCAAATTCAGGCGTGAAGCTACCGAAGTTGAGTTGATTGGTATGAATGAGGCAACTGCAAC